>CBRG010000082.1 GCA_000470535.1 Streptomyces sp. AW19M42
GGGCCACGCGCTAGCGAAGCGCGTCCGCCACTTCTCGGGCCGCGTCCACGACCCGGGGTCCGACCCGTTCCGGGACCGCGTCCGCGAGCATCACCACACCCACGCTGCCCTCGACCCCCGTCACCCCCATCAGCGCGGCCGCCGCACCGCTCGCCCCGGCTTCCAACTCGCCGTGGGTGAGGGTGAACGCGGTCTCGCCCACCGGCTTCTGCCGGGCCGCGAGGATCGCCCGGCCCGCGGCGCCCCGGTCGAGCGGGTGGCGGAAGCCGGCCCGGTACGCGACGTGGTAGTCCGTCCAGGTCGGTTCGACGACCGCGACGGCCAGCGCGTCCGTGCCGTCGACGAGCGTGAGGTGGGCCGTGGCCCCTATGTCCTCCGCGAGCGAGCGCAGTGCGGGCAGCGCGGCCTCCCGGACGAGCGGATGCACCTGTCGGCCCAGGCGCAGCACGCCCAGGCCGACTCTGGCTCTTCCGCCCAAGTCGCGCCGTATCAGAGTGTGTTGCTCCAGGGTGGCGAGCAGACGGTAGACCACGGTGCGGTTGACGCCGAGTTTGTTCGACAACTCGGTGACCGTCAGTCCGTGGTCGGTGTCGGCAAGCAGTTTGAGGACACGCAGTCCTCGGTCGAGCGTCTGCGAGGTCTCCGCGGTCACGACGCCCTCTCCTCTTTGGTGAGCGGCGGCGGCTGGTTCCCACGGGTTGTGCGCCACCGGTCCCAGCGGCGACGCACGGAGAGGCCGCCGGCCTGGCCAAGGCACCGGCTGCGCTCCGCGGCGGCGTTGCCACGGGGCGTTCACATTTTTGGGACAGTAGCGAGCCAGTCCGCTCAGCGGAAGACCTCGTCCAGAATCCGGGCGCCTGCGGAAAAGCGCTTGTGCCGCCCGAGCATAAGTGCCGGTCAGCGGGGCGTCGGCCAGATGGCTCGGATCTACGCGCGTCCATGTCGGCCGACTCCCTCGCGACCCTCCGTACACCAGAGGTGAACCAGCGTTAACTCACCGTGAACAATTGCTGGACGGTTTTACCGTTCACGAGCACTTCGCAGGCCCGGATCGACTTCGTCGCCGGGTCCCGGACGGTGAAGTTGAGGGCGAAGGTGCCGTCGAGTCCGATGATCCGGGTGACGTAGGAGTCGGAGGTCTGCTTCCCGTCCGCGGTGCGTCCGGTCACCGAGACCGTGGCGACGGGTGCGAAGCCGCGGCCGGTCACCTGGACCACCGTGCCGACCGGCCCTTCGGGCGGCGAGAGCGCGAAGGACGGCCCGGCCGGGACCGTGCCGTCCTGGACGGTGAAGGCGGCCGTCTCGGTGCGCGGGTTGACGAGGACCTCGCGGACCCGGATCGCGACGGTGTCGGCCGCCTTGACGGTGAACGTCTGCGAGAACGCCCCGTCGAGGCCGACCACCTTCGTCCGCACCGGGTCGGAGGTCTGCGAGCCGTCCGCCCGCAGCCCGACGATCGACACGGTCGCCACCTTCGCGAAGCCCTGTCCCAGGACGGTGACCGCGGTGCCCTTCGGGCCGGCCGCCGGGGTGAGGACGAGATACGTCGGTGAGACGGTCAGCTGGGTGAGGGCCTCAGAGCTGCCGGCGGTGACGCGGAGCGCGTACATGGCGCGCGGGGTGGAGCCGGCGACGGTGACCGTGCCGGTCAGGTTGCCGTCGGCGCTGATCCGGAGGGTGGAGCCGCTGATCCGGGCCGTGTCGCAGCCGGTGCCGTCGGCGGCGCACAGCGCGGCGGCCGGGGTGCCGCCGGACGGCCAGCCGTCGCCGGAGACGCCGATGGACCCGCCCGGTTTGACCTTGGCCGCGCCCGCCGAGAGCGTCGCGGTGGCCTCGGTCACGGTGAACGGCGTGGTGAGTACGGTCGCCGGGTCGTTGGCCTCGTCGACCTGGACCGAGGCGATCGCCGGGTCCGAGACGGTGAGGTCGACGCTGAACCTCCCGTCGGGGCCGCTCTTCACGTAGACGGCGGTGTCGTCGAGGGTCGCCCCGCTCGCGTCGAGGGCGACCGTGTTGATCCACCGGTCCTGGAAGTAGTTGCTCCCGGTGACGGTGATGACGCTGCCGACCGGCCCGCTGCTCCGGGACAGCGCGATCGCGCGGGGCCCGTCGGGTGCGAAGGCGCGGACGGTCAGGGGCGCGGGCGTCTCCTTCGTGCCGTCGCCGACCTTCACCAGGTACGAGCCGTCCGGTACGGCGCCCGCCTCCGCGAGCACGGCGTTGCCGGTCAGCTGCCCGGAGCCGTCGATCGCGAGGGTGGAGGCGGCGAACTTGGCGGGGTCGCAGCCGCCGCCGTCCGCCGCGCAGAGCGATGGTACGGGGGTGGCGGACGGTGTCCAGCGGCTGCCTGCCAGGGTGACCGCGGTGGACGGCCGCACCGGGGTGGTGGGGGCGATCAGTGTGGCCGGCTGTCCGGCACTGCCCTCCACGGTCACGGTGCCGATGGACCCGCCGCCCGCGGTCACGACGCACGGCGTCTCGTAGGTGCCGCCGAGCACCTTGGTGCGCGTGAGATTGCGCAGCGGGGTGAAGGAGACCGGTCCGCTCGCGTCGGCGGGGACGATGAAGTCCCCTTCGTAAGGCGGGATCTCGATCGGTTTCCCGGCCGGTACGTCGAGGGAGACCTGCGGGCCGGTGACCGTCACCGTGCCGGTGGCGCCGCCGGACATGGCGAGGTCGAGGCTCGGGGTGGTGGGCACGTCGCTGAGGCTGAGCCCGCTGGTGGCGGGGGACGGACCGAGCGTCACCTTCGCGTGGACCTTGCCGCCGGGGTCGACGACGTCGGGGGTGAGTTCGACGTTCATCTGCTGCGGCCCGGTCGCCTCGCCCTGGCCGGCCGGCAGGGTGCAGTGCACGGTCGGGGTGACCGTACCGGCGTGGGCGAGGGGTGCCAGGGCGGCGGATCCGCCGGTCCAGACGAGCAGGGTGGTGGCGCCGAGTGCGACGGCACGGCGTAATGCCGGGCCACCCGGTCTTCTCGTGCCGGCGGATCTGCGATGCGCGAACATACGGCTCCTCCAAAGGAAGCGGAATGCGAACGGTCCGAATGAGGGGAAGGATGAGAATGCGGAACGGGAAACGCCCGTCCGCTCCATTGCCGTAGGGAGCGGACGGGCATCCGGAAGGACTTTCCCCGGTGACCCCTGTTACAGCAGGGTCAGGGTCAGGGTGGCGCTGTAATCTCCGGGCCGGGTGAATTCGGGAACGGTGAGGGAGAGATCCGCATCGGCGTCGAACTTCCCGCCGGTGAACGGACGTGATCCGTCCGGATCCACCCGGCAGAGGCTCGCCGCCTCGCTCCCGAGCGCCGTGTGCGCTCCGGCCACCGGTGTCCCCACGCTCCCGTCCTGTGCCGAGCAGGCCGGGGTCCACCGCACGGCATAGGCCGGGATGATGTTCCCGTCGGCGCTCGTGAAGCGGGTCAGGGTGGCGGTCAGCGACCATCCGCTGTTGACGCCTCTGGCGTCCTCCACCTCGACCCGGTTGAGCCGGGCCCGCTGCGCGCCGGTGTCCGTGCCCAGGACCGTGGTGCCGAAGTCGACGGTGTCACCGGCCTGGGTCATGGACAGCGTCCCGGCCCTGACCTCGGTGGTCAGCCGCTGTTCCGCCGTGCCGCCGTCGTCCCCGCCGCCCCCCTCCGTGGTGACGGTGAACGGCGCCGTGCGGACGGTCGCCGGGTCGTTTCCCTCGTCGGCCTGGACGGCGACGACGGCGTCGGAGATGACGGTGAACTCGACGGCGAAGGTGCCGTCCGGACCGCTCTTGACGTAGACCGCGCTGTCGTCGAGGCCGGTGCCCGCCGCGTCGAGGCCGATGATGTTGATCCAGCGGTCCGGGTTGTAGTTCCGGCCGCTGACGGTGACCACGCTGCCGACCGGCCCGCTGTCCGCGGACAGCGAGATCTCCCGGTCGCCGGCCGCGACGGCCCTGACGGTGAGGGGGGCGGTGGCCTCCTTCGTGCCGTCGTTGACCTTCACCTCGTACCCGCCGTCGGGCACCGCCCCGGCCTCGCCGAGGGTCGCGGTGCCGGTGAGCGTGCCGTAGGAGTCGATCCGCAGGGTGTTCGAGGTGAACTTCAAGGGATCGCAGCCGCCACCGCCCGCCGCGCAGAGCGACGGCACGGGGGTGCTGTCCGGCGTCCACCGCGAACCACGCAGCTTGACCGCGGTGTTGGGGCGAACCGGGTCGGCCGGGGCGGTCAGGGTGGCGGGCTCGGAGGTGGAGCCCTCCGCGGTGACGGTGCCGACGCTGTCCACGTCACCGACGACGTCGCACGGCGTCTCGAAGACCGATCCGAGGACCTTGGTCTGGGTGAGGGTGCGGACCGGGGCGAGCGAGATCTCACCGGAGGCGTTCACCGGGACCAGGAAGTCGCCTTCGTACGCGGGAATCTCAATGGGTTCCCCGGCCGGCACGTCCATGGTGAACTCGGCGCCCCGCACGGTGACGGTGCCGGTGGCCCCGCCGGACATCGCGAGGTCGAGGCTCGGGATGGTCGGCACGTCGTCCAGGGCGATGGCGCTGGTGGCGGGGGACGCCCCGAGCGTCACCTTGGCGTGCACCTTGCCCCCCGGGGCGACGACCGCGGGCGACAGTTCGACGTTCATCTCCTGCGGCCCGGTCGCCTCGCCCTGGCCCGCGGGCAGGGTGCAGTGGACGGTCGGGGCCACCGTGCCGGCCGCGGCCGCCGTCGCGTGGTACGGCGGAAGCGGCGCGGCGGCCCCGACACAGCCCAGCGACAGTACGAAGCAGGCTGCGAGCAGACCGGTCACCCCGGGTCTTCGTCGTCGGATCACCTGACACCCTTTCATCGCCCATTGATTGCGCACATTGACGAGCTCTGGCGCAGAGAAGTCAAGAGAGACCGAATTGATCCTTTCGGAAATGCCCGAAAAGCATTTCAGCACGCTTTTTCGGCGCATCCGTTGACATCTTCGAAGATCACCGTTTCACTGCACCCGACATGCCGGGCCCGGCACGCAGATCCGCAGGCTGGTACCGCTCCAGCGAATCTGCGGAATTC
This sequence comes from Streptomyces sp. AW19M42, assembly GCA_000470535.1. Lineage (GTDB taxonomy): Bacteria > Actinomycetota > Actinomycetes > Streptomycetales > Streptomycetaceae > Streptomyces. The sequence continues at coordinate 5,024 of CBRG010000082.1, forward strand.
AACCGGAAGGAGTTCCACCCGTCATGTCGATCTCCTCACGTCACGTCCCGAGCCGAAGACGCCTGCCGCTGGTGGCGGGCGCCGCGTGTGCCGTCGGCGCGATGCTCGCGCTGTCGTCCCCGACGGCCTCTGCCGTGGTCCCGCTCACCGCGACGGCGAGCTACGACTGCGGCTCCTGGGGCAGCGGCGTCGCCACCCTGACCGCCGCCGACTCGGGCACGAACAAGACCATCAAGATCACCTCCACGGCGATCACCATGCCGGCCGGCACGAGTGCCGACCCGAACAGCATCACGACGACGCTCAAGCTCACCAAGACCTCGGGCGGCGTCACCAGCCAGGTCCAGTTCTCCGCGAAGACCAACCCCGGCCTGAGCGGCGGCAACCCGATCACCCTCGGCCCGCTGAAGCTCACCTCCGGCACGCTCGCGGCCGGGGGCAGCACCAACTCCACGGTGCTGCCCGCTCCCCCGAGCACCACCAACTGGTCGCTGCAGATCGCGGCCTCGTCCCCGACGTCGGCCACCGTGCCGTGCGTGGCGACGACCACCCAGTCCGCACCGTTCGTCTGGTAGCGGCGGCCCACTCATGACGCCGGCCTCGGCCCCATGACGCCGGCCCGCCCATGACACCGGCCCGGGGCGAGGACGGCTGTCCTGTGCCCCGGGCCGGTGCCCATGTGTTCCGGTGGGCTCACGTCATGCGGGTGGCCCACTCCTGGACCTTCTTGATCCGCTGCTCGATCTGCCCGGCCGTGGCCTCCGCGCTCGGCGGCCCGCCGCACACCCGGCGCAGCTCGGTGTGGATGACACCGTGCGGTTTGCCGCTCTGGTGCGTGTAGGCCGACACCATCGTGTTCAGCTGCTTGCGCAGCCCGAGCAACTGCTTGTGCGTGACCACCGGCCGGTCACCGGCCGGCTTCTCCAGCAGATCCGCCTCGGAGGCCGGCTTCTGGCGGCTGTGTGCGATCTGCCGGCTCTGCCGCTTCTGGAGCAGCAGTTGCACCTGGTCGGGCTCCAGCAGCCCTGGGATTCCGAGGTAGTCCTGCTCCTCCTCGCTGCCCGGGTGCGCCTGCATGCCGAACTCGGCACCGTCGTACAGCACCCGGTCGAAGACCGCGTCGGACTCCAGCGCCTCGAAGGGCAGCTGCTCCTCGGTCTCCTCGTCCTCCAGCTTCTCGGCGTCGGCGAGGAGCTTGTCCTCCTCCGCGAACGGGTTCTCCTCGTCGCTGCCCTTCTTGGGCTTGTCGAGGACGTGGTCCCGTTCGACCTCCATCTCGTTGGCGAAGTCGAGCAGCATCGGGATCGTCGGCACGAAGACCGAGGCGGTCTCGCCGCGCCTGCGGGAGCGCACGAAGCGGCCGACCGCCTGGGCGAAGAAGAGCGGCGTCGAGATGGTGGTGGCGTACACGCCGACCGCGAGGCGCGGCACGTCGACGCCCTCGGACACCATCCGGACGGCGACCATCCAGCGCGAACCGTCCTCGGTGAACTTGTCGATCCGCTTGGACGCGGCCTTCTCGTCGGACAGGACGACGGTGGCCTTCTCGCCGGTCACCTTCTTGAGGATCTTGGCGTACTCGCGGGCGGACTCCTGGTCGGTCGCGATGACCAGGCCGCCCGCGTCCGGAATGCCCTTGCGGACCTCGGTCAGCCGCTTGTCGGCGGCGCTGAGCACGTTGGGGATCCAGTCACCGGTGGGCGACAGCGCGGTGCGCCAGGCCTGCCCGATGGCGTCCTTGGTCATCGGCTCACCGAGCCGGGCTGCGATCTCGTCACCGGCCTTGGTGCGCCAGCGCATGTTGCCGCTGTAACTGAGGAAGATCACCGGGCGGACCACGCCGTCGGCCAGCGCGTTGCCGTAGCCGTAGGTGTAGTCGGCGGAGGACCGCCGGATGCCGTCGTTCCCCTCCTCGTACACGACGAAGGGGATCGGGTTGGTGTCGGAGCGGAACGGCGTACCGGTGAGCGAGAGCCGGCGGGTCGCCGGGTCGAACGCCTCCTGGCACGCCTCGCCCCAGGACTTCGAGTCACCGGCGTGGTGGATCTCGTCGAGGATCACCAGGGTCTTGCGCTGCTCGCACCGGTTGCGGTGCAGCATCGGGCGGACCCCGACACCCGCGTATGTGACGGCGACCCCGTGGTACTCCTTGCTCACGGGGCCCGCGCTGTAGTCGGGGTCGAGCTTGATCCCTATCCGGGCGGCGGCCTCCGCCCACTGCTTCTTGAGGTGCTCGGTCGGTGCCACGACGGTGACCTGCTGCACGACGTGGTGGTGCAGCAGCCATGACGCGAGGGTCAGCGCGAAGGTGGTCTTACCGGCGCCGGGGGTCGCGACGGCGAGGAAATCGCGCGGCTGCTCCTGGATGTACCTCTCCATGGCGCCCTGCTGCCAGGCTCGCAGCTTCCCGGCCGTACCCCAGGGGGCGCGACCGGGAAAGGCGGGTGAGAGGTGGTGGGAGGCGGTAGTAGTCACGGTCTCCGGTTCGGGTCTCTCGGGTACGTGGGGTGCTGTCCGCACGGGCCGGGACGGGCGCGCACGCGATACGACAACCGGGCCACCCTACCGGGGGGCGGGGTGCGATCCGCCCTGGACGCCGCCACCCGGAGGCGAATTGCGACGGCTCTCACACGTGACCGGTGACCAGGTCGCGCAGCCCCTGGGAGATGACCTTCACCTCGTCCATTTCGCCTGTGGCGACCGCGATGACCAGGCGTTCCGCCGCATCAATACCGGGGCGGAGATCGACGCCGTTCATCGTTGAGGAAGCCCTGCACGACAGCCAGGCGGTGCGCTTGTTCCCGTCGAAGAGCGGACGGTTGGTCGCCGGGGACTGGAGCAGTGCGGCCGCCTTGTCCACGACGTCCGGATACGCCTCCTCACCGAACATGGCCGCGGACGGCCGGTGGGCAGCCGATTCGAGGAGTCCGGCGTCGCGGACCATGATCTGCATATCGGGGCAGGCGTGCTCGGCGATGACGGGAATGCCTTCGCAGGACAGGTAGATACAGCTCACCTGAGCCGCTCCATGAGCTCGCCCCACTTGGCCGCCTGCTCCTTCGCCGTCTTGCGCACGATGCCCTGCTGGGCGGTCCGGGCCAGATCGGTACCACTCACCGCTCGCGCACCCGCGTAGCCACCCACGCCCCCACCAGCGCCACCCCCGCCATCGGCAGGAACACCACCGCGAACGCCCCCGGGTGCGAGCCGGAGGAGCCCGCCTCGACGGCCTCGTGCACGGCCCCCACCGCTCCCCCGCCGAGCGCCGCGAACCCCGCGCCGCCCGCCGCCAGCAGGAGGGCGTTGGAGAGGCCGTCCGAGATCTGCAGAGCCGCGGAGTTCGCCCCCGCCTCATGCGGTCCGGACAGCTTCAGCAGCAGCACGCTGGTCGACGCGATCACCGCGCCCATGCCGAGGCAGCCGACCGCCCAGGCCACGGCGACCGTCCAGACGGGTACCCCGTCGATCAGCACGGCGGGCGCGGCGGCGATCGCCGCGGCTACCAGCACCATGCCGCCCACCATCAGCCGCTCGCGGTGCGGCTCCAGGCGCGGCCGGGACTGCAGGAACGAGCCCAGCGCCCACGTCGCGCCACCGGCCGCGAGCGACAGCCCGGCCATCGTCGGGGACAGGCCGCGCTGGGTGACCAGCATCAGGGGGACGAACGACTCGGCGGCGACGAACGACCCGGCCGCGACCCCGCGCAGCAGCACCACGGAGGGCAGCCCGCGCGCCGCCCGTCCGGTGCCATGGGGCAGCAGACCGCGGATCGCGGGGATGAGCAGGGCGATCCCCGCGGCGGCCGGCAGCAGCGAGAACCAGTTCCGCTCCTGCCCGGCGTACTGGAGCAGCCCCGCGCCCAGCGAGATTCCCAGCGCGAGCACGACGCGCCGGCGGTCGAACGGCTCGACGGGCGCCGCCGGGTCTGCGGGCCCGGACGCCATCCGCCGGATCGCGGGCAGCGCGAGCGCCAGCGGGAAGACCACCAGGACCGGGATGCCGACGAAGACCCAGCGCCAGCCCAGGTGCTCGGTCACGCTCCCGGAGGCCAGCGGCCCGACGACGGACGGGATCACCCAGCTCGCGGCGAACCCGGCCATGATCGCGGGCCGCAGCGGCTCCGGGTAGGCCCGGCTGACCACCACGTACAGCGCGACGATCACCAGCCCGCCGCCGAGGCCCTGCACGGCCCGCCCCGCGATGAACATCCACATGGTGCCCGCGGTCCCGGAGAGCAGCAGACCCACCCCGAAGGCGCTGATGCCGGCGGCGAGCGGCCCCAGCGGACCGCGCCGGTCGGCCCACTGGCCGGAGAGCACCATGGCGAAGAGGCTGGTGGTGAAGTACGCCGAGAACGCGAACGCGTACAGCGGGACGCCGTGCAGCTCACGGGCGGCGACCGGCATCGCGGTCCCCACGGCGGTGGCCTCGAAGGCGATCAGGAACACGACGGAGACGATGCCGATGCTGAGCGCCCGGTAGGTCCGCCCGAGCACCCCTTCCGCCGTGCCCGCGACCACGGTCCCGTGCAGGTCATCGATGTCTTTGAGGCGGGCCGAGACCTCGGCGTCACGCGGTTCCAGGACGGTCATGAACCCCAGAGTAAGGGGCAAAACCCACCTTGAACCCTGTCGCGAGTCGCTCCCGTTCTGGTCCCTTGGTCGTAGGACCGGACGGCTGTTCATGAACGCGGTATGGCAGTCGCGTTGCGGAACGGCCCGCGCCCTTGGCGGCCGTGGTCACGAGCCCCTACGGTCGGTACCGGAACAACGCACGGCCGTGTGCCCGAGAGGCTCAGGGGCTCGACTGCAACTCGAGTTACACCGGTTCGATTCCGGTCACGCTCGGTGTACGGAACCGCCCGCTCCCCGTCCTTCCGGACGGGGAGCGGGCGGTTCCGTGTGGCGGGTCAGTCGGTGACCCCGGCGTCCGGTACAGAGGATGATCCCGATGGTGGCGCGGGCCACCGAACGCTCGGGCTCCTTGCTCTCCGCGGCGGCGATGGTGACGATCCCGGCTCCGCCGAACGCGAAGATGACCACGACGGTCGCGGTGAAGATCGCGGTGAAGCCGTTCGGCGCGAAGCCGCCGTGCGCGGTCAGGTCGGAGAAGTCGACCGTCGGCGGATATGAGGACGCGCTTCACCCCGCCACCTCCTTCTTCGGTGTCCGCTCCGGCCCCCGCGCGCACAGCGCCACGAGCGCGTCCGCGTGGGAGAGGCCGCTCTCCTCCACGACTTCGCGCACGCTCTGGGCCTCGCGGACCATGGCGAGTCGGACCTGCCCGGCAAAATCCGTGCGATAACCGTACACAGCGGGTCTGGGCAGGGAATTGTAGGAGAAGTGCGACGAGAAGTAGTACGCCCCGGTGTCGTACAGCGCCACCACGTCCCCAGGCTCGACCACCGGGAGTTCGCGGGCGCTCGCGGTCAGGTCCCCGGCGAAGCAGCACGGTCCGGCGATGTCCACGACCTGGAGCGGCCCCTCCTTGGGCCGGCCCGCGGCGTCGAACACGCCGACGCGCAGGGGCCAGGCGTCGGGCATGAACACGGTGCGGGTGGCCACCTGGGCGCCGGCGTGCGTGACGGCGATCCGCCGGCCGCCGGCCGACTTGGTGTACTCGACGACCGAGCCGATGGTGCCGCTCTTCGCCAGCAGCGAGCGGCCGAACTCGGTGACGAGGGTGTAGCGGCCGTCGAAGAGGCCGGGGGCGACGGTCCGCAGTTCGGCGACGTAGTCGGTGTAGGTGGGGCGGTCGTCCTCGCTGTCGAAGTTCACGGGCAGGCCGCCGCCGATGTCCAGGCCGGTGATCCGGGCTTGCCCGAGCAGGGTGTTGATCCGTTCCGCCAGTTCGTACGCGGCACCGACCCCCTGAGCGATGAGCGGCAGCGGGCAGCCCTGGGAGCCGACGTGGGCGTGCAGGCGGTTGAGCCAGGGGCGCGTGGTGAAGGCCTCGATCACCGCGTCGACGGCTCCCGGGTCGCGCAGCGCGACGCCGAACTTGGATGTCGCGGTGGCGGTGCTCATCGCCCCGATGGCTCCGGCCCCGACCTGGGGGTTCACCCGAAGACCGATGGGTCCGGCGGGCTCGCGGCCGGCCAGCAGGCGGTCGACGCGCTCAAGTTCCTGGAAGTTGTCCAGGTTGATCGCGATGCCGTGCTCAAGGGCGAACTCCAGCTCCTCGACGGTCTTCGCGGGGCTGTCGAAGACCAGCCGGTCGTGGCTGAAGCCCGCGGCGAGGGCCTGTTCCAGCTCGCCGGGCGATGCCACCTCGCAGCCCATGCCGGCCTCGGCGAGCAGCCGGAGCACCGGCACCAGGCCGCACGCCTTGGCCGCGAACGTGTGGTGGACCGTGGCCGGCCCCTCGAACGCTTCGTTCAGCGCGTCCACCGCGGCCAGTACCCCGTCGACGTCGAGCAGGCCGACCAGGGGCGAGCCGGGACCGAGCAGTCCGTCCTCGACGGCACGGGCGAGTGCCGCCTCACGGGCGCGCTTGCGCTGGGGGGCCGGACAGGAAGTCACCTGAACCACACTCCTAAGTGATGGGCCGCTCATGCACCGCGCCTCGGACCGCGGGCTGTTGTGTCCAGCTTCGGTGTGCGGGGCCCGGCATGTCTTCGTCGCCCAGGACCAGGACCGGCCGGTTTCCCTGTCCACCCCGACATGTAAATGATCATGAACACGAAGGTCGGCGCCGGCCGACAGGGCAGAACCGGAATCAGGAGCGGGGACGGGCAGGCCCGAGGCGCAGGCCGATCTCCGCCAGGAACCGCACCGCCGGATCGGCCAGGTCGACCCCGAACAGCTCCCGCGCCCGGCGCAGCCGGTACCGCAGCGTATTCGGGTGCACGTTGAGGTGGCGCGCGGCGGCGGCCGTGTCGCCGAAGGCGTCGAGGTACGCGGCGACGGATTCGCCGTAGCGCGCCCCGTGCGACCGGTCGTGCTCCAGCATCGCGTGCACCGGCCCCGCCATCTCCTGCCACAGCGGCTCCACCCGGTCGAGCAGCCGCAGCACGTCCGCCTCGGCCGCGACCTCCGCGTACGACGCCACCGCAGAACCGGCCCCGGCAGGGGGCAGCCGCGCGGCGCGCTCCCGCAGCACCCGCACCACCAGCTCCGCGGCGTCCCGCGAGGCGGGCAGTTCCGCCAGCTCCGACACCACGGGCCCGGCTCCGGCGAACACCACGCCCCGGGGCACGGAACGGGCCGTGGCCAGCAGCGTGCGCGCGGGGTCGCTCTCGCCGTCCACGGCCGGCACCAGGACGTACAGCCGCTGCCCGGACCGGGCGGTCACACACCCCGGGCGGTAGGCCGCGGCCAGCAGCGCCAGTCCATCGAGCACCCGCTGCGCCCGCTGCACCCGCTGCCCGACGTCACCCGGCGCGGTCTCCGGTCCGTCGTAGGCCTCCGCCACCAGCACGGCGTACGGCCGGCCCCGGACGATCCCCACGTCGTGCGCCGCCTGCCCGTTGCCCGCCAGGAGCGCGTGCACCGAACCCTCGCGCGCCCAGGCCGCCGCCCGGCCCCAGGTCCGGTGGTGCGACAGGTGCGGGACCGCGGCACGGGCCGCCGTCCGCAGCGCCGCCACCGCGTCCTCGGCCAGCGGCCGCCCGTCGGCCGCCGCCCAGATCGAGCCGAGCACCTCGGAGCCGTGCCGCACCGCGACGGCCAGCCGCTCGGCGTACCGCTCGTCGGCGGGGAGGCGCACCACGTCGTCGGTGTTCCACAGCGCCTGGAAGAAGCCGCTCTCCCGCAGTTGGACGACCCGCCAGCGGGGCACCTCCTGGCCGAGGATCGTGAGCCGGCGCATCGGATCGGGCTCGTGGTCCATCCGCGAGTAGGCCAGCACCCGCGACTGCGGGTCCTCGATCGTGATCGCACCGCCGACGAGGTCCGCCACGGTGTTGGCCAGCCCCGACAGATCGCCCAGCCGCAGCCCGTCCACACCGGCCGCGCTCCCGGACCGGTCCGGGACGCTGTGCACCAGCGCCGTCCGCAACTGCCCGAGCACCTCGGTCCAGCCCTGCCCGGCCCGCCGGGTCAGCAACGCCGTACGCCCCCGCTCCGCCGCCTCCAGCAGCGCCGCCCGTGGCCCCCGCGCGCCGCGCCGCATCACCACGGCCGCCGCTCCGGCACGGTCCGCGGCGCGCAGCACGTCGACCGCCTCGGGCGAGGCGACCTCCACCCCGACCGCGAGCAGGACCAGCCCGGCGGCCGACCGGGCGTCCTCGTCCCGCTCCTCACCCGGATCGTGCAGCACCACGTCGGACACGGGTACGCCGGTGCCGCACGGCGCCACGACGACGTCGAGCGTCCCTGCGGCGATCAGCGCGAGGAGCTGCGCCAGCGTGGGGCCCCCGTCGGGGTGGTCCGGCTCGCAGATGTGCATCCGCCCATAGTCGCCCCACACCGCCGCGACCTGCCATGTCCCCGGTCACCCGACCGGTGGGGTCACCGCCGGGGCCCGGCCCCGGTGGCCGCCGCCCCGGCGGCTGTGCCTCACAGGGCTCAGGACCTGGGGACGGCCACCGCTGCCTGCGGCCGGATCGGGAGGCGGTTGACCGGGCGGCCGGTGGCCGAGCGGACCGCGGCGGCCACGGCGGCCGGGGAGGTCACCACGGGGACCGCCGAGGCGGGTTTGGCGCCGAACGGGGCCACCACGTCGCGTTCCTCGACGAGTCTGACGATGCGGATGTCAGGCGCGTCGAGCGAGGTCGGCAGGGCGTAGCCGGTGAGGTCGGGGTGGCGGATGAGGCCGCGGGCGGTGCGGAGGTTCTCCGTCAGGGCGGTGCCGATGCCCTGGGTGACGCCCGCCTCGATCCGGGTCGCCAGCTGGGACGGGTTGAGGACCCGGCCGACGTCCTGGGCGACGGCCATCTCCACGACGCGGACCGAGCCCAGCTCGATGTCGACGTCCACCACCGCGCGGATCGCGCAGAAGGCGAGGCCGACGAAGGCGTCACCCTGGCCGGACTCGTCGAGCGGCTCCGTGGGGTGGGGGCGGCACTGGGCGGTGGCCCAGAGCTCCTTGCCGTCCATCGCCTCCGTGACGGTCGTGGAGAGCACCCCGTCGTACGAGGTGATCTTGCCGTCGGCGATCTGGAGCAGCTCGGTGGACATGCCGAACTTGTGGGCCAGCGGCTGGAGCAGCTGGGTGCGGACCATCTTCGCGGCGCGTTCGACCGCTCCTGCGGAGACCCAGGTGTGACGGCCGTGCGCGGCCGGTCCCGCCGGGGGCTGGTCGGTGTCGACGGAGGCCACGTGGACCTCCTCGATGCCCAGGGTCTCCTGGACGACCTGGCGGGCCAGTGTCGAGAATCCCTGGCCCGTCTCGACGGCGGCGCAGATGACGGTGGCGACCCCGTCGTGGACCCGGACCGTGGCCGTGGAGACCTCGTCGGCGCCCTCGGCGCCGAGCATGTGGACCATGCCCAGCGCGTAGCCGACCCCGCGCCGCACCGCGCCGGGTTCGCCCGCTCCCTCCGGGCCGCCCGGAAGCAGCCAGTCGTCCTCCGGAGAGTCCTTGGGGAGCGAGGGGAGCGGGAAGTCCCGTACCGCGCGCAGGAGTTCCGCGACGGGGGCGGGGCAGGTCACGGTCTGTCCCGTGGGCAGGATGTCGCCGGTGGACAGGGAGTTGCGCAGCCGCAGTTCGGCCGGGTCGAGGGAGAGCTTGGCGGCCAGCTTGTCCATCTGGCCCTCGTACGCGGCGCAGACCTGCATCGCGCCCTCGCCCCGGACATGGCCGGACGGCGGGTTGTTCGTACGGACGGCCCAGCCCTCGATGAAGGCGTGCGGCACGACGTAGGGGCCGCAGGCGAACGCGACGGCGGCGGCCAGCGACTCGGACGAGTCGTCGGCGTACGCGCCCGCGTCGAGGAGGATCTGCGCCTCGACCTTCACCAGACGGCCCTCGGCGTCCGCGTGGTGGCGGTAGCGGAGCAGCGCCGGGTGGCGGTGCGCGTGGCCGAGGAAGGACTCCTCACGGGTGGCGGCCAGCTTGACCGGGCAGCCGGTGCGCAGGGCGAGCAGCCCCAGTGGCAGCTGGAATCCGGGGTCCTCGCGGTCGCCGGTGGCGCCGGGGACGCCGGTCACGACGACCTTCACCCGGTCCGGTTCGAGGCCGAAGCAGGCGGCGGCGAGGTCGCGGTCGGTGTGCGGGTCGGTGGAGGCGGTGTAGATCTCGACACCGCCGTCGGGGCGGGGTACGGCGAGCCCGGCCTCGGCACCGATCGGCGCCGGGTCCTGGCGGCCGATGCGGTACAGGCCCTCGACGATGACCTCGCCCACGATCTCCGGGTCGCCGTAGCGCAGCGGGATGTGGCGGATCAGATTGCCGTCGGGGTGCAGCGGTTCCGCGGCGAAGGCCTTCTCCGGATCGGTGACCGGTCCCCCTCGTACTCGACGGCGATGGCGGCGGCGGCCAGCCTCGCCGTGTCGGGGTGGTCGGCGGCGACCGCGGCGATCGGCTCGCCGTGGTGGCGGACCAGCTCCGAGGCGAAGACGGGGCGGTCCACGACGCGGCGTCCGTAGGCGCTCTCGCCGGGGACGTCCTCATGCGTGACGACCGCGCGTACGCCCGGCATCTCGACGGCGGCCGAGGTGTCGATCGACAGGATGCGGGCGTGCGGGTGCGGGGAGCGGAGCACGGCCGCCCAGAGCAGCCCCTCGGCCCACAGGTCGGCGGCGTACGGAAAGGTGCCCTCGGTCTTGGGGCGGGCGTCGGCCGGCGGCAGCGAGGCGCCGAGGCCGAACACCGGCTGCTCGCCCTCGGGGCCGTCGGGTCCGTCCAGTGAAGGGATGCTGATCGCCGTGTGGGTCGCGCCGGCCGCGGTGGCTGCGTCGTTGCTCACGCCATGCCTCCGTCCTGCAGATGGGCCTGCACACTACCCGCGCCGGGAGCCGCCTGGTGCGGGATGCGTGCCTCGTCCTGTTCCGCGGGTTCCGGTGCGGGTGCCGAGGCCGCCTCACGGCCCGCGATGACCTCGTTCACGGCGTCGAGCACACCCCGGTAGCCGGAGCAGCGGCACAGGTTGCCGCAGAGTGCCTGACGGGTCTCCAGCTCGCTGGGGGCGTGGTTGCCCTCCAGCAGGTCGTGGACGGTCATGGCCATTCCGGGGATGCAGAAACCGCACTGGACGGCGCCGCAGTCGGCCAGCGCCCGCTGGACGTCGGACGGTTCGCCGTCGACGGCCAGGCCTTCGACGGTCCGCACCTCGCTGCCCGCCGCGGTGGCCGCGGGGACCAGGCAGGAGGCCACGAGCCGGCCGTCCACCTGGACGTTGCAGGCACCGCACTCGCCCTGCGAGCAGCCGTCCTTGGCCCCGGCGAGGCCGAGGCGCTCGCGCAGCACGTAGAGCAGCGACTCACCGATCCAGGCGTCGGTGACGGGCCGGTCGACGCCGTTCACGTGCAGCGCGTACGAGGCGGCCGGGTGCTCGCTGGGAAGGTCGAGCCGGGGGGCCGGGGCGGCCTCGGGGTCCGTGACGTCGGGGTCCGTGACGTCGGGGTCGGCGGCGGGTTCGGGGACGAAGTCGGTGACGCCGGGGTCCGTCTCGTCGGCTTCGGCGGACGTGTCCGTCGCGTCCGGGGCCGTCGCGTCGGGGGCCGTGGCCTCGGTGTCCGGTGCCGCTTCGGCGTCCGTGGCCTCGGTGTCCGGCGCGTCCTCCGCAACCGGGTCCGCAACCTGGTCCGCAGTTGGTTCCGCCACCGGTTCTGTGACCGGTTCGGCCGTGCCGGGGTGCTCCAAGGCGGGCTGCGACGCGTCCTGGAGGGCTGCCTCCGGCGGGACTTCGTGCGCGTCCGCAGGCCCGTCCCCCGCCACCGCGTCGTCCGGCGCGACCGGTGTCCCGTCGTGGTCCGACCCCTGCGGCGGGGCGCTGTCCCCGGCCGGGGGCTCCGGCTCGCGCGTGGCCCAGGGCGCGGGTGCGCCCCCGGGCAGGGTGGCCGGCGGGGTCCGGTCCGCGTACCAGCTGGCGGCCGGCGCGGAGGCCGAGAACTCGCCGGACTCCTCGGGAAGATCGCCGTCGGCGACCGGGATCTGCCACTGGCCGGTGTGCCCGGCCGGTTCGGCGGACTCCGCGAAGTTCCACTGGCCGGTCGCGGCCCGGTCCTCGCGGTACCGGTCCGGGTACTGCTCCCCCGGCGGGTGCGGCTGGGACGGGGGCTGCGGGGATCCGTAGGGCGCCTGCTGCTGGTTCGGGTCGGGCCAGTGCACCGCCTCTGGGGCGGGCTGCTCCGCGGCCGGGGCGTGGTCCTGGCCGCCCTGTCCGTCCGGCCCGCCCGGTGTCTGGACGACCCAGCTGCCGGTGGCCGCCGGGTCGATCCCGGCGGCCGGGGTCAGCGGAAGGATCATCGGCGGTACGTACCCCTGGCCGGGCGCGGCCAGCGGGATGTTCGCCAGGTCCTCCGGCGGCAGGTGGACGAAGGCGGTCGACTCGCCGTCGTAGTCGCCGCTCTGGGGGATCGGCTCCCATCCCCCGTGCTGTTCGGTGTGGTCCTCGTTGCTCACGACAGTGCCCTCCCCAGCGCGCGTCGGGCCAGCGCGGCGACGGTGCGCCGCAGGTGCAGTACGGCGGGGGACAGCGGTGGCGCCTCTCCCCCGTCGGCGGGCGGTGGCTCGTCCGGGACGCACGCCGCGGCGACGTACTCACCGAAGGCGGCCAGCGCGTCGGGCGCCAGGCCCCGTTCGCCGTCCCAGTCGATCAGCGAGGCGATCCAGCGTTCGGCCTCCAGCGGCCGCAGCGGCATCGGCGCGATGGCGCCGACCGCGCAGCGCACTCCGCGCCGGGCCGGGTCGAGGACGATCGCGACGGAGGCGGTGGCCCGCCCGGGGCCGGTGCGTCCGGTCGCCTTGAGGAAGACCTGCGGGGCGTGCAGCAGGGGCACCCGGACGAAGCCGATCAGTTCCGCGGGTTCCAGCATCTCGCGGCCGGCCAGCAGGTGCGAGACCGGGATCTCGCGGCGGGCGCCGCCGGGACCCGCGATGACCAGCTCGGCCTCCAGCGCGGCCAGGACCGGCAGTGCGTCGCCGGTCGGGGCGGCGGTGGCGATGTTGCCGCCGAGCGTCCCGGCGTTGCGGATCTGCGGCGGGCCCGCGGCGCGGGCGGAGGCGGCCAGGGCGGGGATGAGGGCGGCGAAGTCGGGGCGGCCCATCCGGGCGTGGGTGAGTCCGGCGCCCAGGAGGGCGTGGCCGTCCTGGTAGTGCCAGCCCCTCAGTTCGCTGATCCGGCCGAGGCCTACCAGCCCGGAGGGGCGCAGGAGGCCCTTGTTGACGGCCGACATCAGGTCCGTGCCGCCCGCCACGGGGACGGCGGCAGGCATGGCACCGAGTGCCGCCACTGCCTCGTCCAGCGAGGCGGGCAGCGTGACGGACTGCGTCGCCTGCGGTGCTTGCGTGGTCAACCCAGCTGCCCCTTCCCGGTGTCCCGGCTGTCCCGTCTGTTTCGCCGTACGGTACGTGCTCAAAGCCTGGACGTGGCAACTCTGGCACATCTTCGGACCGGCCCGACGCGAGGGTCCGCGAAGGGAGCATCCGTCCCTGGCCAGGGGGATGATCCCGATTCGCACCTCTTCGGAGCGGGGTGCGAATTGCCACTATTCAGCGAGCTTGTACGACTTATTCCGTTCCACGGAAGGGTTCCACGGAAGAGACGGAAGAGTTCGACGGGAGCGTCTCGGGAGCACCGGGAGGGGAGAGGCCTCACACGCGCGGGGGCGCTCCCTCGATCGGGCGGCCGAGGATGCCGGGCCGACGCTGCCACGGCAACGGGCCGCTCGCCGGCCGGTAGTCGACGCCCAGCGCGTCAAGTCGCGCGTAGTGCGCGGCCATCCGCCGCTCGAAGCCGGCGAAGTCCCGTTCCTCCGGGGCGGGCAGGGCCGACCAGGCGACCTCCGCGAAGGCGGCCAGGCGCGGGAAGACCTGGTAGTCGACCCGGGCCCGGTTCTGCATGACCTCGGTCCAGACGTTGGCCTGGGTGCCCAGGATGCGCCGGGCCGCCTCCTCGGAGAGGCCCGGCGGCACGGGTTCGAAGCGGTAGACGTCCTCCAGGGTGCGGACGTATCCGATCGGCATCGGCTCGTCGGGGCCGCCGTCCTGACGGTGGTCCAGGTAGACCTGCTGCTCCGGGCACATCACCACGTCGTGCCCGGCCTCCGCGGCGGCGATGCCGCCCGCGTAGCCGCGCCACGAGGAGACGGCCGCGCCGTCGGCGAGCCCGCCCTCCAGGATCTCGTCCCAGCCGATCAGGCGGCGGCCCCGTGCGGTGAGCCAGCTGTCGAAGTGCCGGATGAACCAGGACTGCAGCTCGTCCTCGTCGGCCAGGCCGAGTTCCCTGATGCGGGCCTGGGCCGCGGGCGAGCGCTTCCACTGGTCCTTGGGGCACTCGTCGCCGCCGACGTGGATGAACGGCGAGGTGGCGGCGGGGAAGAGTTCGAGGAGCTCCTCGAAGACGCCCTCGAAGAAGCGCAGCGTCTGCTCGGTGGGGGCGAGTACGTTCGGGGTGACGCCCCAGTCGTCCCAGACGGACAGGGCGGTGGTGTCGATGACGTCGGTGTTGCCCAGCTCCGGGTAGGCGGTGATGGTCGCCTGCGAGTGGCCGGGGATGTCGATCTCGGGGACGACCCGGATGTGCCGGGCGGCGGCGTACGCCACGATCTCGCGGATGTCGTCCTGGGTGTAGAAACCGCCGTGCGGGGTCTCGTCCCAGAGTTCGGAGGCCCGGTGCCCGTGCTTGGTGCGCGAGCGCCACGCGCCGACCTCGGTCAGCCGCGGGTGGCGCTTGATCTCGACGCGCCAGCCCTGGTCGTCGCTGAGGTGGAAGTGGAAGACGTTCAGCTTGTGGGCGGCGAGGAGGTCGAGGTAGCGCAGGACGTCGGTCTTGGGCATGAAGTGCCGTGCCACGTCGAGCATCATGCCGCGCCACGGGAAGCGCGGGCCGTCCTCGATGTCGGTGAACCCGAAGCCGGGCCAGGCGGCGCCGTCGACGGGCGCCCGGCGGAAGGCCTCCGGCCCCAGCAGCTGACGCAGCGTCTGCGCGCCCCAGAAGACCCCGGCGGGGCTGCCGCCGGTGATCGCGACGCTGTTGCCGGGCAGGGTGGTCAGCCGGTACGCCTCGGGCTCCAGGGCGGGGTCGGTCAGCAGTCGGACGGACTGCTCCGCGCCCTCGGCGGCCGGGGCGAGCGACAGGCCGAAAGCGGCGCCGAGCGTGGCGCGCAGCCAGCGTTCGGTGGTCCCGGTGCCGGGCGCCGCCGTGATGGTGGTGGACGCGTCCAGGACGAATCCGCAGCGCCCCTGGTCACCGGCGCGCGCGGGGGCCGGGATCAGATCCATGTCCATGAGGTCAGTCCTTAACCGCTCCGCCCAGTCCCGAGACCAGGCGTCGCTGTACGAGTACGAAGAACACCAGCACGGGGATGGTCATCACCGTCGAGGCTGCCATGATCCCGCCCCAGTCGTTCTCATCGGGTTTGAAGAAGACCAGCAGCGCCATCGGGAGCGTCGACTGGGAGGTGTCGCTGATGATGAACGACTTCGCGAAGAGGAAGTCGTTCCAGGTCGAGATGAACGAGAAGACGCTCGTCGCCACCAGTCCCGGGAAGACCAGCGGGAAGAGGATCTGCCACAGGAAGCGGGCCCGGCTCGCCCCGTCGATGTACGCCGCCTCCTCCAGCGCGTCCGGAACGGCCTTGACGAAGCCGCGCAGCATCCAGATCGCGAACGGCAGCGAGAAGGCCAGGTGCGGCAGGATCAGCGAGCCGAGCGTGTTCAGCTGGCCGAAGTCGCGCATCAGGAAGAACAGCGGGATCGTCAGCGCCTCGACCGGCACCATCTGCGCGACCAGGAACATGATCAGCAGCGTGGTGCGGAAGCGGAACCGGAACCGGGTCACCGCCGTCGCCGCCAGGAAGGCGATCAGCGCGGAGACGATGACGACCGTGCCGGCGACGACCAGGCTGTTGAGGAAGTAGCGCCCGAAGTCCTGCTGCTGGAAGACCCGGCGGAAGGAGTCCAGGGACGGCGACAGCGTCCACGGCCTCGGGTGCGCGGACTGGACCTCTCCGGCCGGTTTGAAGGCCGAGAGCACCATCCAGTACAGCGGGAAGGCCACGGCGGCGGCGATCAGCAGCGCCGCCGCCTCGGCGGCGAGCCGGCCGGGCCGGCGGACGCGCAACAGGGACGGCAGGCTCACAGTTCCTCCCCCTGGCGCCTCACCAGGCGCAGATAGACCAGCGTGACCGCCAGCAGGATGACCAGCATCACGACACCGATGGCGGAGCCGAGGCTGTACTGCGAGGACGCGAACGCCTTCTGGTAGGCGTACACGTTGAGCACCAGGTTCTGCCCGGCGATGCCGCCGCCGTTGGTCATGACGTAGATCTGCGTGAAGACCTTGAAGTCCCAGATGATCGACTGGATGGTCACGACGATGAGGATCGGCCGCAGCATCGGCGCCATGACAGAGCGCCAGATCCGCCACTGCGAGGCGCCGTCCAGCGCCGCCGCCTCCAGCACCTCGGTGGGGATCGCCCGGATGCCCGCGTACACGGTGACCATCACGAAGGGGAACGAGCACCACAGGACTTCGAGGAGCACCAGCGCGAAGGCGCTGTAGCGCCCGTACGTCCAGGAGAAGTCACCGAGCCCCAGTACCCGGTTGACCGGTCCGAAGTCGGCGTCGAAGAGGAAGACCCAGACGGTCGAGCCGGTGATCGCCGGGGTCGCCCAGGCGCCGAGCGCGGCCATCATCAGCGCGAGCCGGGGCAGGGCCCGCACCCGGGTCAGCAGGACGGCCAGTGCGCAGCCCACCAGCAGGGTGGCGAGCACGCACAGGGCCGCGAAGACCACGGTGGCCGCCAGCACCTGCCAGAACTGGCTGTCGCGGAAGAGCGTCGCGTAGTTGCCGAACCACTGGAAGGTGGTCGGTTCGCCGCCGCTCACCTGGGCCTGGGTGTACTCCAGGAAGGAGATCAGGCCGAGCTGGTAGATCGGGTAGACCAGCAGCCCGCCCAGCAGGACGAGCGCGGGCAGGAGGTAGAGCCAGGGGGTCCAGCCGGACCGCCTGGCCGGGGAGACCGGGGGGCGGCGCCGGCGCGGACGGGGGGTGGTCCCGCCCGCGCCGGGTGCGCCCGGCGCCTTGTACGCCGTACTGTTCGCCGTCATCGTCAGCCCGCGGCGGCGAACGCTGCGTCCATCTTCTTCGCCGCGTCGTCCGAGGCGCCGGCCACGTCCTTACGGCCGCTGACGATCTCCTGGAACATCGTCGGCAGGATCAGCGAGGAGTCGATCTGCCCCCAGGCGGCCGAGGCGGGGACGAACTTGGCGCCCGCGCCCAGCGTCCTGACGAACGGTTCGACGAACGGTTCCTTCTTCGCGGCCGCGTCCAGCACGTCCGTGTACGTCGGCAGGAAGCCCATCGCGTCGAACATCTTCGCCTGGGTCTCCTTGCCGGTCAGCGACTTCATCAGGTCGACGGCGAGGGTGCGGTGCTTGCTGCTCTTCAGCACGCCGATGTTGTTGCCGCCCGCGAACGCCGGGGCGACGGAACCGGCGGCCACGCCGGGGAGCGGCACGACCGCGTACTTTCCCTTCACCGTGCCCGCCTCGACGGCCGCGTGGCTGAAGTCGCCGCCGATGGCCATGGCGGCCTTGCCGGAGGCGAAGGCGGTGACGGTCGCGTTGCCGCCCATGGCCGCGCACTTGGCGGCCGGGCAGTTGGCGTCGCCGAAGAGCGAGGTGTAGGCGGCGATGCCCTTGCGGGCCTTCTCGCTGTTGATGGCCGCCTTGTACGAAGTCCCGCCGCCCGTGGCCAGTTCGCCGCCGTTGGCCCAGATGAACGGCATCGCGCCGTAGGTGTACGCGCCGCCCACCGCGAGCCCGTAGAGATCCGGCTTCTTCTTGTGGATCTTCTTGGCGGTGGAGATCAGCTCCGCCTGGGACTTGGGCGCTTCGATGCCCAGCTCCTCGAAGACGTCGGTGCGGTAGTAGAGCGCCCGGACGCCGACGAAGAGCGGGGCCCCGTAGATCTTGCCGTCGACCGTCACGGACTGCTTGGCCGTCGGGTCGGTGTCCTTGGCGTCCGCCCACGCGCCGAACTCGGCGCTGACGTCGGCCAGCCCGCCGTCCTTCACGTAGCCGGCGGTGTCGGTGTTGCCGTACTCGATCAGGTCCGGGGCGCTCTTGGGGTCGTTGAACGCGGCCTTGACGCGCTGGGCGCGGGTGTCGACGGGTATGTACTCGATCTCGACCTTCGCGTCCTCGTGGGCCTTCCGGAAGTTGGCGACCGCGGCGTCGACGACCTTCTCCTTGGGCTTGTTGCCCACCTCCTGGAACAGCCAGACGCGCAGCGTGCCGGTCTTCTCGTCCCCCTTGGCGCCGGTGTCGGAGGTCTGCGGCGCGCAGGCGGTGGCGATGAGACCCGCCAGCACAAGCACCGCAGCCGGGGCGGCAATTCGGGCAGAAAGCTTCATCCGGGACCCCTACCGGTAAGCGTTGCAACATGCGCAACGCGCGTTTCGTTCTGCACAACTTGCAGGAGGGTAGGTCTAGACGAAGTCGCCGACAAGTGGTCTCAACCACTCTGTGACCCGGGGAAGCAGCCCGTGCAACGCGGCCCGCCCCCGGACGACGAAGAACCCCCGGGGCGCGCGGTCGCGTGCCCCGGGGGTTCTCCCGGGCAGGTCGGTTCTGCTGCTGCGGACAGGGAATGGCCTCGAAGTATCGTCGTCCGCCCGACGGGAGGGGCCGGTGGTGCCTGGCGCGTGCTCTCGCAAGGCGCCGAAGTGTCCTAGCAGCGGAGCTACTCAGGCATTTCGGCAACGCCGCGAGAGTGCGTGCCAGGCACCACCGGCCAGACGAGACTTCGCGGACACGACCTACTTCTTGTCCTTGCCGCCCTTGCCCTTGTCCTTGTCGCCACCGGCACCCATGGACTCGTAGATCTCCTTGCACATGGGACACACCGGGTACTTCTTCGGGTCGCGCCCCGGTACCCAGACCTTGCCGCAGAGCGCCACCACGGGGGTGCCCTCCAGGGCACTCGCCATGATCTTGTCCTTCTGGACGTAATGGGCGTAGCGCTCGTGGTCGCCGTCGCCGTTCGACACCTGTGGCGTCGGCTCCACGAGGGTTCCCGTACCTGCCCCGCGATCGGGCTCAAGAGTGCTCATAACCGCCAAGCGTACTGAAAGGCCTGGGGATCAGTTCAGCGAAGGGTCGTCCGGGTACGTGGCAACCATGGCCAGTTCGCTGCGCTGACGGCGTAGGACGGCCCTCCAGAGGCTCTCCGGGCGCGGGGACGAGACATCTCCCGGCTCCGACTCGACGACGTACCAGGCACCCTCGGAGAGTTCCGCCTCCAGCTGTCCCGGCCCCCAGCCGGCGTATCCGGCGAAGATCCGCAGCGAGCCGAGGGCCGGGGCCAGCAGCTCGGGCGGCGCCTCCAGGTCCACCAGGCCGATCGCCCCGTACACCCGGCGAAAGCCGATGGGGTCCTCCCTGTTCGAGCGGTGCCGAGATCTTGGGGAAGGGCCGTCGTCCCCGGGGATCACCGCCACCCCCAGCGCCGAGTCCAGGGAGACCGGGCCGCCCTGGAAGACGACCCCGGGTTCGCCGGTCAGTCCGGCCCAGGACAGGAGGATGTCGGCGACGCCGACCGGGGTCGGGCGGTTCAGGACAACGCCGAGCGAGCCCTCCTCGTCGTGGTCGAGGAGCAGCACCACCGCGCGGTCGAAATTCGGGTCCGCCAGGGCGGGTGCGGCCACGAGCAGCCGCCCTGTGAGCGAGGACACCTCGGTCATGCCAGAAATGATCCCGCATCTTCGGCTTCCGTGGGGGCCAAGTGGCCCGGCCGCCGCCCTGGCTACCCGAGCGCAGCTCAGGGCGCACGGGTGCACGGGGAGCGCACGGCCGGACACCCATCCGGACGGTAACCCTCCGCAACAACCGGGACGCGGAGGGTGCTGCGGCGGATTCATGACGCTCGCACACCCCCCGCTTTCTTACGGAAGGGGGTCGCGCGGCCATTACCCTTTCGATTGGCCCCCTGCCCGACCACTCCGGAACGCGAGATCCATGACCGGCACAGACGATGTCCTGCTTGTCCACGGCGGAACCCCGCTGGAGGGCGAGATCCGCGTCCGAGGCGCCAAGAACCTGGTGCCGAAGGCAATGGTCGCCGCGCTGCTCGGCAGCGGACCCAGTCGGCTGCGCAACGTGCCCGACATCCGCGATGTGCGGGTGGTCCGCGGGCTCCTGCAGCTGCACGGCGTGACGGTCCGCCCGGGTGACGAACCGGGCGAGCTGATCCTGGACCCCACTTACGTCGAGAGCGCGAACGTCGCCGACATCGACGCCCACGCGGGCTCGTCGCGCATCCCGATCCTCTTCTGCGGCCCGCTGCTGCACCGGCTGGGCCACGCGTTCATCCCGGGGCTCGGCGGCTGCGACATCGGCGGCCGGCCGATCGACTTCCACTTCGACGTGCTGCGCCAGTTCGGCGCGACGATCGAGAAGCGGGCGGACGGCCAGTACCTGGAGGCCCCGCAGCGGCTGCGGGGCACCAAGATCCGGCTGCCGTACCCCTCGGTGGGCTCCACCGAGCAGGTGCTGCTGACCGCCGTGCTGGCCGAGGGCGTCACCGAGCTGTCCAACGCGGCCGTGGAGCCGGAGATCGAGGACCTCATCTGCGTACTGCAGAAGATGGGCGCGATCATCTCCATGGACACCGACCGGACCATCCGGATCACCGGTGTCGACCGCCTGGACGGCTACACCCACCGGGCCATCCCGGACCGCCTGGAGGCCGCCTCCTGGGCGTCCGCGGCGCTGGCGACCGAGGGCAACATCTACGTCCACGGGGCGCAGCAGCGCTCGATGATGACGTTCCTGAACACCTTCCGCCGGGTCGGCGGCGCCTTCGAGATCGACGACGAGGGCATCCGGTTCTGGCATCCGGGCGGCGCGCTGAACGCCATCGCGCTGGAGACGGACGTGCACCCCGGTTTCCAGACCGACTGGCAGCAGCCGCTGGTCGTGGCGCTGACGCAGGCCGCGGGCCTGTCGATCGTCCACGAGACGGTGTACGAGTCGCGGCTCGGCTTCACCTCGGCGCTGAACCAGATGGGCGCGCACATCCAGCTCTACCGCGAGTGCCTGGGCGGCTCCGACTGCCGCTTCGGCCAGCGCAACTTCCTGCACTCCGCGGTCGTCTCCGGGCCGACGAAGCTGCAGGGCGCGGATCTGGTCATCCCCGACCTGCGCGGCGGCTTCTCGTACCTGATCGCCGCTCTGGCGGCGCAGGGGACGTCCCGGGTGCACGGGATCGACCTGATCAACCGCGGTTACGAGAACTTCATGGACAAGCTGGAGAAGCTCGGCGCGAAGGTGGAGCTGCCGGGCGGTTCACTCGTCTGACCGGCGCACTGGGCACACGCCGGGGCCGGTTCCCGGGGGCTGAGGCCTCCGGGGACCGGCCCCGGCGCGTCGGGGCCGGTCGCTCAGAGGCGTTTGCAGTTGATCACGGAGCCCTTGCCGGCACCCCGGGACAGCGTCAGCCGGACGTCGCGTCCCGTCACGCGCATGTGGAGCGTGTCCGCGTGCAGCCCGTCCCAGCCCGGCGCGTACGCGCAGTCGCCGTCGAAGTCGGCCGGGATCGCGCCCGGGAAGCCGCTGACCGACAGCGCGGACGCCTCCTCACCGGCGGTCAGGAAGCCGTCCGGCGCGTCCACCGACACGCCGTCACCCTCGGATCCCCACGTCCCCGTGATGCCGTCCCACTGGGCGCTCTCCCAGGTCCCGTCCTGGTGCACGGTGAGGGCCGCGTCGACGCCGGTGCCCTCCGCCCGGTAGCGACACCTGCCCACGACGAACGCCCTGATCGCCTGTTTCTTCGGCCCGCCGCCCGTCCCCTTGCCCCCGCAGGCCGAGAGGAGTGACGCGGCGGTCCCTGCCGCCAGGCAGCGCAGTGCGGTCCGGCGCCGGATGCCCAGCGTGGCGTGTCTGGACACGGTTCCCCCGCATGCTGGGACGTCAGCGATCGACGGCCCCTGTCCGAGGCCGGGGGCTCAATGTAGGGCGAAGCCCTACACGCCGGTAGCCCGGAATCAGCCCGTGTGCCTCAGGAAGGCACAGAACGGGCCTTCTGCGGCCCGTACGCCGAAGGGCGGCCACCCTGGTCGGGGTGACCGCCCTTCGGCGTACCAGGGGGGTGTTACTTGCCCTTGGCGGCTTCCTTGAGCTTCGAGCCCGCGGAGACCTTCACGCTGTAGCCGGCCGGGATGTTGATCGGGTCGCCGGTCTGCGGGTTACGAGCGGTGCGAGCGGCACGGTGGGTGCGCTCGAAGGTCAGGAAGCCGGGGATGGTGACCTTCTCGTCGCCCTTGGCGACGATCTCACCGACGGTCTCGGCGAGCGCGGCCAGCACGGCGTCGGCGTCCTTGCGAGTCACCTCGGCGCGGTCGGCCAGGGCGGCCACCAGCTCACTGCGGTTCATGTTGTTACTCCCGTGTTCTTCTTGCCTGTGAGGCGTGAGATCGAAGCCGATGCTGCCAGGGCCCTCGGACAGTCCCTGGACTCGGGTCCGTGTGAGAACCCTCGCGCCCCGTGGGGTCTCCCCCCGGACGAAGTCCTTGGGAAAGCATCCTGCCCCCACCTGCGGCGGGAAAGCCAATCCGGCACCCTCCGGAGTCACACGAAAAGCGCCACTGCCTCGTCGTGGTGACGTTCCGTCGACTCCCCGAAAGCGGTCCGCAGTGGGTGCGGAGCTCTGCGGGACGCGTCGCCCGCCCACCCTAAAGGGGCGTTTGGGGCGCCGCGACCCGCGACGCGCCGGACATCAAGCGGACGTGGGGCCCGTCACAGTCGCGCCGGCCGCCTTGGCGGCGTCCCGGACCGCTCCGGCGACCGCTCCGGCGACCTTGTCGTTGAAGACCGACGGAATGATGTAGTTCGCGTTCACCTCGTCCTCCGCGACGACACCGGCGAGGGCGCGCGCGGCGGCGAGCATCATCTCCGTGTTGACGGTCCGGGACTGGGCGTCCAGGAGCCCGCGGAAGACGCCGGGGAAGACCAGGACGTTGTTGATCTGGTTGGGGAAGTCGGAGCGGCCGGTGGCCACGACCGCAGCCGTCTCGCGGGCGACCGTGGGGTCGACCTCGGGGTCCGGGTTCGCGAGCGCGAACACGATCGCGCCGTCCGCCATGGCCGCGACGTCGGTCCCGTCCAGCACGTTCGGGGCCGAGACGCCGATGAAGACGTCGGCGCCCACGACGGCCTGCTTGAGGGTGCCGGTGATGGACTCCGGGTTGGTGTTGTCCGCGATCCAGCGCAGCGGCGAGTCGGCGTCGGCGGAGACCAGGTCCTCGCGGCCGGCGTGCACCACACCGTGGATGTCGGCGACGACCGCGTGCTTGACGCCCGCGGCGAGGAGGAGCTTCAGGATGGCCGTACCGGCCGCCCCGGCGCCGGACATGACGACTCGCACGTCCCCGATGGCCTTGCCCACCACGCGCAGCGCGTTGGTCAGCGAGGCCAGTACGACGATGGCGGTGCCGTGCTGGTCGTCGTGGAAGACGGGGATGTCGAGGGCCTCGCGCAGCCGGGCCTCGATCTCGAAGCAGCGCGGCGCGGAGATGTCCTCCAGGTTGATGCCCGCGAAGCCGGGGGCGATCGCACGGACGATGGCGACGATCTCGTCGGTGTTCTGGGTGTCCAGGCAGATCGGCCAGGCGTCGATGCCGGCGAACCGCTTGAAGAGGGCCGCCTTGCCCTCCATCACCGGGAGGGCGGCCATCGGGCCGATGTTGCCGAGACCGAGCACCGCGGAGCCGTCCGTCACGACCGCGACGGAGTTGCGCTTGATGGTGAGCCTGCGGGCGTCCTCGGGGTTCTCCGCGATCGCCATGCAGACCCGGGCCACACCGGGGGTGTAGATCATCGAGAGGTCGTCACGGTTGCGGATGGGGTGCTTCGACTGCATCTCGATCTTGCCGCCGAGGTGCATCAGGAACGTGCGGTCGGACACCTTGCCGAGGACGACGCCGTCGATGTCGCGCAGGCCTTCGACGATCTCGTCGGCGTGCGAGGTGGAGGAGGCCGCGATCGTGACGTCGATCCGGAGCTTGTCGTGGCCGGAAGCGGTCACGTCGAGGCCGGTGACCGAACCACCGGAGGACTCCACGGCCGTGGTGAGCTGGGAGACCGCTGTGCCGCTCGCGGGCACCTCCAGCCTGACCGTCATCGAGTACGAGACGCTGGGCGCCGTTGCCATGGCCGAGTCCTTCGCTTTCCTTAGCTTCATTGCTACGCGGCCGGGTCCGAGAACACAGACCCGTACACGCCTTCAGATATTCGCACCTACCGGTGGGTAGCCGGTAATGACTGCCGCACTTCGGAAAGTTGTTTCCACCATACGAGATATGGGGGCTCCAGCGGAACCCCTGACGGGCCACCTCCGGGACGCCGGTGGGGCCGCGCACGGAAACCGTTGGACCCGTGAACGGAAACAGACCCGCGCCACCAGGGGGTGACGCGGGTCTGTCTTCTTCGGTTAAGCGGCACCGGCCCGCCATGCTCGCCTCGCGGCAAGTGGTCGCTCGAAGCGACTAAGGTTGGGCCCGGGGGCTTGGATCGAGCCGATGCCGACTCCAGGCTAACAAACACCCCGGAGAAGTGATTCCCTCCGCGCGGGTTGACTCCGAAAAGGCTCCCGCGCCGACTGTCGCGAACGGTCGGACGTCAGTCCCTCAGCAGGTCCGGCACCCCGTCCTCGTCGGGCAGGTCCCGCTCCCCCGAGACGACCGTGAGCTGCTGCGTCGCCCGCGTCAACGCGACGTACAGCACCCGTAGCCCCGCCGGGGACTCGTCCGCGATCTCCGCGGGCGAGACGACCACCGTGGCGTCGTACTCAAGGCCCTTCGCCTCCAGGCTGCCGAGCGCGACCACCCGCTCGCCCAGCTCCGCGAGCCACTTGCGGGCCTGCGCCCGCCGGTTCATCGCGACGACGACGCCGACGGTGCCGTCCACCTCGCCCAGCAGCCGCCGCGCCTCCTCGCGCACGGTCCCGGCCAGATCACCCTCCCGCACGGTCTCGAAGCGCGGCCGGACGCCCGTGGAGCGGACGGCGGCCGGTGACTCCATGCCGGGCATCGCGAGCGCGAGGACCTTGGCGGCGAGCTCGGCGATCTCCGCCGGATTGCGGTAGTTGACGGTCAGCGTGAAGTTCCGGCGCGGGCGGTTGCCGAGCGCCTCGTCCCGCGCCGCGGCCGCCTCGTCCGGATCGGACCAGGAGGACTGCGCCGGGTCCCCGACGATCGTCCAGGTGGCGTGCCGGCCCCGGCGGCCGACCATCCGCCACTGCATGGGCGTGAGGTCCTGCGCCTCGTCGACGATGACGTGCGCGTACTCCGTGCGCTCCGCCGCGAGCCGCTCGGCCCGCTCCCACTGGGTCTCCTCCCGCTGCGGCATCAGCTCCTCCAGACCGGTGAGGTGGTCCAGCGGGTCGAACTCCCTTTTGCGCTTGGGCCGGTTCGGGGTGCCGATCAGATACTGCAGCTCGTCCAGGATCGCCACGTCGTGGACGGACAGCGGCCCCTGACCCGCGCTGTCGAGGCGCTTCAGGGAGCGCGCGAGCCGGCGCACCTCGCCCTGGTTGAGGGTCCGCCGTGCCCAGCGGGCGAGCCGCTTCTCGTCGGACATCGCGGCGAGCACCCCGCGCGGGGTGAGCTCGGGCCACCAGGCGTTCAGGAACTCGATGAACGGCGTCTCGGTGGAGACGTCCTCGTCGAACGACGAACGCAGTTCGACGGCCAGCTCCGGATCGGTGTAGCGACCCCGGCCGGACGACCTGCTCCACAGCGCGTCCAGCAGCAGTTTGCGGGCGCGCGGGCGCAGCAGGTTGACCGGTGCGGTTCCGCTGAGGACGTTGTTCCGGATGCGCCGGAGCTCGTCCTCGTTCAGCTCGACCCGGGCGCCGAGGGCGACCACCCGCAGCCGGGTGGGCGTGGATGCCTCCTGGGGGGCCTCCTCCTCACCGAACGCCAGCTGGCCGTCGCCCCCGGCGGCCGGCCTGCCCATCGGCTGCTCCAGCGCCCCGCGGGCCGCCTTGCGCAGCACGTGGAGGATCCGGGAGGAGCCCTTGATCCGGGCGACGGCCGGTTCGTCGTAGGTGGTGGCGCCCGCCGTGCCCGCCGCCTCGTCCGACAGCGAGCCGACCGCGCGGATCGCGACCTGGCCCTCCTCGCCGAGCGAGGGCAGCACTCCTTCGGTGTACGCGACCAGCAGCGGCGTCGGCGACACGACGAGGATGCCGCCCGCGTACCGCCGCCGGTCCTGGTAGAGCAGGTAGGCGGCCCGGTGCAGGGCGACCGCGGTCTTGCCGGTGCCGGGGCCGCCCGAGACCTCGGTGACCGAGGCGGCGGGCGCCCGGATCACCAGGTCCTGCTCGGCCTGGATGGAGGAGACGATGTCCCGCATGGTGTGGCTTCTGGCCTGCCCGAGCGCCGCCATCAGCGCCCCGTCCCCCACGACGGGGAGCTTCTCGCCCCCCAGGTACCCGGTCAGCTCGGGGCGCATCAGGTCGTCCTCGACGCCGAGGACCCTGCGGCCCTTGGAGCGGATGACACGGCGGCGTACCACCCGGCCCGGTTCCTTCGGCGTGGACCGGTAGAAGGGCGCGGCGGCCGGCGCCCGCCAGTCGATGACCAGTGGCGCGTAGTCGGAGTCGAGGACCCCGATCCGGCCGATGTGCAGCGTCTCGGCGATATCGGCGGTGCTGTCCTCCCGTACTGCGTCGTCGGCCGGCTCCACGGAGGTGAACGCGCCGTCGGGGCCGCGCTCGCCGTCCTTGCCGAGCAGCAGGTCGATCCTCCCGAAGAGGAAGTCCTCGAACTCGCTGTTCAGCCGGTTCAGGTGGATTCCGGCCCGGAACACCTGGGCGTCGCGTTCTGCGAGTGCTCCCGGTGTCCCGACCTGGCCGCGTTTGACGGCATCACTCATGAGAAATTCCGCCTCGTGGATCTTCTCCTCAAGGCGGTGGTACACACGGTCGAGATGTTCCTGCTCGACACCGATTTCCCGGTCCCGCAACGAATCGACAGCGGCATCCTGCGCGGCCACCGAGACCCCCTTCTGACGTGCATTGGGCAGCCGTCAACCCTATGCGACGCGGGGCCCGTCGCGCACCTGCCACGAGCATGTGATCTCGCCGGTGCCCGGACAGGCGTCAGAGGGGTGTCACGGCGTCGTGGACCGCCCGGCCGGGTCCGCGTTGCGCCGCCGGTGCCGGGCGACCCGTTCGCGGTTCCCGCACACCTCGCTGGAGCACCAGCGCCGGCGCCGGCCGCGTGAGGTGTCCAGATAGATCCGACGACAGTTGTCGCCCTCGCAGCGGCGCAGGCCGCCCAGCGCCACCGGGTCGGTGAGGAGCTCCACCGCGTCGCGGGCCACGGTGGCGAGCAGCCCCCGGCAGTCGGGTTCGGCGCTGAGCCCGCGCACCAGGGCGCCGCTCCCGGTGCGCACGGCGCGCACTCCGGGCGGCGCCCCGGCGGCCAGCGCGTTGACGCGCTCCAGGGCGCCCTCGGCCCCGCGGCCGCCGAGCTGGGCGGTCAGCAGCCGGTCGACGGCGGTCCTCAGCTGGCGGAAGAGCAGCAGCCAGTTGTGGTCCACGGTGGTGAGCCGGGCGCCCTGCGGTACGGCCCCGGAGGCCCTCAGCCAGTGGGCGAGCCGCTCGGGCCGGTCCAGCGGGTCGGGGGCGTCGGCGCTGCCTGCCCCTGTCGCCACCAGGTCGAGGCAGAGCCGCCCGGCGTCGAACCGCCAGTCGCACGATCCCTTGCGCGTTGCCATGCGCATGTCACCGCCTTGGGGTCCGGCCCGACGTCCACACCAGAGTGCCCCTCCCGCACCCCGCCCGTAACCCCTGCCGCCGCGCCGACCCCGTAGGGCGGCACCGGGCGGGCCCTCAGGCGCCGGGCGCGGCCGGGGCCCCGGTGACCGGGCCGTCGTGCAGGACGCGCTGGAAGAGCCGGTGGTCGCGCCAGTCGCCGTCGATGTGCATATAGCGCGGGACCAGCGCGAACTGCTCGAAGCCGCACTTGGTGAGCACCCGCCGCGACGCCACGTTGTGCAGCAGCGTGCCCGCCTCGACCCGGTGCAGCCGCAGCTCGTCCCGGGCCAGGTCGCAGATGAGCCGCACCGCGGTGGTGGCCAGGCCGCGGCCCGCGTACTCGACGTCCACCCAGTAGCCGAGCGTGGCGCTGCGGAACGGGCCGAGCACGATGGCGTTGAGGTTGAACCCGCCGACCGCCCGGTCGTCCTCGTCGGCCAGCACCCAGGACATCGCGCGCCCCGCCTCGCGGTCGGCCAGTATTCCGGCCAGCCGCTCGCGCTGCCCCTGCTCGGTGTAGAAGGCGTCCGGCCGCCGGGGCTCCCACGGGCTCATGTACGTACGGCTGCGGGTCAGCGCCGCGGCGAGGGAGGCGGCGTCGGACTCGGTGACGGGACGGAGCCGTATCTCCGGGTCGAGCCGGTGGATGTCATTGATCATCCCAGCACGGTAACCCGGGCCTGGACGCCCGCGTAGGGAGCTGCGCGCCTGAGCGATGGAGCGGCCACAGCCGCGCGACTTGACTGGAACCATGGCAACCAGCCAGGCCCACCGGCCGAACCGCACCCTCCGTCGGCTCGTCCTCGGTGGCGCCGCCGTCACCACCGGACTCGTCGCGGGCACGTTCTACGTCTTCTCCTGCGCCGTCATGCCCGCGCTCGGCCGCAGCGACGACCGGACCCTCATCGAGGTCATGCGGAACATCAACGACGTCATAGGGAACCCGGTGTTCTTCGCCGCCTTCTTCGGCGCGCTGATCCTCACCGTGGTGGCCGCCTGGCAGCAGCGCCGCTCCCCCGGACCGCGCGGGTGGCTCTTCGCCGCGCTCGCCGTGTACGCCGTCGCCTTCCTGCTCACCTCGGGCGTCAACGTCCCGCTCAACGACGAGCTCGCGCGGGCCGGCAGCCCGGCGCGCATCGCCGACCCGGCCGCCGTACGGGACCGGTTCGAGGACGCGTGGGCCGCCTGGAACGCCGTACGGGCGCTCTTGTGCACCGCGGCCATGGCCCTCCTGCTGCGGGCCTCGTACCTGACGCCGCGGCACCTTCCTCAGGTGTCGGCGTACTTGGCGTCGGACGCCGGGTCCAGGGCCAGCCGGTAGCCCCGCTTGACGACCGTCTGGACGATCCTGGGCACTCCGAGCGCGGTGCGCAGCCGGGCCATGGCCGTCTCCACCGCGTGCTCGTCCGTGCCGCTGCCCGGCAGCGCGCGCAGCAGGTCCGCGCGGGCCACCACCCAGCCCGGCCTGCGGGCGAGAGTGTGCAGCAGGGCCATCCCGGCGGGCGGCACCGGGCGCAGCTCGTCGTCGACCAGCACGGCGTGGCCCCGGATCTCGACCCGGTATCCGGCGACGGGCAACGTACGCGCGCGGGAAGGCAGTTCACGGCAGAGGGCCTGGACGAGCGGGCCGAGCCGGAAGCGCTCCGGCTGGACGGTGTCGAGCCCGTGGGCCTGCAACGGCAGGGCGGTGACCGGTCCGACGCAGGCCGATACGACGTCGTCCCGCAGCGCGCCCAGGAGTTCGGGGAGCATGCCGCGCTCCTCCGCACGGCGCAGCAGCGAGGCCGCGGCGGGGGCGCTGGTGAAGGTGAGCGCCTCCAGGCCGCGGGTGGCGGTGAGGTCGAGGAGCCGGTCGAGCGGGGTGATGTCCTCGGGCGGCATCCAGCGGTAGACGGGGACGCCGATGACCTCGGCGCCCGCCGCCCGCAGCGACTCGACGAAACCGGGGAGCGGTTCGCCGTGCAGCTGGAGGGCGATGCGGCGGCCCTCGACGCCCTCCGCGAGCAGCCGCTCCAGCACTTCCGCCATGGACTCGGAGGCGGGTGACCACGCCTCGGTCAGCCCGGCCGCCCGGACCGCGCCCTTGACCTTGGGGCCGCGTGCCAGCAGCTCGACGCCGCGCAGCCGGTCCAGCAACCGGTCCCCGATCCCCCAGCCGTCGGCCGCCTCGATCCAGCCTCGGAAGCCGATCGCGGTGGTGGCGATGACCACGTCGGGGACGCTGTCGAGGAGCTCCTCCGTGGCGGCGAGGAGTTCGCTGTCGTCGGCGAGCGGCACGATCCGCAGGGCAGGGGCGTGCACCACGGTGGCGCCGCGTCGCCGCAGCAGTGTGGCGAGTTCCTCCGCCCGGCGCGCGGCGGTGACGCCGACCGTGAAGCCCGCGAGGGGCCCGTGCTGTTCGTCGTCGTACATATGGTCTACCCGGCTCTCGTCCCGCTGCTGCTCGATGGTGCGGAGGACCGAGACTGTCAACGCCGCGTGACAGGCTCGGTTCACCCGTATTTCCCGCCCGTTACGTCACCGGGCCCCGCTCCCTGATCCAGCCTGATCCAAACGAACGGCCCCTGGGCCGTCATCACACCTCGGCATAGCTGAGCTGCTGCTTCACCGGCACCGGAGCCGTGCGGCGAAGGTATACCGCCCAGGTGAGTACGGCACACACCCCGTAGAAGGCCAGGAAGGACCAGAAGGCGGCCGTCCCGGTGCCCGCGTTCTGGAAGGACTGCCGGAAGGCCAGGTTGATGCCGAGCCCGCCGAGCGCGCCGACCGCGCCGATGAGCCCCATGGCCGCACCGGACAGCCGCCGCCCGTGAGCCGCGGCCGCCTCGCCGCGCAGGCCCCGCGCGATCGCCTTGGCGTGGAAGATGCCCGGGATCATCTTGTACGTCGATCCGTTGCCGAGGCCGCTCAGTACGAAGAGCCCGGTGAAACCGGTCAGGAAGACGGTGAGCGACTCGATGCCGGAGGCGTACACGACGACCCCGGTCGCGGCGGCCATCGCCACGAAGTTCCCCAGGGTGATGCGGGCGCCGCCGTACCGGTCGGCCAGCCGGCCGCCGACCGGCCGGATCAATGAGCCCAGCAGCGGACCGATGAAGGTGAGGGAGGCGGCCTCCAGCGGGGTGCGGCCGAACTGGGTCTGGAGCACCAGGCCGAAGGCGAAGCCGTAGCCGATGAAGGAGCCGAAGGTGCCGATGTAGAGCACCGCCATGATCCAGGTGTGCGGGTCGCGGACGGCGCCCCCGGCGGCCCCGGTGTCGTTCTGCACGGGCGCCAGATTGTCCATGAAGTACGCGGCGCACAGCGCGGCGACGACGATCAGCGGGATGTACGCGCCGAGCACGATCCGCGGATGCGCGGCACCCGCCGTCCCGATCACCAGCAGCCCGGCGAGCTGCACGACGGGCACCCCGACGTTGCCGCCGCCCGCGTTGAGCCCGAGCGCCCAGCCCTTCTCGCGCAGCGGGAAGAAGGCGTTGATGTTCGTCATCGAGGAGGCGAAGTTGCCGCCGCCGATGCCGGTCAGCGCGGCCACCACCAGGAACGTGGTGTACGAGGTCCCCGGCTCCATCACCACATAGGCGGCGACGGTCGGCACCAGCAGGGTGAACGCGCTGAACACGGTCCAGTTCCGGCCGCCGAACCGGGCCACCGCGAAGGTGTACGGCACCCGCACGACCGCGCCCACCAGGGTCGCGGTCGAGATCAGGAAGAACTTCCCGGCCGGGTCCACCCCGTACTCCGGTCCCATGAACAGGACCATCACCGACCACAGGGTCCAGATCGAGAAGCCGATGTGCTCGGAGAGGACGGAGAACCACAGATTCCGGCGGGCGATCCGCTCGCCCCGCTCCCGCCAGAACGTCTCGTCCTCCGGTTCCCACTGCTCGATCCAACGGCCAGCCATCACGCGCCTCCACGGGTCGGGGTGTCGCCCCCGAACCTAGGGAGCGCGCGTTTCGGCGTGGTGCCGTGAGGTGACCGGTGCGCAACCTTGCTCTCACCGGGGCGCGGGCGCCCCGGTGAGGAGTCACCGGCCGCGCCGCCCGGGGGGCCCGGCCGGTTCCGGCGTGCCCCGTCCTGCGGCCCGCTCCCCGAACCGCTTCGGCGCGCCGTTGGGCCAGAGCCGGGGCCGCCGCTTCGCCGCCACGTCCTCGACCCAGCCGACCGCGACGATCATCACCCCGAGCAGCGGCCAGATCAGGATCAGCATCAGCACGTTGTACGAGGCGTCGATGTACGTACCGAGGTGGTCACCGACCCACGGGACGTTCCACAGCTGGTCGATGATCGGCATCGTCGCCATGAACAGCAGGTTGTGCCAGAGGTAGATCGTCACGGCCCGGTTGTTGGCCAGGGTGACCGGGCTGTCCCAGTCGGCCAGCCGGCCGGGCAGCCGCTTCCACGAGGGCGCGTACTGGAGCAGGATCGCGCAGAAGCCGAGTGACCAGGTGGCCTGGGCGAGCGGGATCTCGTCGAGGTTCCAGCCCTCCTCCGTGAGGTGTCCGGACGCCCACCAGAGGCCGAAGGCCATGATGAGCGCGGCCGAGGAGACCGAGAGGTAGCGCGGGACCCTGCGCAGCAGCCCGTCGTTGTGGGCGAAGCCCAGGATCCAGCAGGCGCCGAAGGTACCGAAGTCGACGAGCGCCTCGCCGGTCGCCCCGTCCACGGTCACCAGGCCGGTGCCGATGACGGCGGTCAGGCCGATCGGCGCGAGCATCGTCACCCAGGGCAGCCTGCGGAACGCCTTCAGGAGCAGCGGTGAGGCCAGCACGAACCACAGGTAGGCGCGGATGTACCAGAGCGGGCCCACCGCCTGCTCGGCCCACGACTGCTCAAGGAACCCGCTCTCTGAGCCGCTCTCCCAGGGGAACGGCGGAGAGCCGACCGGCAGGATGTAGCAGCCCAGCTTCAGGAACCACCAGATGCCCTCGTCCCGCACCGGTTTGAGGCCCATCACGAACATCATCGGTACGACGAGTGCGGCGAACGCCCACATCGGCGGCAGCAGTCTGCGCAGCCGCCCGCGGACGACGCTCCAGGCGGGCCGGGCCAGCGACCGGGCCATCAGGGAGCCGGCCAACGCGAACATCACGCCCATGGACGGGAAGAGGATGGTCAGCCAGGCCCAGCCGAAGAGGTGGAAGACGACGACGCGGACGAGCGCGACGGCCCGGAGCAGGTCGAGGTAGCGGTCACGGCCGCCCGCCTTCGCCGCACCGGCCACCGGCTCCGTCGCCCGCTCCTTCGCATCGGCCTCCGGCGGCAGCGCGTACCGGACGTCGGCGGGCGGGTGCTGCCCCTGTCCGGCGGGCTGGTACGGCGCCCGCACCGGGAACGGCACCGTGTGCGGCTCCCCGGGCGGCTGTTGCGGGTACGCCGGCGGGTGGCTCGGGTGGGTCATGCGACGGGCCTCCGGTCGTTGCTGCTGCCGCGCCGCTGACCGGTCATCGCGCCGGGCGCCTCCACGACGCCGGTGCGGCGCAGCTTCTGCCAGCGCAGCCGGCCGCCGGTGAGAGCGGTGATCCAGGACTGGAGCAGCACCACGTACATGAGCTGCCGGTAGAGGATCTGCTGGAGGGGCAGCGAGATCAGATGCGTCATGCGTTCCCGGTCGAGCCGGAAGGCGTACGCGGCGCAGACCGCCTGCACCGCGAGGACGCCGAGCCAGGCGACGATCGTCTTCTGGGTGGGGCCGAAGACGATTCCGTACAGCAGGAAGACGTCGATGAGGGGGGCGAGCAGCGGGGCGACGACCATGAACAGGGCGACGAACGGCAGCCCGACGCGGCCGAAGCGGCCGGAGGGGCCGCGCTCGATCACCGCGCGGCGGTGCTTCCAGATGGCCTGCATCGTGCCGTACGACCACCGGTAGCGCTGCGACCAGAGCTGCTGCACGGTCTCCGGCGCCTCGGTCCAGGCGCGGGCGTTCTCCGCGTACACGACGCGCCAGCCGTCCCGGTGGAGGGCCATCGTGACGTCGGTGTCCTCCGCGAGGGTGTCCTCGCTCATGCCGCCAATCCGGTCCAGCGCGCCCCGGCGGAACGCCCCGACCGCGCCGGGGATGGTGGGCATGCAGCGCAGCAGGTCGTACATCCTGCGGTCGAGGTTGAAGCCCATCACGTACTCGATGTGCTGCCAGGCCCCGATCATCGAGTCCCGGTTGCCGACCTTGGCGTTGCCCGCGACGGCCCCGACCCGCGGGTCCGCGAAGGGCTGTACGAGCTCGCGGACGGTGGACGGCTCGAAGACGGTGTCCCCGTCCATCATCACGATGATGTCGTGGCGGGCGTGCGCGATGCCGTTGTTGAGGGCTGCGGGCTTGCCCGCGTTGCGCTGGCGCACCACCCTCACGTTCGGCAGCCACATCGCCTCGACGATGTCAGCGGTGCCGTCCGTGGAACCGTCGTCGATCACGATGACTTCGACCGGATAGTCACTTGCCACCAGGGAGCGCACCGTGTTGGCGATGCACTCGCGTTCGTTGTACGCGGGCACCAGGACGGTCACCGGGCGGGTCACCGGTTCGCCCCAGCTGAAGCCCCGTTTGCGGACCCGGCGCGCGTGCGCGAAGGAGAGCAGCAGCATCAGCACGAAGCGGGAGATGACCAGCACCCCGATGACGGCGAGACCGGCCACCATCACATCGGTGATGTGATCGCAGACGCCGACGGCGTGGACGAACGCCTTGCCCTTCCACAGCGCGAGACCCGTGACGGGAGTGTGCGCGCTGGAGGCGCCGAGGGCGGCGGTGAGGTTGGTGAACTCGTAGCCCTCGGCCTGCATCCCGGGCAGAAAGCGGTCGAGCGCGGCCACGGTCTGGGAGCGGTCGCCGCCCGAGTCGTGCATCAGGACGATGGCGCCCTTGCCGTGCTTCGGGGTGGCGTTCTCGATGATGGTGCGGACGCCGGGGCGCTTCCAGTCCTCGCTGTCGGTGTTGTTGACGACGGTGAGGTAGCCGCGGCTGCCTATGTACTGGGTGACCGGCCAGGACTTGTCGTCCATGGCGTCGGCGAACGAGGAGTACGGCGGCCGGAACAGCGAGCTGCGGATTCCGGCCGCGCCCGCCAGCACCAGCTGGTTCTGCGAGAGCTCCCAGTCGATGCGGGTGTGCGACTGGTAGGAGAGGTCGGGGTGGTTGAAGGTGTGCAGCCCGACCTCGTGCCCCTCGTCGACCATGCGTTTCACCAGCCCGGGGTAGCGCGAGGCCATGGTGCCGGTGACGAAGAAGACGGCGTGCGCGTGGTGCTCCTTGAGCTTGTCGAGCACGCGCGGGGTCCACTCCGGGTCCGGGCCGTCGTCGAAGGTCAGCACGATGCGGTGATCGGGAATGGGCAGGGACTTGGCCGGTTCGCTCGCGCTGCGCGCGTCGATGACGGGCCCGCCTTCGAGGACCTGCTCGGGCACCGTGTCGGTCGGCGCCGGTGGCTGGATCCGGTGGTCGGCAAGGATTTCGCTGTGCACGTAGCCGCGCAGCATCAGCATGGCGAGCAGGGCGACGAGGAGCAGGAACGGCAGCGAAAAGCGCATGGGGAGCCTGCGCCGACGGGTCTGCTTCCTGCGGTTGTGCCTGCCCCGCGTGACGGGGGTGGTCATTTACTTGGCGCCTTCTTGCTCTTCCACAGGAGGGTCAGAGGACTCGGCGGGGGGCGGTGTCGTGGTGCTCGACGGCTCCGTCTCCGGCTCTGCGGGAGGCGTCCCGGTGTCGACGGGCGGCACGGAGGCCGTGGAGCCGGCGGACGACGCGGTGCCACCGCCGGCGGGGGCCTGCGACCGGTTCCCGGCCGGTACGACGGCGGCGGGTGCGGAGGAGCCGCTGCCGGGGACCGGGGAGCCGGCCGCGGCGGAGCTGCCCGGCACGACGGGAGCGCTACTTTCGGCCACGGGCGCGGACGGCGAGGAGCCGGCCGTCGCGCCGGGCGTCGCGGAGGCGTCCGCGCTCCCGTCCGGCGCGGGCGGCACCTGGACCTCGTCCGCGTTCTGGTGCTCCTCCTGGCCGGAGAGCGGCAGGAACGGCGCACTGGAGTTGCCGCCGAGGACGGTGCCGACGAGCGTCACCGCGAAGCAGACGCAGACCGCTGCGATCACCCAGCCGAACCGCCGGAACGTCTTGCTCCGGCGTCCGCTCTCGTCGACGAAGACGGGTCCGTCGGAGCCCTCCGGAGCGCCGGGTTCCGGAAGCAGCTCGGAGAGCTGGCGTCCCAGACCGTCAAGTTGGATGGTGACTTCGTTCGGCTCGTGTGTGTGCCCCGCATGGGCACCTTCACGCCAAGTTTCCACTGTTGTACGCACTTCCCCCACTCAAGATCGGGTGCGCGCAACTGACCGGTTATGTGCCGCCGGACCGGGCCCCCACCCTGTCCACGCGCCCCCTACCACAGTGCACCCGGACGATGAATGTAGCGCACGCCGAGGACGCCTCGACCCTACTGTCCGGTGTTGTTCATCATGAGTGGTACATCCGTTCCACCTCGCACGCCCCCGCACGCCGGGACGCACGCCCCCGCGCGCCGGTCATAGCCTGCGGGCCTTTCGGCAGACAAAAAACGAGGACCCCGTTGCCGGTGGCAACGGGGTCCTCGTTCACATGGGAATTGTGGAGATGGCGGGAATCGAACCCGCGTCCAACGGTGCGGAATCAGGGCTTCTCCGAGTGCAGTTCGCTGCGCTTTTCTCGGCCCCGGAGGTCACGCGAACAAGCCTCCGACAGGCCCAGTCACTGTTTGATTTCCTTCTAGGCCCCGTGACCGGGCCTAGAAGTTTAGATCCCTTAATGATGCCAGGATCCGGGTCGGGACCACCCCCGGGCTGACACTCCGCAGAGTCTTCGCTTAGCTGCTAATTAGGCAGCGAGGGCGAAGGCGGAGGAATCGCGCTTGGAATTGGCGATTATTGGTTGCGACATATGGTTAACGAGATCATTGCCGCTTCCTCGACTCGCTTCCCCTGCTTCGACATCCGCTGTCGAAACCGATCATCCCCATGTTGATTTTTCAAAGGTGGTACACACCCCGTGGGGTGCAGTGCCATCGTACGTGACCAACGTGCGCCGATGCCAGCGTATTCCTGGCGCACCGGCCGGCGGCCTACGTGACCGGCCCGGTCAGGCGGCCCGCTGGCGGCGGCGCGCCGCCGAGATCACCCGGTTCGTCTCCCTGGTGTCCTGCTTCTCGCGCAGCGTCTGCCGCTTGTCGTACTCCTTCTTGCCCTTCGCCAGCGCGATCTCGACCTTGACCCGGCCGCTGCGGAAGTACAGGGCGAGCGGCACGATCGTGTGTCCGGACTCCTGCGCCTTCGACTCCAGCTTGTCGATCTCGGCCCGGTGCATCAGCAGCTTGCGCTTGCGCTTGGCCGAGTGGTTGGTCCAGGTGCCCTGGACGTACTCGGGGACATGGATGTTGTGCAGCCACGCCTCGCCGCCGTCGATCTGCACGAAGCCGTCCACCAGGGAGGCCCGGCCCATGCGCAGCGATTTGACCTCGGTCCCCATGAGCACGAGGCCGCACTCGTAGGTGTCGAGGATGGTGTAGTCGTGGCGCGCCTTCTTGTTCTGCGCGATGATCTTGCGCTCTGGGTCCTTTTCCTTAGCCATAGTGTGGCCATTTTCGCACTACGACCCACCCCCGAGGCCACTCAATACCGTCTCGGCCCTCTCCTGGGCCCCCGAGCTCACCGCGAGGTCCGGTGTGATGCCCCGGTCGTCGACGCTGCGGCCCGCCGGGGTGCGGTAGTGGCCCACCGTCAGCTCGGCCACCGAACCGCCCGCGAGCTTGCTCGGCATCTGGACGGAACCCTTGCCGAAGGTGCGCGAACCGACCGTCACCGCGCGCCCCCGGTCCTGCAGCGCACCGGTCAGCAGCTCGGCCGCGCTCATCGTGCCGCCGTCGATGAGGACGACGACGGGGCGCTCGGTGTCGCCCCCCGCGTCCGCGTACAGGGCGCGCTGCTCCCCGTGCACGTCGTACGTGGCGACCAGGCCGCCGTCCAGGAAGGCGGAGGCGGCGGTGACCGCCTCCGCGACCAGCCCGCCGGAGTTGCCGCGCAGGTCCAGCAGCACACCGGCGCCCGCCGGTGCCCCCCGGACGGCGTCACGGACCCGGGTGCCGGAACCCTTGGTGAACGAGCCGACCTCGATCAGTACGGCCGCGCCGGAACCGGGACGCTCCGGCCCGAGGCGCCGCACGGTGACCGCCTCGGTGGTGAGCCGGGCCCGGCGCAGCGTCTCGGTCCGGCTGACGGGCCCCCGCTGCACCCCCAGCACCACGGCGCTCCCCTCGGCCGCGCCCTTGCGGTCACCGCGCAGCAGGGCCACCACGTCGGAGACCGGGCGCCGGTCGACCCGGCTGCCGTCGACCGTGCGGATCAGGTCGCCCGCGCGGACACCGGCCCGCTCCGCGGGGCTGCCCGGCTGGACCCGGGCGACCGCGACCAGCCCGTCGGCGGAGCGTCTGGCGGCGATCCCGACGCCCGTGTACGAGCCGTCGAGGGCCTGCTCGAACTCCTCGTACTCCCGCTCGTCGTAGACCGCGCCCCAGCGGTCCCCGCTGCGGCTGACGACCTCCTCGGCCGCCTCCGTACCGGACTTGCCGTCCGCCACCGCGTCGGCCGCGGCGTCGGCCACCGCGTCGCGGTCCGCGACCGAGGCGACGGACCGGGTCTCCGCGTCCCGGCTCCGCCCGTCGCCGCGGGGCAGCGAACCGGTGGCGGCGCCGGTGGCGAGCACACTCGCGAAAACCAATGTCAGGGCAGCCCCGCGACAGAGGCCGCGGGGCACTGCACGGTGCACGGAGCCAGACATGCCGCCTAGCCTAGGACAAGGCTCCCGGGGCGCACGGGCTGTTGGCCGCGCGCCCCGGGAGGCGATCGTCATACCTTGAGGTACTTGCGCAGCGCGAAGAGCGCGGCAACCGCGGGCATCAGCAGGCCGATCGCCAGTACCAGCGGAAGCTTGGTGAGCACCGCGTCCCAGCCGATGAAGTCGATCAGGTTCAGCTTGTCCTGGAGTGCCAGCCCGCCGTCGATCAGGAAGTAGCGCCCGGCCAGCAGCATGACGCAGGCCAGCACGCCACCGATCAGACCGGCGAACGCGGCCTCCATGATGAACGGCATCTGGATGTAGAAGCCCGAGGCGCCGACGAGCCGCATGATGCCCGTCTCCCGCCGTCGGCTGAACGCGGACACCCGGACGGTGTTCACGATCAGCATCAGCGCAATGACCAGCATCAGCGCCATCACGAAGAGCGCGGCGACGTTCATGCCGTTCATCAGCCCGAAGAGGTTGTCCAGGATGCTTCTCTGGTCCTGGACCGACTGCACCCCGTTGCGTCCGGCGAACGCGGTGGCGACGACCTTGTACTTCGTCGGGTCGTGCAGCTTGACGCGGAACGACTCCGGCATCTGGTCCGGCGTGATGTTGCCGGCCATCGGGGAGTCGCCGAACTCCTCCTGGTAGTGCTTGTACGCCTCGTCGGACGATTCGTACGTCACCGTCTCGACGACGTCCATCTTCTTGAGATCGCCTTCGATCTCCTTCTTCTGCTGCGCGGTGACGGCGCCCTTGGCGCACTGGACCACCGTCTCCGCATCGCCCTTGCCGCAGAGGTAGATGGAGACGTTGACCTTGTCGTACCAGTAGTCCTTCATCGTGCTGACCTGCTCGCGCATGAGCAGCGCGCCGCCGAACAGGGCAAGCGAGAGGGCGACGGAGACGACGACGGCGAAGGTCATCGTGAGGTTGCGACGGAGGCCGACGCCGATCTCCGACAGGACGAACTGGGCGCGCATGGCGTCCTTTCAGTACTCGGTGCTCAGTGCTGGTAGCCGTAGACGCCGCGCGCCTGGTCGCGTACGAGACGGCCCTGCTCGAGCTCGATGACGCGTTTGCGCATCTGGTCGACGATGTTCTGGTCATGGGTCGCCATGATCACGGTGGTGCCGGTGCGGTTGATGCGGTCCAGCAGCTTCATGATGCCGACGGAGGTCTGCGGGTCGAGGTTGCCGGTCGGCTCGTCCGCGATCAGCAGCATGGGCCGGTTCACGAAGGCCCGCGCGATCGCCACGCGCTGCTGCTCACCACCGGAGAGCTCGCCGGGCATCCGGTCCTCCTTCCCGCCGAGACCGACGAGGTCGAGGACCTGCGGAACCGCCTTGCGGATCTCGCCGCGCGGTTTGCCGATCACTTCCTGGGCGAACGCCACGTTCTCCGCGACGGTCTTGTTGGGAAGCAGCCGGAAGTCCTGGAAGACGGTGCCCAACTGGCGGCGCATGTGCGGCACCTTCCAGTTGGACATGCGCGCGAGGTCCTTGCCCAGGACGTGGACCATGCCCTGGCTGGCGCGCTCCTCACGGAGGATGAGTCGCATGAAGGTGGACTTGCCGGAGCCGGAGGAGCCCACCAGGAAGACGAACTCGCCCTTCTCGATATCGAGAGACACATCCCGTAGAGCGGGACGGCTCTGCTTCGGGTAGGTCTTGGAGACGTTGTCGAATCGGATCACGAATGCACCACGGTCGGCCGGGAGTAGGTGAGCGTGACCATACGCGAACCCGACTGAGGCGTGCAGGCGCGCGTACCGGAATGGGTGATTTATGCCGGAACGCAGGCGGACGCGAACCGGGAGCTTCCGTTACCTGTCCGGCGGGCCGCGCCGAAATCCTCGCGAGCTGGCACAGTGGTAGGGGAACGGTCGCGTTTCCGTGAGCGTTGTGCGGAGAGATTGCTTGTGCGGCTCCGCCGCGCGGGAGGAGGAAAGCGCATGACCTATGACCGATTGGTGTGCGCGAACTGTGCGGCGCCCGTGGCCGAGGGCCGCTGCCCCGTGTGCCGGGCCAGCCGCGCGCGGCTGGAGCAGCAGGGACAGGGTCAGGGCCCCTTCGGCGGGATGAACCCGATGATGCTGATCGCCCTGCTGGTCGTGCTGCTGTGCGCCCTGGCGCTGCTCGCGCACCAGGCGGCGTGACCGAGAGCGACCCCCTCGTTACCTGATCCGGTTCGGCGGCGAACGCACCCCGCGACACTCTTCGCCGGCAGGCCCGGAACGTCTTCTGTGCCCCTGAGGGCCCCTTCCGTGCGGAAGGGGCCCTCAGGGGTGCAGAAGGGCCGTACACGCACAGGGACCCGGTCCGCCGAGGCGGGACCGGGTCCCTGTGGTCGTTCAGGTACCGCTACCAGGCCGTCAGGCGGCCGTGCGGCCGTTCACCAGGCGCGGGAGGATCCGGAAGCCGATGCCTCCGGCGATCATCGTGGCGGCACCGACGAGCAGGAACGTGGTCTCGGCCGCACCGGTCTCGGCGAGCTCGTCCTTGCCCTTGCCCTGCTCGGCCGGCTGGTTGCCGACCGAGTCGGTGTCGGTGTTGTCGGCGCACTCGGCACCGTTCAGGTCGACGGTGCAGTTGCCGCCGTTGCCACCGTCGGTCCCGGAACCCGAGCCGCCGGTCGTGTCGCCGCCACCGGCCGCGTCTCCACCGCCCGAGGCGTTGCCGCCACCGTTGGAGTCGCCACCGCCGACAGCCGCGTCGCCACCACCTGCGGCGTCACCGCCACCCGCGGCATCTTCACCACCAGCAGCAGCGTCACCGCCACCCGCGGCGTCCTCACCACCAGCAGCAGCGTCGCCACCGCCCGCGGCATCTTCACCACCAGCAGCAGCGTCACCGCCACCCGCGGCATCTTCACCACCAGCAGCAGCGTCGCCACCACCTGCGGCGTCCTCACCACCAGCAGCAGCGTCACCGCCACCGGCCACATCCGCGCCACCAGCGACGTCCGCGCCACCAGCGACATCGGCGCCACCGGCCGCGTCGCCACCGCCGGCAGCGTCCTCGCCGCCCGTGGCGTCACCGCCACCGTCCTCCTCGCCGCCGACACCGATGTTCACGACGTCGTTGTTGGCCGCGTCGTTGACGCCGATGTCGACGCCGATCCCAACGGCCTGCGCCGCACCCGCGGCGGTGAGCGAGGCACCTGCGGCAATGACCGCACCCGCGGCTATCCGCGCGACGCGTACTCGCGTCTTCTTCGTCATGTGCTGCTACCCCCAGTAGCTGTTCTCGTCAGTGGAGCAGCCATATGCGGGGCCACGGCCTTGCGGGGTTTGCTCCGAACGCCGGCCGACGTCGTGTCGCGGCCATGCCGCCCGCCCCCGATCACACCCGTCCCAGACATACGCATGCTGCTCCAGCAGCCTGTCCAGAGTTAAGGACTACGTCAAGGCCGATCCGTGCAATGTACGGCGTTTTGGCGCTAATTGACCTTCATTCGGCATCAGGACTGTGACGCACTCACCACGCCGTCCCCCCAACTGCCGGGCCGGAACGCGAAGGAGCCCGGACGGTGGTCACCGTCCGGGCTCCACTGCTTCGTGGGTGAAGCTACTTCTCGTTCTGCTTGCGCCAGCGGATGCCGGCCTCGACGAAGCCGTCGATCTCGCCGTTGAAGACCGCTTCGGGGTTGCCCATCTCGAACTCCGTACGCAGGTCCTTGACCATCTGGTACGGGTGCAGGACGTACGACCGCATCTGGTTGCCCCAGGAGTTGCCGCCGTCGCCCTTGAGTGCGTTCATCTTCGCCTGCTCCTCCTGGCGGCGGCGCTCAAGGAGCTTCGCCTGGAGGACGTTCATCGCGGACGCCTTGTTCTGGATCTGCGAGCGCTCGTTCTGGCAGGAGACGACGATGCCGGTCGGCAGGTGGGTCAGCCGGACCGCGGAGTCCGTGGTGTTGACGCCCTGACCGCCGGGGCCGGAGGAGCGGTACACGTCGATGCGGAGCTCGGACTCGTCGATCTCGACGTGGTCCGTCTGCTCGACGACCGGCAGCACCTCGACGCCCGCGAAGGACGTCTGGCGGCGGCCCTGGTTGTCGAAGGGCGAGATCCGGACGAGCCGGTGGGTGCCCTGCTCGACGGAGAGCGTGCCGTAGGCGTACGGCACCTCCACCGCGAAGGTGGTCGACTTGATGCCGGCCTCTTCGGCGTACGCCGTCTCGTAGACCTCGGTCTTGTAGTTGTGCCGCTCGGCCCAGCGCAGGTACATGCGCTGGAGCTTCTCCGCGAAGTCCGCGGCGTCGACGCCGCCGGCCTCGGCCCTGATGGTGACCAGGGCCTCGCGCGCGTCGTACTCGCCGGACAGGAGGGTACGGACCTCCATCTCGTCGAGCGCCTTCTTCACGGAGGTCAGCTCGGACTCGGCCTCCGCGAGCGCGTCGGCGTCGCCCTCGTCCTCGGCGAGCTCGAAGAGGACTTCGAGATCGTCGATGCGGCCGCGCAGGGCCTCCGTCTTGCGGACCTCGGCCTGCATGTGCGAAAGCTTGCTGGTGATCTTCTGCGCCGCCTCCGGGTCGTCCCACAGGGACGGAGCGGCAGCCTGCTCCTCGAGCACGGCGATGTCACCCCTCAACGCATCCAGGTCGAGGACGGCCTCGATCGACCCCATGGTCGAGGAGAGGGACTTCAGCTCTTCGGAAATATCGACGACTGCCACGGGTCCAGCGTAACGGCTGTCGGCGCGGACGTTCCTCGGGCCGCGTGATCGCCGCCCGCCGCCCCTTCTCCCTCAGGGGGTGCCGGGGGCTCTCAGGGGGTGCCGGGGGCGGAGCTCCCGGTGTCCTGCGGGGTCGCCCCCGCGTCGTCACCGCTCATCGCCATCCAGCCGCCGACACCGAGTCCCGCCACGAGTATCAGTGCGGCCGCACCCAGGGTGAGGCGGCGTTTGCGGATGGCCGCCGACTTGTTGCGCGCCGAGCCGGGCCGGGGCCGGCCGGGGGCGCGCGGGGCGCGGGCGGTGCCCCGGGGGCCGCCGGAGAGCTCGTCGGGGGCCGGGACGCGCATGCTCGTGTGGGTGTCCCGGTTGGAGTCGGGGGACGAGCCCGGGACCAACGGCACCGCGCCGCGGCGGCGGGGCTCCTCCGCCGCCGGGGTGTACTGCTGCTCGTCGTAGCTCTGCCCGTGCGCCTGGGACTCCGGTTCGTCGTCCGGCTCGTCCACGTCCAGCGGCGGGATGCCGGCGAGGGGCGGGAGCTGTTCGCGCAGCCGCGCCGCCAGCTCGGAGGCGCGCAGCCGGGAGGCCGGGGCCTTCGCCAGGCACTGGACCAGCAGCTGCCACAGCTCCTCCGGGATGCCGGGGAGCGGGACGACGGTCTCGGTGACATGGCGGCGCAGTACGGCGCCGGGGTGGCCGCCGCCGAAGGGCGTGAAGCCCGCGAGGAGCTCGTACAGCACCGTCGCGAGGG
This sequence comes from Streptomyces sp. AW19M42, assembly GCA_000470535.1. Taxonomy (GTDB): domain Bacteria; phylum Actinomycetota; class Actinomycetes; order Streptomycetales; family Streptomycetaceae; genus Streptomyces. The sequence goes on from CBRG010000082.1 coordinate 49,123, forward strand.
CGTAGATGTCGACGGCGGCGCGCGGCGGGAGGCCCTCGACGATCTCGGGGGCCAGGTAGTCGGGCGTCCCGATGATCTTGGTGGCCTTGGTGCGGCGCGGGGTGTCGATCAGCTTGGCCACGCCGAAGTCGGTGAGCAGGGCCGGGTGGGAGTTACCGGGGCCGAGCGGACCCTCCATGTCGAGCAGGATGTTCTCCGGCTTGACGTCGCGGTGGACCACCCCGGCGGCGTGCGCGGCGGCGAGGCCGTCCGCGACGTCCGCGACGATCGCGACGGCGGCCTCCGGGGCCAGCCTGCGCTCGCGGTCGAGCCGGGTGCGCAGATCCGTGCCGCGCACCAGGTCCATGACCAGGGCCAGGTCGTTGCCGTCCACCACGAGGTCGCGGACGGCGACGATGTGCGGATGGTCGAGACCGAGCAGGGCGGTGCGCTCCTGGACGAACCGGCCGACGAGTTCCTGGTCCGACGCGAGGTCCTCGCGGAGCAGTTTGATGGCGACGGGCCCCTCGGGGCCGTCGCCGAGCCACACCGTGCCGGCGCTGCCACGCCCCAGGATCTGGTGGGCGGTGTACCGGCTGCCGATATTCCGTGCCAAGACTGCTCCCTCAGCGGCTGGCGATTGGGCCCTCGCGCAACAACCCCCGGTCGACAAAGTTACGCGGCGATCGGGGGGCTGCGTGCCCTGGATGGCGCCAACCTTCACTTCTGCGTACGAATTGCCAAGGAATTGGTTCGCAGAAGTCGATATAGCTACAGAATTGACGGGACGTCCAGCCGGATCGGCGGCGCCCCGTCCCCGTCAGTTACCGCTGTCGCCGCTCAGGGCCGAGACCCAGTCGCTGATCTTGCCCGCGGCGTCGCTGATCGCGTGCCAGTAGCTCTGGCCCTGGCCGATCCAGTCCTTCAGCGGCGTCAGTTCCCAGATCAGCCAGCTCGCGACGACGAGAAGAACCAGCGTGAACAGGCAGCCCTTGAGGCAGCCGAGGCCGGGGATCTTCATCGGGTTGGCGCTGCGCTGCCTGGGCTCGCGGGACGCGCGCTGAGCAGGCTGCTGGGGCTGCTGCGGCTGCGGCGGCGCGTACTGCTGACGCTGCTGCTGCGGCTGGTACTGCTGCTGGGGCTGGTACTGCTGCTGGGGCTGCTGCCGGTTCTGCGGGGGGTACTGCTGCTGCCGGCGCGGCTGTTGTTGTTGCTGCTGCGGCTGGCGCTGGGGGCGGCGGCGCAGCGGGTCCTGGCTCGGGTCGAGGTACTGGACCTGCGTCTGGTCGTTGCGGTCGCGGGCGGCCTGGAGCTGGGACTGCCAGGGATGCGGCCCGTCGGGCTGCGGGGCACCCTCGGGCTGCGCCGGGACGGGCGGCATGACCGCGGTCGGGTCGGCGTGGCCGCCGCCCTGGCCGGCGTTCTGCTGCATGACGCTGGTGGCCGCGTTCGGGTCGTACGAGCCGGCGTTGCTCGGCAGCACCTGCGTCGGGTCCGCCGCTCCGGGCGTCTCCGGGACGGCGGTGGGCGCCGGGTCGGGCGCCAGCAGGACGGCCACCCCGTCGGCGGCGGCGATCTGCGCCGAGTTCGCGTGCACGCCGATGCCCGCGGCGACGGTGCGCAGCCCGCGGGCCAGGTTCTCGGCACTGGGCCGCCGGTCCGGGTCCTTGCTCAGGCAGCGCTCTATGACGGTCCACAGGGGCGCGGGGACCGTGCTGGGGCGGCGGGGCTCCTCGCTGAGGTGCCGCTGCAGGACTTCGAGCGCGGTGCCTCCGGCGAACGGCGGACGGCCGGTGAGCAGCTCGTACAGCAGGATCCCGGCGCCGTAGATGTCGACGGCGGAGGTCTGCGGACGGCCCTCGGCCGACTCGGGCGCCACATAGGCCGGTGTGCCGACGAACTCGTGCGTCCGGGTCAGCCCCGGGGAGTCCGCGAGCCGGGCGATGCCGAAGTCGGTGAGCATCGGGTGCATCTGGCCGTCGCGCTCGGAGACCAGGACGTTGGCGGGCTTCAGATCGCGGTGGACGACGCCGTCGGCGTGGCTGGCGGCGAGCGCGTCCGCGATCTGCGCGGTGAGCAGCGAGGCGGCGACCGGGCTGAGCGGGCCGTTGTCGCGCAGGTAGTGGTGCAGGTCGGGTCCGTCGACCAGGTCCATCACCAGGGCGAGGAGGTCTCCCTCCACGACCAGGTCCCGGGTGCGCACGATGTTCTCGTGGGTCAGCCGCAGCAGCACGGAGCGCTCACGCAGGAACCGCATCACGACATCCGCGTCGTTGGCGAGCTCCTCCTTGAGGACCTTGATCGCGACGAGCTCGCCGGGCTGGCCGGTGACGGCCGCCTCGGCGCCCGCGGCCTCGCGCTGGCGGGCGCGCCAGACGGTGCCCGTGGCGCCGCGTCCCAGCGGCTCTTCGAGCAGGTACTTGCTGCCTACCGGCCGCACGTCATGCGCTCCCTGCTGATCGTGGTACTTGCGGTCCCCCGGATTCCCTCCAGGAGTTTCCGGCCCACTCTAGAGCCTGTCCGGGGGTGAGGGACCGGCTCCGTCCGGTTGCCGCTTTGTCCGGAATTCCCCGAGGGGACGGGTCTCGGCGCCCCGGGGTGCACCGGTTGCGGAGGAAGACGCCCACTTCGGACGGATGGTTGCCGCACCGGGGGCGTGCGATGTCCCCGGGCGCCGGCATGGACCGTATCGGCCGTGCCGGGAGCGCGCCAAGCAGGCACTTTTGTGCGCACAGCAGACCTTTCAAGATCAATTAGCGGTGACCCCCGGGCGTGTTGTCAGTGGCAGGTGCGAGGATGCCTCCAGCACGGAACTGTGGGGTCGGGAGCCCCGCGGTACGTGACGAACCTGTACCGGACGACGCGTCCGTGCCGGGTGGGGGGAATCACAGGGCGTCTCCCCTGCCGGGCACCCCGCGCAGAAGGGACCGCTGACGGCGATGCACATCCGGCTGACCGTCCTCGCGCCGCGCAGCGGCCAGACCCCGGCGCGCGCCTGCGATGTGCTGGTCACCGCCCCCGCGGGGACGGTGCTGGCCACCGTGGCGTCCGGCCTGGCCGCGGCCGTGTCCGGGCCCGACGGCTCCCTCGGCAGCGGCGCGGTGGTGCTGTTCGCCGGGCGGGAGCGGCTCGACGCGCAGCGCAGCGCCCTCGGTGAGCCGCCCCTGGTCGACGGGGCGGTGCTCTCGCTCCAGGTCCCGGGCGAGGACGAGTCGACGGACGACACCGTTCCGGCGCGGCTGCACGTGATCGCCGGACCGGACGCGGGCGGGGTCCATCTGCTGCACGGCGGGCAGATCCGGATCGGGCGCTCGGCCGAGGCCGATGTGCCGCTCGACGACCCGGACGTCTCGCGGCTGCACTGCGCGGTGACCGTCTCCGACGACGGCCGGGTCTCGGTGGCCGACCTGGGCTCCACCAACGGCACCTCGCTGGACGGCGCGGAGGTCCGCGACCGTCCGGTCCGGCTGCAGCCCGGTGCGCTGCTGCGGCTGGGCGAGTCGACGCTCCGGCTGACCTCGGGGGCGCGTACGCCGACACTGGCGACGGCGCCGGACGGCGAGGGGCATCTGCGGGTGGCCGGCGCCCCGGCAGGCCAGGACCCCGGTTACGGGGACGGCTCCGCCCAGGCGTACAGCGCGGCCGCGCCCCCCGGGCCCGGCGCCGACGACGAAGCCGCGTTCCACGGACACGGACACGGCCACGGGCACGGCCATGAGCACGACGCGGACGACGACGGCCGCGGCCAGTCCCAGGCCCGGTCGCGGCCCGGCTCCGGGCCCACCGGCCGCCACCCGGACGAGGAGCCGCCCCGGCGCGGCATAGGCGCCTGGGCCCGCCGTCTCGCGGGCGGCAAGGGCGATCCGGTGCACGAGAGCGCGCCCGACGAGACGGCCGCACCGGACCCGGCCCCCGCCACCTTCGCCGCACTGCCCACCGCTCCGGAGGGCACCTGGCCCGATCCGGCCTCCGTCCTCCTGACCGCGCTCGGCCCCGGCCCCCGGCTGTGGGAGCGCGACACCGCGCACCCGGAGGCGCTGGTGGTCCGGCTGGGCACGACCGAGCGGGCCGAGCTGCCCGCCGTGCCGGTGACCGTGGGGCTGCGGGAGGCGGGCTCACTGGGGCTCGCCGGACCGCGGGACCGGCTGGCCGGGCTCGCCCGCTCGGCCGTCGCGCAGCTCGCCGCCCTGCACTCCCCCGCCGATCTGGAGATCGTGCTGATCAGCGCGGACCGGGCACGCGGTCTTGAGGAGCGCAGGCGCGAGTGGTCCTGGCTCGGCTGGCTGCCGCATCTGCGCCCGATGCACGGCCAGGACTGCCGGCTGCTGCTCGCGTACGACCGCGAGCAGGCCACCGCCCGGACCACGGAGCTGGTGCGCCGGCTGGACGACGGGCCGCTGGGACCCGGCTGGGCGAGCCTGGACCGCGCGACGGTCACCGAGGCCGCCCGGCACTACGAGGGCCCGTTCACCGTGGTGGTCGTGGACGGCGACCCCGGCTCCTCCGCACTGCGTGAGAGCACCGCCCGGCTGGCCTCCGCGGGCTCGGCGGCGGGCATCCACCTGATCTGCCTGGCCGAGACCCCGGCCGCCACCCCCACCTCCCCGGTCGCGGCGACGTACGAAGCGGCGTGCCACGCCTCCATCGCGTTCCGGGAGTGCGGGGCCGTGGCGATGCTCAGCGGTGACGTGGCGACGGCCCTGCGGCTGTTGCGCACGGCGGGCGGCCGGGCGGCGGGCCACGGCACGGTCGCCACGGTGGACGCGGTCTCCGCGCACTGGGCGCAACGATTCGGCAGGGCGCTGGCCCCGCTGCGCGCGGAGGGCTCGTCGGGGCTGCCGGGCCGGCCGGCCACAGTGGCGCTCCCGCCCTCCGCCCGGCTCCTGGACGAACTGGGCCTGGCCCGCGCCAC
>CBRG010000083.1 GCA_000470535.1 Streptomyces sp. AW19M42
GCGGCCCCCCCCGGGCGCCCCCCGCCCGCCGCGCGGGCTCGCCGCGGCCGGTGCCCGGCACGCGGCGGGCCGGGTCCTGGCCGCCCTCGGCCGGTCGGTCGCGATCTTCGTACCCGTGTTCCTGGTCGCGACGTTCGTGACGTTCGCCCTGCGGTCGCTGAGCGGCCTCAGCCCGGCGCGTATCCAGCTGGGTGAGGAGGCGACCCCCGAGGCGATCCACCGGATCGAGGCACAGTGGGGCCTCGACAAGCCCTTCCTGACCCAGTACTGGGACTGGTTCACCGGCGTTCTGCACGGACAGCTCGGCACCAGCTGGGTCAACGGGGCCGACATCTCCACCCTGATCGGCCTCGGCCTGGGTGTCAGTCTGTCGGTCGCCACGTTCGCGCTGATCATCGGAGTGGTGGCCGGGGTCGGTCTCGGTACCCTGGCGGCCCTCCGGCGCACCACCGTCATCGACCGCGCGATCACGGGGTTCGTCACCGTGATCTCGGTGATGCCGGCCTTCGTCGTCGGTATCGTGCTGGTCGCGGTCCTCGCGGTCGGACTCCATCTGTTCCCGTCGGCCGGCTACATCCCGGCGGAGCAGGGCTTCGGCCGCTGGCTCGCCCACATCACCCTCCCCGCGCTCGCGCTGAGCTTCGACGTCGTCGCCGACGTCGCCCGCCAACTGCGTACCAGCCTCATCTCGGCCTACGACGAGAACTATGTGACCGGCGCGGTGGTACGGGGGCTGAGCCCCCGGCGGATCTTCTTCGGCCATGTGCTGCGCAACGGTCTCGGGCCGGCGCTCGCCACGCTCGGGCAGAAGTTCCCCGCACTGGTCGGCGCTTCCGTCGTCACGGAGTGGATCTTCGGCCTCCAGGGCTTCGGGAGATTCGCCAACGACTCCGCCCAGGCCGGTGACGTACCCGCGGTGCAGGGCGTCCTCGTGGTGTCGATCGTGCTGGTCGTCTCCTTCAACCTGATCATCAATCTGGTGCTGGCACGCGTCATGCCGGCATCGCAGCGGGGGGTGTGACCATGATGCGCCGCGTGCTCGCGCTCGTGTCCGGCCGGATCGCCGTCGTCATCCTCGTGGTGATCGCACTGCTTGCGGTACTCGGACCGTGGCTCGCCCCGCAGAATCCCCTGGCCACCAGCGACAACCCGCTCGCTGACGTCTCCGGCGCCCACTGGCTGGGCACCGACTACCTCGGCCGTGACGTGCTCAGCCGGTTGCTGGACGGCTCGCGCGTCAGCGTGCTCGGCTCGTTGGAGGTCGCGCTCACGGCCCTGGTCGTCGGCGCCGTGCCGGGCATCCTGTCGGTCTATCTCGGCCGGGCCTTCGAGTGGTTCACCCTCCGCCTGGCCGACACACTCGTGGCCCTGCCGTTTCTGCTGTTCGCCATCGCCGTGATCGCCCTGCTGGGCAACGGCCTCACCCAGGCCATGCTCGTCACCGGAGCGCTGGTATCGCCTCTCTTCTACCGGGTGTCCCGCGCGGCGACGCTGGCCGTCGCCCGCTCCCCGTACGTGGAGGCCGCGATCATCTCCGGTGCCTCGGTCGGCTGGGTCGTACGCCGTCACGTCTGGGTCAAGGTGCTCCCGCCGATCGCGATCGCACTCGCACAGACCATCGGCGTCGGCTTCGTCATCGTGTCGAGCCTGACGTTCCTCGGCATCGGCGTCCAGCCTCCGGCGCCCACCTGGGGCGGGCTGCTCGCCTCCGATCTGGGCTACCTCAGCCACCAGCCGTGGGCACCGGTGGCGCCCGCCCTGCTGATCATGGTCACCGTCTGGGCCTGCAACCTCCTCGCCGACGCCATCCGCGATGTCTCCGGCGAGGCGGGCCGGGCCCTGGTCAACAACCGCAAGGCCCGTGCCAACCGCATGGAGCGGAGCGGTCCCGTACCCACCGGAGGTTCCCTGTGACGACCCTGTCCCAGATCATCGCTCCCGGACAGCCCGCCGTCACCGCCGCCGGGCCCGGCCCGGCGACCGAGCCGGTGCTCTCCCTTCGCGACGTACGCATCAGCGACCGCGTCACCGACCGGGAGATCGTGCACGGCGTCACCTTCGACCTCACACCGGGCAAGGCGGTCGGCATCGTCGGTGAGTCCGGCAGCGGCAAGACGCTCACCTGCCGGGCCGCGCTCGGCATCCTTCCCGCGCACTTCGAGGTCTCCGGCGGCTCGATCGAGATCGCCGGCACCGACATCGCGACCCTCACGTCCCGGCAGTGGACGGCCCTGCGCGGCGCCACGATCGGCGCGGTCTTCCAGGACCCGGCGTCCTACCTCAACCCCTCGATCCGCGTGGGCGCCCAGATCGCCGAGGTCCTGCGGGCCAAGCAGGGGCTGAAGCGGCGCGCGGCGCGGAACCGCGCCGTCGAACTGCTCCGGGCGGTGCGCCTGCGCGACCCGGAGCTCGTCTACGGCCAGTACACCTACGAGCTGTCGGGAGGCATGCTCCAGCGCGTCCTGATCGCGGCGGCCATCGCCGTCGAACCGCGCACCCTCATCGCAGACGAGGCCACCACGGCCCTCGACGTCACCGTCCAGGCCGAGATCCTCGATCTGCTCGCCGAGCTGAGGGAGCGGACCGGACTGGCGCTCGTGGTCGTCTCCCACGACCTGGCCGTCGTCGCCCAGCTGTGCGACGAGGTCCTCGTGATGAAGCAGGGCGACGTGGTGGAGCACGGCCCGACACGGGCGGTGCTCCACGATCCGCAGCACGCGTACACCCGGCTGCTCATCGCCGAGCACAACCAGTACGGCCTGGAGAAGTTCCTCGCCCCGAAGGAGGCGTCGTGACCACCGAGTCGACGGAAGCGGCAACAGCCGGTCGTGAGGGGGACATCGGGCCCGTGCTCGATGTCAGCGGACTGGACGTGCGCTACGGACGGGGCCCCCGGCGCCACCGCGCCCTGCACGGAGTCTCACTGAGCGTCGCACCCGGCGAGACCGTGGGTGTCATCGGCGAGACGGGATCGGGCAAGTCCACCCTCGCCCGCGCCGTTCTCGGCCTGGTTCCGGCCTCGGCCGGATCGGTCCTCATCGACGGGGAGGACGTGAGCGCCTACGGCCGCCGCCAGTGGCGCACCCTGCGCCGCCGCGGCGTCGTCCAGTACGTCTTCCAGGACCCCCTGCGCAGCCTCGACCCGGATCTCACCGTCGAGGACTCCCTGACCGAACCTCTGCTCGTCCAGGGCGTAACGCGTCAGGAGGCAACCGCGCGGGCCCGGTCGTTCCTGGACCGCGTCCACCTCTCCGGAGAGCTGTTCGAGCGGTTGCCCGGCGAGCTCTCCGGCGGTCAGCGCCAACGTGTCGCCGTGGCCAGGGCGCTGGTCACCGAGCCCCGGCTGGTCATCCTCGACGAGCCGGTCAGCGCGCTGGACTCCGCCAACCGCGTCAAGGTCCTGGAAATCCTCAAGGAGCTACGAGCCACCGGCGTGGCCCTCGTCCTCATCTCCCACGACCTCGGGTCCGTGGCGGGGACCGCGGACCGCATCGCGGTGCTCTACCAGGGCGAACTCGTCGAGGTCGGTGCCTCCCCGGACGTCATCAACCATCCCCGGCACGCGTACACGCGACTGCTCGTCAGCTCGGCGCCGACCCTGCGCACGGGCGCGGCGGACCGGTCCGAGCGCGAGGCGCTGCGCGCGCTGCTGAACGCCTGAGCACGGTGGCACCCGTACGACCCGGACCCCGGCAACTCCGCCGACCTCCCCACTCCGCGCACTTCCTGAGAGGAACAGCCATGTCCCGCACCATCCACCTCGCACTGCACCCCTACGGCGTCGGAGGCCCCGGACAGCACGGTCTGTGGAAGGACCCGCGCGTCGCCAAGAACGCCAGCATCGACATCAACTACTACATCCAGCAGGCCCAGGCGGCCGAGCACGCACTCTTCGACGCGCTCTTCGTCGTCGACAGCCAGTTCATCAACAGCACCTACCCGTCGCACTACCTCAACCGGCTGGAGCCCCTCACGCTCCTGTCGGCGGTGGCCACCCACACCAAGCACATCGGCCTGGTCGGCACGGCGAGCTCGACGTACAACTCGCCGTTCAACCTCGCCCGCCGCTTCGCCTCCCTCGACCACATCAGCGGCGGTCGCGCCGGATGGAACGTGGTGACCAGCTTCGACACCGGCACCTCCAAGAACTACGGTCTGGACGAGCACCTGGACTACGCGACGCGGTACGGCCGGGCGCTGGAGTTCGTCGAGGTCGCCAGGGGCCTGTGGGACTCCTACGAGGACGACGCCTTCCCGGCCGACGTGGAGCGCGACGTCTTCCTCGATCCGGCCCGGCTGCACGCCCTCGACCACGCCGGGGAGCACTTCAAGGTCGCCGGCCCGCTCAACATCTCCCGCTCGGCCCAGGGACAGCCGGTCATCTTCCAGGCCGGGGTCTCGCCCGAGGGGCGCGATCTCGCCGCGCGGGTGGCCGAGGGCATCTACGCCCCGGGCGGCTCCCTGGAACAGGCACAGGAGTACTACGCCGACATCAAGCGACGCACCGCGGCCTACGGCCGCAATCCCGACCACATCAAGGTGTTCATCCACGGCGGCCCGATCATCGGCGCGTCCGACCAGGACGCCAGGAGCCGCGAACGGGAGATCTTCGAGGAGGACAACGACTTCGCGAGCAACCTCGCGCTCCTGGGCCGTTCCTTCGGGGCGTACGACTTCTCCGGCCACGACCTGGACGCCCCCTTCCCGGACGTCTCCCATCTCGCGGAGAAGGGCGGCCGTACGGGCGCCGCGAAGATCATCGAGCGCGCCCGCGCGGAAGACCTGACGCTGCGTCAGGTCGCCGAGTCGGTCAACGCGTTCCGCCGCTCGCCGTTCGTCGGCGCCCCGGAAACCGTCGCCGACACCATCGAGCAGTGGTTCGACGCCGGTACCTTCGACGGCATCAATCTCGCCTTCCGGAACAACGACGACCTCAGCCTCTTCGTGGACGGCGTGGTTCCGCTCCTCCAGAAGCGCGGTCTGTTCCGCACGGAGTACGAGGCCGACACCCTGCGCGGCAATCTCGGCCTGCCGGTCCCCGCCAACCGGCACACGCTCGATCGCGAGCTCGTACGCGACTGAGTACGCCGAGCGCCCACAGCTCCGGGCCGTCCCACGGCCCGGCTGTGGACGGCCTGTTGACCACCGCCTGATCGCTGAAAGGCATTCACCTCATGACCGACGGGACACCGCGCTTCAGGCTCGGCTTCCTCACCCATGCCCAGGGCCGGGGCGACCCAGGTGGCACCGGCCCTCGGCGGGCAGCCCCGGGCCGCCCCCACCCCCGTACCGGAACCCGACACCGAACCCGCTGGAGTCTGAAATGCCCGAGTACAGCGACCACTTCGGCCCCGAGGGCCTCCGCGTCCGCGGCACCGTCCTCGTGGTGCCCGGCCGGGGAGAGACCCGGGCGGCCTACGCCCGGTTCGGCAGGCGTCTCGCGGCCGACGCCTACCGGGTCCGGGTCATCGACGCGCCGGAGATCGACGCCGACGACCTGACCGGCTCGCTGGCCGGATTCGGTGCGCAGCTCGCCGCGGCGCTCGAAGGGACCGCGGCGCAGGACGGCGCCGTCCGCCCCGTCGTGCTCGTGGGGGCCGACACCGGCGCGGCCGCGATCGCCGCGCTGCTCGGCCTGGAGGAGGCCCCTGCCGCCTGGCGGCCGGAGGCCGTCGTGCTCGCCGGGCTACCGGGGCACACGGCCACCGTGGTCGGCGACTGGGACGAGGAACTCGACGTACGCACCTTCTGTCCCGCGCATCGCGGCACGCTCACCGAGGACGCCGGGGTTCGGCGGGGCTCTCTCCAGGACGCGGTGCCGGACACCCTGCTCAGGGCGGCGTACGGCGAAGACGTAGGCGTACCGGCGCTGGTCCTCGTGGGCGACGCCGATCCGCTCGCGGACCGGGATGCCGTGGCCCGTACGACGAAGTCCCTCTCCCGGGCCCGACTCTCGGTGGTCCGAGATGCCCATCACGATGTCCTGAACGACCTCCAGCACCGCTCGGTCGCTGCCGAGATCATCACGTTCCTGGAGACACTGCGCAACGAATTGACCTCCGTGATCACGGTCGAGTCCAGTGCGTGGTGAATGCCGCCCTCCGGTCGCACCGTCCGAAGCCGTGTCCCGCCGGACCCGTCGTCCGGCCCCTTGAACCCCCGACCCGAAAGGTGCCCTCATGGCCATCGTCCTGTCCGTCTCCGGAAGCCCCTCCTCGACCTCCCGAACCGCACGGCTCCTGCGTGACCTGGACGACCGGCTGAGGGACCAAGGGCACGAGGTGACCTCGCTTGAGGTCCGCACCCTGCCCGCGGACGCACTGCTCGGCGCGCAGTTCGGCCATCCCGAGATCGTCGCGGCCACCAAGCTGTTCGAGCAGGCGGACGGGGTGGTGATCGGCACCCCGGTCTACAAGGCCGCCTACTCCGGGCTGCTCAAGTCGCTGCTCGATCTGCTTCCCCAGTACGCGCTGACCGGCAAGACCGTGCTGCCGCTGGCCACCGGAGGCAGCCTGGCCCACGTCCTGGCGATCGACTACGCGCTGCGCCCTGTGCTGAGCTCCATGGGTGCCGCGCACATCGTGCCGGGGTGGTTCACGCTCGACAAGGACATCAGCGTCGGCCACGACGGTGAGTTGACCGTGGCCCCGGGCTCCGCCGAGGCCCTTGCCGAGGTAACCGACCGCTTCTCCGCCGCGCTGGGGGCCCGTACCGCGCTCCTGGCAGCCGCGGAGTGAGCGGAGGGCGCACGGCGATCAGCGGCTGACAGGGACCGTGGCCGTCTCGGCTCCCACGCTGCTCACCGAGAGCAGGGTGCTTGCCGTGGCGTCCGGGCACCCGCCGGCCGGCCGGGGGCCGGCGGATGCTGGAGGCGGCCCACGCACACACCGGGCGGCCTTCCGATCGAGCAGGGGCCGGCCGTCACCAACATCCAGGAGGCGCTGACGCTGGTCGCCGGCGGCCAGGGGCGCTGCTGGCGGGAGTTCATATGCCGCTCTGCCACGGCCGTCCCGGCGTCGCATACGTGCCGGTGGAGGGTGACGAGCCTCCCGGATACGGCCTGATGTGGTGGTCCGACCGCAGTAGCCGGACGATCGAGCTCTTCGCACGCACCGCACACGAGGTCGCGCAGGCCATGGCCCGCGCCGAAAGGCCCTCTCAGTGGTCCGGAGCGGGACAGGTGTGGGGGGAACCGGGAGTTTCCAGGTTGATCGCTCTCGGCTGATGCCGCACCGAGCGACAGGTGCCCAGATCGCGTCTGGTGTGGCCCAGGGAGGTCAGGGTATTGCACCCAAGCGCAGGTCACGCTGCTGTGCTCCAGGAGCGTCCGCGGTGTTGGTGAGAGTGATGTGAGAGATGCGTACCTCCGTCGGTAGGTGCCGACGGAGGTACGCGCGATCGCGGCGAGTCTCTCTGCAGGGCGCTCGATGTGGCCTGCTGGGGTGTCCGTGTCTCTGTATCCGGGGGAACGGAGCCCGGGGAAAACGCCGTTGGGCCTCGCCCTCTACGCTTGTGATCATGACAAACGGATTCAGCGACCGGTTCCTGCTCGACGCGGAACGGCACTCCGTATGGGGCGCCGCTCAGCTCGAAGTGCTCATGGGGTTCCTGCCCGAGGCGCCGTGGAGCGCGGACCTGCCGACGTGTTCGTACCAGCAGGGGGAGGTACGGCTACGGGTCGGGGTCCTTGGGACGTACGACATGGAAGGAGGTTCCTGGCTGTGGGGCTGGGCAAATCCGGGGCTCGGCGGTAGTGAGGTCGTGGCGTTGTCCGCTGCCGTGGCACGGTACGGGCAGGCGCACGGGATTCCTGAGTTCACCACTGAGGAACTCGATCTGTCCGGGTTCGACGATCCTCGGCGGGCCGCCGAGACGCTGGCCTTCGCGGGGATGGGAGTAGTCAACGCCCCCGGGTACATCGGGCAGCCCGCCGGGCCCGGCACTCAGGTGTACTTCCTGCCCGACGACCCGAGGGTGCCGAGTGCCGAGCTGGATCCTGTCGCCCTGCCGCGCGTCCTCATGGCCGGGGTCTCACTGATCGGGCGTTCGCCGTGGCAGGCCGTGACGGGGTATTTCGAGCACCACGGGGTGCCGCAGCGCGTGGAAGGTGACCGGCTGATCGCCGATCTGCCGACCGGGAACGCCGCCGTTGTCTCCTTCGACCGGTTGGGGCGGATCGGCAACATCCGGCTCACGGCCAGCGGCTGACCCGGGGGCAGTGCCGTCGCCTTCGCCCGCGGAAAGCCAAACGACTTCGATGCCTCTGCCACACTTCCCGTTCCGGCCGAAGTTTGTGACGTGGGCCGCATGGAGGGCTGTGCAGTGCCCGTGATCTGCTGCTCCTGGGCCGTGCGCGGGCACTCACCAGCTAGGGCGTGTTTCG
>CBRG010000084.1 GCA_000470535.1 Streptomyces sp. AW19M42
CCGCGGTCGTCGCGCCGGCCGCCGAGGCGGTGGCCGCGACCGCGCGCGCCGGGGCCGAGCACTCCGTGCTGGTGGTCGACCCGAACGTGCGCGAGGACCGGGCGCTCGACAACGCGTCCGCCGTGCGCCGGCTGCGGGAGCTGTGCGGACGGGCCCGGATCCTCAAGGTCAGCGATGAGGACGTGACCGTGCTCTGGCCGGGCGCGTCCCCGGAGGAGACCTGCGAGCGGCTGGCCGCGGAGAACCGGCTGGTGGTCCTCACCCGGGGCGCGGCGGGCAGCACCGCGTTCATCCCGGACGTGGGGCGGGTGTCGGTGCCCGCGGTGCGGGTCGAGGTGGTCAACACGATCGGCGCGGGTGACGCTTTCATGGCCGGGATGCTCAGCTGGCTGGGCGACGCCGGAGCGTTCCGCGACGGCGGGGCCGTACGGCTGTCGCGCGACAGGGCCGCGGAGATGCTGACGTTCGCCTCGCGGGTGGCGGCCTCCGTGGTCGCGCAGTCCGGGACGGAGCCGTCGCGGCCGCTGACGGCGGGCCTGGCGGAGGGGACGTCGCACTGACCTGACGGAGACACGGGTCGCTCGGCACGTCAGGCCGCCGGCTCGATGGTGACCTTGACGTGTTTCATGATCGGCTGGTCGCTCTGGGTGCTGTAGTCGCTGAGTGCACAGAGCACGTTCATCTCGGGCATGTAGCCGGCCGCGCAGCCACGTGGGATGTCGTAGGGGATGGCGAGGTAGCCGTTGAGGGACCGTTTGCTGCCGTCCTTGGCGGTGCTGGCGATGTCCACCGGGCCCATGTCCGCGATTCCGCGTTCGCGCATGTCGGACCGGTTCATGAAGACGAGCGTGCGCAGGTTCTTGACGCCGCGGTAGCGGTCGTTGTCCGAGTAGATCGTGGTGTTCCACTGGTCGTGGGACCGCATCGTGCCGAGCGCCAGGGTGCCGGGGGCGGGGATGACGTCGGGCAGGACGGCGGCGGAGAACTCGGCGCGTCCGGACGGCGTGAGGAAGACCAGCTCGCGGGCGGGCTGCATGATGCGGAAGCCGAGAGGCAGCCGCACCCGGCGGTTGAAGTCCTCGAAGCCGTCGAGAGCCTTGGCCATGGTGTCCCGGATGCGGTCGTAGTCCTCGATGTACCACTCCCAGGGCGTGGCGCTGTCGGGGAGGGCCGCGCGCGCCATGCCGGCGACGATGGCCGGTTCGGAGAGCAGGTGCGGTGAGGCGGGGCGCTTCATGCCCACCGACATGTGGACCATGCTCATCGAGTCCTCGACGGACGTGCTCTGGATGCCCTCGCGCTGGTGGTCCTTCTCGGTGCGGCCGAGGCACGGGAGGATCAGGGCTCGCCGGCCGTGGACGACGTGGCTGCGGTTCAGCTTGGTGCTCACCTGCACGGTCAGGTCGCAGGAGCGCAGGGCCGCGTAGGTGTAGGGGGTGTCCGGTGCGGCGAGGGCGAAGTTGCCGCCCATGGCGACGAACACCTTCACGTCACCGCTGTGCATCGCCGGGATGGTGCGGACGGTGTCCAGGCCGTGCTCACGGGGCGGTTCGATGTCGCAGGCCGCGGCGAGGCGGTCGAGGAACGCGTCGGTGGGGCGGTGATCGATCCCGCAGGTGCGATTGCCCTGGACGTTGCTGTGTCCCCGCACGGGGGAGGGGCCGGCGCCCTCGCGCCCCAGATTTCCGCGCAGCAGAAGAAGGTTGACGATCTCCCGGACGGTGTCGACGCCGTGTTCGTGCTGGGTCAGCCCGAGACACCAGCTGACGATGGAGCGGTCGGCCTCGCTGTACACGCGCGCGGCCTTCAGGATGTCGGTGCGGCCCAGCCCGGACTGGTTCTCGATCTCGCTCCACGGCGTGGCCTCGCACCGGACGCGGTATTCCTCGAAGCCGGTGGTGTGGCGGTCGATGAACTCCCGGTCCAGCGCCTTGGGGTCGGACGCGGACTGCTCCAGGACCGCCTTCGCCATGCCGCGCAGGAGAGCCATGTCGCCGCCGATGCGGGGCTGCAGGTTCAGGGTGCTGGTCCGGGTCGCCTTGAAGAGGGCCATGTCCGTGAAGTCGTGGGGCACGATGGTGCGGGTGGCGGCGGCCTCGACCATCGGGTTGACGTGCACGATCTGGGCGCCGCGGCGGTAGGCCTGGGCCAGGGCGGTGAGCATCCTGGGCGCGTTGGAGGCGGCGTTGACCCCCAGGATGAACAGTGCGTCGGCACTCTCCCAGTCCTGGAGGTCGACGGTCCCTTTGCCTGTGCCGAGCGAGGCGTGCAGGGCGCGTCCGCTGGCCTCGTGGCACATGTTGGAGCAGTCCGGCAGGTTGTTCGTGCCCAGTTCACGGGCCATGAGCTGGTAGAGGAACGTGGCCTCGTTGCCGAGGCGGCCGGAGGTGTAGAACGAGGCCTGGTCGGGGTTGTCCAGCCCGCGCAGGGCACTGCCGACGACCTCGAACGCGTCCTTCCAGCTGATCGGGGCGTAGTGGTCCGTCCCGGGGTCGTAGACCATGGGCTCGGTGAGCCGGCCCTGGTTCTCCAGGTCGTAGTCGCTCCACTCGGAGAGCTCGGTCACCGAGTGGGCGGCGAAGAACTCGCGCCCGACCCGCTTGCGGGTCATCTCCCAGGTGACGTGCTTGATCCCGTTCTCGCAGATGTCCAGGTGCAGGCCTTTGGTGTCGTCGGGCCAGGCACATCCCGGGCAGTCGAACCCGCCGTTCTCATGGTTCATCCGCATGATCGCCCGCGGGCCGTCGACGAACGCGCCCTCGCGCACCAGCAACTGGCTGACGCTCTTCGCCGCGCCCCAGCCGGCAGCGGGGTGGCGGTAGGGACGGATGTGCGGACCCGCTTCGGGGGCGGGGCCCATTTCGGGCTTCAGGCGTTCCGGATCGTCACGGTGGGGGCTCACGACTGTTGACCTTCCGCCATTCGGGCAAAGCGGCGCAGAGTGTTACTACTGGGCAAAATATGTGAGCCGGTAAGGGCGCGCCAATCGACGTGCACGGCAGTTGCCGCATTCGCCAGGTCTGCCGGACTGCCGCCCGACCCGGGCACGGATAGCCTGAAACAGTCTTCCCTTCACCGCGCTGCCGAGGCAGCCCTCCCGAGGCCCCCATGAGCGATTGGCTGATGCTTTCCGCCGTTCCCCGGCTGGCCGGAGCGGCGGTCGTCGGAGCGGCGGCCGGCGCGGTCGTAGCTGTGCTGACCAGTGCGCAGCTGGGCGTCCTCGCCGCGATCGCGACGGCGGAGTCGGCCTTCGTGGTGGTGGGGTGGATCGCCCTGTGGCCCATGACAGCCGCCGCCACCCATCACAACGCCCGGCGCGAGGAGTTCCGGCCCGTCGTCGAGGAGCTCGCGGTCGTCGGGTCCGCCGTGTCCGGTCTCGTCGGCATCGTGGCGCTGCTCCTGGTGGGCGACCCGGGGCTGAACCACGCGGCAGCTGTCACGGCGCTCTGCGGAGTGTTCATGGCCTGGGCGGCGCTGCACCTGATGTACGCCACCCGGTACGCGTACGTCTACTACCTGCCGCCGCAGGGCGGGATCGACTTCAACACCGTCGACCCGCCCCGGTACAGCGACTTCCTCTACTTCAGTTACAACCTCGGCATGACCTACCAGGTCTCCGACACCGATGTCTCCAGTCCCCGGATCCGCGCGGTCGCCCTCCGGCACTGCCTGCTGTCGTACGTCTTCGGAGCCAGCATCCTGGCCACGACCATCAACCTCGTCGCCGGAATCGTCACGGGCTGACCCGCGCCGGCCGCCGGAGCTCCGGCATTCACGAGCACCGGGACAACATGCTCCCCGGGCCTCGCGTCAACGTCTGCGCGAGCTGCCACGCCCCCATCCGGTGCCGATGCCGCCCACGTGCAGGGCCAAGGCCGTGAGGCCGAGCAGCATCACATTCACCGAGGAGAAGACGTCGTTCGTGGCGATGTCGGCGGCGTTGATGAGGAAGGCGATGAAGAAGAGCACAGCTGCGACGATTCCCAGCATGGTAGAGACTCCCTTTTCGGTGGGGTGAAGTGCGGGTGCAGCCCGTGTGCCCGCGTTCAACACACCCATACGTCGACAGCATGTTCGATGTGGCGGATCGCCGGGCGGCTCGGCGACTGGCGGCGGCCCGGACCAATCCTTTGCGCCGGCGGCACCGAATAGACGACATCAGCGACCGAACGCGGTTCCGGTTCTGTGACCGGAACCGCCGGAAGGGGATGCGTTTTCGTGAATGCCCGCCGTTCAACCCGTCTCACCGCTCTGCTGGTGGTGCCCGCCGCGCTCACGCTCTGCGCGGCCGTGCCCGCCATGGCGCACGACGGCCATGCCGCCGGCAGCACGACGAAAGCCGCCGACGGTGACACGTACCAGATCGATCTGAACCAGCTGAACAACTCCGGCGCGAGTGGCACCGCCCTGGTGAGCGTGGAGGGCGACAAGCTCACTGTGAAGATCGAGGCCGAGGGACTGGTGCCCGGTCAGCCGCACGCGCAGCACATCCATGGGTCGACCGACGGCCATGACTTCCGCTGCCCGGACATGAGCGCCGACAAGGACGGCGACGGCATCGTCAGCACGGCCGAGGGGCTGCCGGTGTACGGGGACATCAACATCTCCCTGACCACCAAGGGCGACACCTCCAAGGACAGCGGTCTCGCCGTCGACCGGATGCCCGTCGCGGGCAAGGACGGGAAGCTGAGCTACTCCCGGACGATCCCCGTCTCGCACGCCGTTGCCGAGCACATCAAGGATCTGCACGTCGTCCAGCACGGCATCGACCCGAACGGCAACGCCAAGTACGACTTCGGCAAGGGGAAGAGCGAACTCGACCCGAAGCTGCCGCAGGAGGCCACCGCTCCGGCGAGCTGCGGCATGGTCAAGGGCGCGGCCGTCGGCTCCATGCCCGCGGGTGGTGTCGAGACCGGCAGCGGGAGCACGGCGGGCGTGGAGTCGCCCGGACTGTTCGCGGCGGGTGGCGCGGCCGTTCTCGCGGCGGGCGGGCTGTTCGTCGTACGGCGCCGGACGCGCACGGCGGACGCGCGGCACGACAGCTGAGGCGCTCCGCACCGACGGACACCCCGTAACGGCCGTACGCAGGGACAGGTGAAGCGATGAATGTGACACCCGACGAAGGCGCGCACCGCACGAGGGCCCGACGGCGCGACGTCACCCTTATCGCCCTCGCCGCCGCCCTGCTGCTGACCGGTGGGCTGCTGCTGGCTCTGGGAGTCGGCCGGCAGCAGCCCGCTCCGCCCCCCACCGCCGAGAAGGGGGGCCCGGTCGCCACCGAACAGCCCCCGGCTACGCGGCCGGGGGCGCGGAGCCCGGCACCGTCCGGGAAGCCGC
This sequence comes from Streptomyces sp. AW19M42, assembly GCA_000470535.1. Taxonomy (GTDB): domain Bacteria; phylum Actinomycetota; class Actinomycetes; order Streptomycetales; family Streptomycetaceae; genus Streptomyces. The sequence continues at coordinate 5,338 of CBRG010000084.1, forward strand.
GCACCGCGGCGCTGCCCGCGTCCAGGCCCGTCAGCATCACGATTCCCTCGCTCGGGGTGACCTCCACCCTGGAGGAGCTCGGTCTCGGCAAGGACCGCGCCATGGAGACCCCGCAGGACCCGGACAAGGCCGGCTGGTACCGGCCCGGGGCCACACCCGGAGCCGTGGGCCCCGCCGTGATCGCGGGGCATGTCACCTGGAACGGGGCTCCCGGGGTGTTTTTCGGGCTCGGCAAGCTCGGCCCCGGTGACCGGATCAGCGTGCGGCGCGCGGACGGGCGGACCGCCGATTTCACCGTCGACCGGACCGCGCTCTACCCGAAGGACCGGTTCCCCACCGTCGAGGTCTACCGCAACCTCGACCACTCCGGGCTCCGCCTGATCACCTGTGGCGGCGACTACTCCAAGGACGACAGCCGCTACGCCGCGAACGTCGTCGTGTACGCCACCCTCACCGGCAGCCACGGTCGCGCGTAGGGCGCGGCCGCGCAACGCCGGGATCCGGCACGTACACGTGCGCAGTCGAAGCGCTTCCGTTCCCGCTCCGGATCTCCGGCCCGGGACACGCGCGTTGGCACGGCGAAAACTGGCCAGTTTGTGGTCGAAGCAGGCCGTTCCGGCTGTGGGGCGCGTAGGCATCGGCACCACCTGCCGGTAGCCGGACCAGGTGTGGTGACGTGGGGGGCGGCGACCGGATGGCCGCTGGTTCCGTCATCCCGGCACGCCGCCCCTGACCCCCAGTCGGCCCGTGGCCTTCGACCGGGCCTGGTGTCGATTTTCAGACGAAACGATAAATCTACCGTTTCGGACGACACCGCACTGGTCGATATTGTCCCGGAAGGCCTGGTTCATTGCTTGACGGGGCTGAGCACACCGCTCACGTTGAAAACTTCGTGGCACTCCTGCGCCCGACGTCCGGTGGCCGGTGTGCCCGGCTTCGCACAGGTCACGTTGACGGTCACGGTGTCGTTCTCGGTGATCTTGATAGGGGTGACCCAGTGGTAGTCCTGGTTGCGGAAGGTCTCCAGCGCGATCGTGGTGATCTTGCGCCCGCCGAACGTGATCGTGAGCACCCCCTCGTCGCCCTGGAAGTTGGCGACGACGATGTCCGTGATCCCGAAGGCGTGGTCCTCCGGCACCTTGTACGTACCGGCGTTGCTCGTCCCGCCGGATGTCTTCAGGTCGATGGTGGCCGAACTCTGCTGGCCGCCGCCCGCCGACGTCCCGTCGCCGCCCGCGCCGGGCGTGGCCCCCGGGCTCGCTCCGGGCTGCGCACCCTTGTCGCCGCCGGACGGGTTGCCCTTCTCGCCACCCGAACCGGTGCCCGGCGACTCGCTGTCCTGAGCCCCGCCCGGATTGGGGCGAGCCTGGACCTCCTTCGTGGCGGCCTCCTTCGCCGCGCTGCGCACCGCCGGACGGACCAGGGTGAACCAGGCGAGGAGCAGCGCGAGCAGCGCCGCGAGCACCGCCAGCAGCCACTTCGGGAAGATCGGGATCTGGACGAACTCCACGTTCAGGGGCGGCCGGACGGCGGTCTCGTCACGCCGTGCCTCCTCCTGCTCTGCGGACTCGGCGGACTCGGTGGACTCCGCGGTGTCCACGGTGAACGGCCACACCACGGGGGAGCCGAACCACACCGGCTTGCCCGTGCGGACCCGCAGCCGGACCTCCGCCGTCTCGCCGGGCTCCAGCTTCGGCTTCGCCGGGCTGAACGCGAACCGCAGCTCCTCGCCCGCCTGGCCCGGAGTGAAGCCCACCTGCGCCGGGGCGTTGCCCAGGTTGCGCACGGCGAGCCGGTAGCGGCCGCGCAGCCAGCCGCGCCGGCGACGCGGCGCCAGCTCGGTGTGCAGCTCGCGGAACTCCTCGACGTGCACGGTGGTTTCCGGGACCCGTACCGACTCGGGGTGTTCGGCCGGCAGCACGCGCACGCCGAGCGGAATGTCACCGGGCCGGGTCTCCGGCGACCGCGGAGGATTCAGGCGGATCGTCACCGTCTCGGACGTGCCGGGATAGAGGGAGACCCGTGGGGGCTCCACGGTGGCCCAGGGGGCGCAGTCCCCGACGACCTCCAGGCTGTACGCCTCGACGATGTCGCTGTCGTTGCGGACGGTCAGGCTGGTGGTGGCGGTGCTGCCCGGCGCCACGGTCACCGCCGGGATGTCGAGGCCGGGCGCGCTGGGGCCGGAAGGGGCTGCAGAAGGTGTCACACCGTCACGGTAGAACCGCCGCGCGTCCGCCGCGAGGAGCGCAAGGGCAAGACCCGGGCAGTCGCGATGCCCGGGGGGTCAAGACCAACTCCACTGAACCGGTGAGCTGTTGATCCGTGCGGCGCGCCTCACGGATCCGCCGCTCGCGTTGGTAACGGCCGTCGATCCGCTCTCACGTCCCGCCGCTCCCACGTCCCTGTGCCCATGAAGCTCTCCTCACGAACCCTCCGCATTTCCTCTGCTCACGAACCCTCTCCTCACCAACTCTTTCCTCACGAACCCTCTGCCCACGGACTCATGAAACAGGAACTCTGCCCATGACCTGCCCAGAGCAGTACCGTCCGGCCGTGTCCGTCACCGCACCACGTCTCTCCGCCCAGGCACCGGCCGCGCACCGGCCCTCCCCGTCCGACCGCCGGGACCAGGCGACCGTCGCCGTGTACGCCGCCGACCCGGTCCTGCACGTCGGTGTCGTCCAGCAGTTACGCCGACGGCCCGAGGTCAGTCTGCTCGACGACGCCGAGGCGGAACACGCCCAGGTGTCGCTGGTGGTCGTCGACAGCGTCGACGACGACGTGGCGGCCCTGCTGCACCGGCTCCGGCACAACACCGCCACCCGCACCGGCCTCGTGGTCGGCACCCTCGGCGCGGGCGCGCTGCAACGCGTCATAGAGTGCGGCGTCTCGGCGGTCCTGCGGCGCGCCGACGCAGGCCAGGACCAGCTTCTCCACCTGGTCCTGGCGATAGCCAACGGCGAGGGCGTGCTCCCCGGCGACCTGCTGGGCAAGCTGCTCACCCACGTGGGCAGCCTCCAGCGCTCCGCGCTCGACCCGCGGAGCCTCTCGCTCTCCACGCTGACCACGCGCGAGGCGGACATGCTGCGCCTGGTGTCGGAAGGCCTGGACACCGTGGAGATAGCCCGCAAGACCGCGTACTCCGAGCGGACCGTCAAGAACGTCCTGCACGAGATCATCACGCGGCTGCAGCTGCGCAACCGGGCCCACGCGGTCGGCTACGCACTGCGCAACGGGCTGATCTGACGGCGGCCGGGCACTGCGGAACTGCCCGAAAGCGCACCGCACGTTTCCCCCGGGTACGTCCCCGCCGCCCTGCCGCACCGCTCGTGGACCCGGCAGGGTGGCGGGGGACAGCCCGAAACCGCACCAGACAGCGAGGTGGACCGTGATGCGCACCGCCGGCCCCGGTGGGCGGTTCCGCCCGGGAAGACTCGGGGCGTCGTTGCTGCTCCTGATCCCCCTGCTCGCGGTGACCACGGCCGCCGGGGAGGGCAGCGCAGAGCCCAGGCCGCAGGCGGCCGACCCCGCGGCCGCCCGGATCGCCTACGCCGGTACCCGGCACCGCAGCCTCGGCCGGGTGGAGAGCGACACCCACAGCGCACCGCTGTTCGGCGAGGGCCCGGCCCACTTCGACCTCCAGCCGTCCGCGCTCGGCGACCTGATGGTCTTCGCGAGCCGCCGCGACGAGAAGGCACCGCAGGTCTACCTGCGGACCGCGGACGGTTCGGTGCGCAAGCTGACCAGCGGCCGGTACGCCGGGCACCCCCAGCTGACCCCGGACGGCAGGTCCGTCGTGTTCGACTCGGCAGAGCCCGGTGGCGCGGACGGCGGCAAGCAGCGCGACCTGTGGATGGTGCGCACCGACGGCACCGGCCTCACCCGGCTCACCGACACCCCTTGGGACGAGGAGTGCCCGACGGTCTCCCCGGACGGGCAGCGCCTGGCGTACTCCGGCGGCAACGACCCGGCGGCCGGCATGCAGATCTACGTACGTCCCCTGGCGGGCGGCGACACCTCCGCTTCCCCGGGAGATGGCGGCGACACCCTGGTCACCGACCCCGCCAACGGCGCGGCCACCGAGCCGGCCTGGAACCCGGTAGAAGATCCCGCGCACCGCGACCTGATCGCGTACACCTCCGCCGGACCGCCGGGACCCCGGCTGCGGGTGACGGACGGGCACACCGACGGGCCGCTGCTGGGGGGCGTACAGGCAGAGTGGCGTACCCACGGGGCAGCCTGGCTGCCCGACGGGGACGGCGTGTTGTTCCTGAGCCCGGACCGCACCTGCGACTGCGAGGGCGACTGGGACCACGTGTTCCGGGTGACCGCGCACTCCGGCGACACACCGGAGCTGAAGCTCAGCGAGGACCGTGAGGTCGAATCGCCCACCTGGACCGGCACGGTCCAGGACGGCGGTGTGGTGGTCGAGCGCGTCTCGGCCGCCGGGCCGCACGAGGTGACGCTCCAGGACGCCCGGTCGGACGGTTCCGACCCCCGTGACCTGGGCCTGACGATCCTCAACGAGGACCCGGCCGCCGACACCGACACCGATCCCACGCACGACCCGCTCTTCCGGCCGACCACGGGGGACCCGTGGACCGAGCGGCAGAACTACACGCCCAACGGCCGCAGGATCGTGCTGACCCGTTTCGAGGGCACCCCGGAGCACCGTATCGAGCGGATCTGGATGGCGGATGCCGACGGCACCCACGAGGCGTACATGAAACTCGACGAACGCGGGCCGGACGACTGGGACACCGACCCGACGTTCTCCCCGGACGGCAAGTACCTCGCCTTCACCCGCACTTCGCCGGGCGGCGTCGGTGAGGCGGCGGGACCCAGCAGCATCCTGATCGCGGATGTCGCGACCGGCGAGATCCGTGACCGGATCACCCCGCCGGCCGGGCAGCCCCAGGGCGGCGACGCCCAGCCCACCTGGTCCTCCGACGGCACCACCCTGGCCTTCACCCGCAACCAGGTGATCGCCGGGGGCGGCGGCAACAAGCACATCTGGACCGTGCCGGTGAACAACCTCTCCGCGCAGCGCGACCTGAGCGCCACGGCCTGCCCGGGGAGCTGCGAAGTCATCGACGACAGCCCGGCGTTCTCACCGGACGGGCTCAGCATCGCCTTCAACCGGAAGAACGGCGGCGGCCTGACCGACGAGCGCAACGGCATCCTGCTGACCTCCCTGGCCGACGGCAGCTGCCAGGTGCTGCTGCCCGAGGCCGCCCACAACCTTCCCGACGGCTGCCGCCAGGAGCTGCCGGACACCTCGCTCACCGGGCCTTTCCAGCCGCGCGACGCCGCCTGGACGGCCGACGGCACGGGCCTGGTCATCAGCTCCCGCGAGGCGCTCCCGGCCAACAGCCCGGAAAAGCTCTACCTCCTGGACATCGCGACCTGCGACCTCAGCCCGCTCACCACCGGTCTCCCGGGACGGCAGAAGGAACCCAGTGTCCAGCAGTCCGTGGACCTCGCGGTGCACGCCCCCGGCAACGTCCCGGCGGTGGCCGTCGGCCGCTCCACGACGGTGACCGTCGACGTGGTGAACAACGGCCCCGCCGCCTCTCCGGGCACCCGGCTGACCATCGCCCCACCGCCCGGCGCCCGGATCACCGGGCTGACCTGGCCCGGGGGCACCTGCGATGCGGCCTCCCTCCAGTGCGATGTCGGAGTGGTGCGACCCGGCGCCACGGTCCCGGTGCGCGTCACCCTCGTCGGGGTCACCCCCGGCGACGCGCCGGTGGACTGGTCGGTCACCGGCGCCGTACAGGATCCACAGCCCAGCGACAACGCCGTGCGGACCGTGGTGCCGGTGCGCGAGGACACCCCGCCCCCCACCACGACACCGGAGCCGCCGACACCCACCCGCGCGCCTCCCACCACCGAGCCCCCCGGCACCACGCCGCCCACCGTGCCCCCGGCGCCGCCCGAGCCCGCCGCCGGGCCCGCGGTGCGCGTCACGGCGCAGCCCAACCCCGGCTACGTCGGCGGACGCGTCGTCGTGACGTACACCGTGCGCAACGGCCGTGAGGCACTGGCGACCGGGCTGCGGCTGAAGGTCGGCCTGCCCCGGGCCGTCCCGAACAGCGGACCGCCGGCGGGCTGCGACCGCTCCTGGGTGTGCGCGCTGCCCGACCTGACCCCGGGCGCCAGCACCGTCGTCCGCGTCGTCCTCAGCCCCGACAAGGCCCTCACCAGCAGCGTCACCGGCCTGCTCACCACCACCGGCACCGACGCCGACAAGAGCGACAACACCGCCAGGCAGCCACTGCGCATCCTCCAGCCCCGCATCGTCGCGGTGCCGCCGATCGGCAAGCCCGGCTTCGTCACCTCGGTGCGCGGCAAGGACTTCCCGCCGGGGGCCCCGGTGCGGTTCACCTGGAAGCCGGGGATCACCGCTGCGGCGGCGCCGACCGTCCCGCAGCCCGACGGCACGTTCATCGGCCAGCTGCTCATCCTCGCCAAGGACGAGACCGGGCCGCGCGTCATCACGGCCAGGGGCCCCGGGTTCTCAGCGGTGAAGACCGACTTCCTGGTGGTCATCGGCAACTGGCAGCCGCCCGGCGAGATGACCCGCCGGTGATCCACGAGGTCGACGAGGCGATGCGCCGCCTGCTCGCTGAGTCCGGACTGGAGGCATCGGGTGTCGAAGTGGTCTTCGACGCCCCCACCAAGGACTGGGCGGCACGCCGCAACGCCCCCACGGTCTGCGTCTTCCTGTACGACATCAGGGAGGACGCCACCCGGCGAGGCAGCGGCGCCGGGGAGGTGTACGACGCGGACGGGCACCTGGTGGCACGCCGCCCCCCGCCGCGCTGGTTCGAGCTGACCTACCTGGTCACGGCGTGGGCGAGCCGCCCGCAGGACGAGCACCGGCTGCTCTCGCAGGCGCTCGCCTGCCTGGTGGCCACCGACACGCTGCCGGCCCGGCTGCTCACCGGCACACTCGCCGAACTCGGCCTGTCCGTCAGCCTGGACACCGCCGGCGGCAGGCTCGACGCACCGGCCGCATCCGATGTGTGGTCGGCGCTCGGCGGGGAACTGAAGGCATCGCTCGGGGTACTGGTGCGGGCACCCCTCGCCGGGGTGAGCACGGTCGTCGCGCCGCCGGTCACCGAGGGGCTCGTCGTGCGCTCCGCCGCCCGGAGCGAGGACGGGGACGCGGTGCCGGGACGGCGGCTGCGCTACACGGGGACGAGCGAGGCCGGACCGGACGGCTTCGCCGGACCGCGCGAGCGGCGCCCCGCCCCCGCGCGCCGCCGCCGGGGAGACCGCCAGCCGTGACACACACCGCCGAACCCGCCGTCCTTGCCGAGCCCGGCGCCGAGCCCGCGAACCGGCACGACGTCCAGTCGGACGTCCAGCCGGATGTCCGGCGCGATGTCCGCCCCGCCGCCCCGACGGATGCCGAAGAGGCGCACCTCTGGGCGCGGCTGCGCCTGGTCGAGGAGCGGGTGCGGCAGGCCGTGGAGGACCGCCGCGCCGCCGACCCCGATCCCGACGACCCGTACCGGGGCCAGTACTTCACCCCCGAGGCGATCACCCGCATCCTGGACGAGCCGGGCGGCCTCGGCGTACCCGGCCAGGAGCCCTGGCAGCCGGCTCCCGGGTCGGTCCTCGAAGGCCTCGCCGTGCGGTTCGGCCTGTCCCCGCTGGACCTGGACCTGCTCCTGATCGCGGTGGCGCCGGACCTGGACGCCCGGTTCGAACGGTTCTACGGCTACCTCAACGACGATCTGACGCGCCGGCGCCCCACCGTCGGGCTCGCCCTGGAGCTGTGCGGGGTGGCCGGCGCGGCGGCCGCCCGGTTCCGGCTCGCCCCCGGAGCACCGCTCGTCGAGGGCGGCCTGGTACTGGTCACCGAGCCGGAACGGCCGCCGCTCTCCCGCGTCCTGGCGGTCCCCGACCGGGTGTCCGGGCACCTTCTGGGCAACGCGCACCCCGATGCCCGGCTCGCCGGGGTGCTCGGTGAGACAGCCGAGGACCCGACAGCGGAGGCAGCGGAGATCCAGCGGGCCGCGGCCGCCGTCGGGACCGGCACCGGCCTCGTCCACCTGCGCAGCCGGGGCGGCGACGCCGAGGGCCTGGCCACCGCCGCGTTGCGCGCGGCCGGGCTGCGACCGCTCGTCCTGGACGGGGTGGCGCTTGCCCGGCGCTCCGGCGACCTGCCGGAACTCGCCCGGGTGACCGCCCGCGAAGCCCGCCTGACCGGCTCGGGGGTCGTCCTCGGACCGGTGGAGGCGCTGCCCGCAGAGCCCGTCGAACGGGCCCGGACGCTGGGGGCGTTGTGTACGGCGCTGCGGGGCATCCCGCTGTTCACGCACGGCACCACCGGCTGGGACCCGGCGTGGGCGGCCGACGCCCCCGTCGTCCTGACCGTGGCGGCGCCGTCTCCCGAGCGGCAGGCCGCGCGCTGGCGCCACGCCCTCGACCGGGCCGCCGGCGAAGGCCCCAGGACCGGCG
>CBRG010000085.1 GCA_000470535.1 Streptomyces sp. AW19M42
GGTGCTCGCCGCGGCGACCGGCGCGGTGTCGTCCCTGCCGGGCCACAGCACGAGGAGCGCCGCGGGCACGGCGACCAGCGCCAGCCCGGCCAGCAGGCCCTCGGCGGGCATCAGGCCGTTCCACAGCCCGGCGCACCGGAAGCAGTCACGGGCGTGCCGGGCTATTCGTTTGCGCCACAGCGCGGAGGGGCGGCCGTCCCAGGTCGCGCAGACGCCGCGGAGTTCCTCGCACGGCGGCTGCGCGCCGAGTGCCCGCACGACGACACGGGCCGTCTCCAGCTGCGCCTTCATCCGCTGCACCCGGACCGCCGCGTACTGTGGCGAGAGCTCCAGCGCCTCGGCCACCTCGGTCCGGGTCAGCTCCCCGGCGCACTCCAGCCACCACAGCGACAGCAGGCCCCGGTCGTCCGGCTCCAGCCACCGCGTCGCGCGGGCCGTCTCCTGGCGCTGTCCGGACAGTTGCAGGCGCATCATCGTCAGATCGACGAAGTCGGCCCCCGGATCAGCGATCTCCCCGGCCTCCTCCAGCGTGCCGGGTGCGAAATCGCGGTCCCGCCAGTGCGCACGTATCTGGTTCATCGCGATGGCCACCAGCCAGGAGCGGAAACTCTCCGGGGTACGCAGACCGCCGAGGCCGTCCAGTGCGCGGAGCATGGTGTCCTGCACCACGTCGTCGACGTCCGCCGAACCGTTCAGCGCCCGGCCCACGATGTTGTACACGAGCGGGAGGTAGGCACTGGCCAGTGCGTCCTGCGCTCCCGCGTCCCCGTTGCGCGCGGCGATCACCAGTGGCACCGGATCCACCGTGTGCTGATGACTGCTCATGTATGAGGTCCCTGTCCTGTAGGCCGCCGATGATGCCCGATGACTGGGAGACCGCGGCGGGCGGCCTGGATATCAGTTCCTACGAGCGGAGTTTGCGACCGGAGTTTCCGGCAGGCGGCCCGGCGCGTGGTGCCCGGCGGCTCAGGCGAGCTTCTTGAGCAACTCGCCCGCGAGCGGGGCGGCGGACGCCGGGTTCTGGCCGGTGACCAGATTGCGGTCGACGACCACGTACGGGGCCCACGGCTCGCCCTCCTGGAAATCGGTGCCGATCTCCACGAGGCGGTCCTGGAGCAGCCACGCGGCCTTGTCCGCGAACCCGGCCTGGCTCTCCTCCGTGTTGGTGAAGCCGGTGAGCCGGTAGCCGGCGAACACGTTCGTCCCGTCGTCCTTCGTGGCGGCCAGCACGGCGGCCGGAGCGTGGCAGACGATGCCGAGGGGCAGACCCGACTCCAGCGCGCTGGTCAGCAGCCTGCCGGAGTCCGCGTTCACCGCCAGGTCCTCCATCGGGCCGTGACCGCCGGGGTAGAACACCGCCGCGTAGTCGGCCAGGTCGACGTCCGCCAGCCCCAGCGGCTGCTGGAGCTCGCTCATGGAGGCGAGGACGCTCGCCACCCGGTCGGCGTTCTCCTGGCCGTCGTTGAACTCCGGTGCCAGGCTCCCCCGGTCCACGGTCGGCACCACGCCGCCGGGGGTGGCGACGACGATCTCGTACCCGGCGGCCTTGAACCTCTCGTACGGCGCGACGGCCTCCTCGGCCCAGAAGCCGGTCGGGTGCAGGGACCCGTCGGCGAGGGTCCAGTGGTCGGAACCGGTCATCACGAAAAGAATCTTTGCCATGTCACATCTTCCGCAGGGCCCTGGCGTCGGCCGCCCGGGACGCTTCGCGCGATTTCGCGCCTACGAACCCGACCGTACGGTGCGCACCCGCCGGAGTCCGGCAGGGGCACTACGGTGAGGCGCGGCAAACCATGGGGTGACGTGGGTAAAGCAGACGGCGGGCGCCCGCCGTCCGCTGGGCCAGGTCACCGGTCGGAGGACGTGAGTCGTCGTCCAGCGGACGGAGTCCCGATCATGCCCGCCCAACTCATCGACGCGGTGCTGTGCTGTGCGACATCGACGGCGTGATCCGGCACTGGCCCGCGCAGGATGCGCTCGAAGACGCACACGGCCTCCGCCGCGGCTCACTCGCGGCTGCCGCGTTCGCCCCGGAGCGGTTGCTCCCCGCGATCACCGGCGAGAAGACCGACGAACAGTGGCGGTCCGCCGTGGCGGGACGACCTCGCCTCGGTCTGCGGCTCCGCGAACCGGGCCGGGGCCGCGGTGGCCCTGGTCTCCAACGCCACCACGCGGCAGGAGCTGGGCCTCGACCGGCAGGGCCTGAGCGGCGTGGCCGATGCCGTCGTCAACACCGCGCGCATCGGCGTCGCCGAACCCGACCCGCGGGTCTATCTCATAGCTGCCGAGCGCGTCGGGACCGTGGCGGGCCGCTGTCTGTTCGTGGACGACACCGAGGCCGACGTCGCCGCTGCCCGGCGGGAGGGCATGGCCGCACTCCACCACCGCCGGCCGGAGGATCTGCGAGCCGCTCTCGCCCCGCTGCTCGACGGCGCCGGCTCCCGGCGCGGCAGAACTGACGAGCCGTTACGCACCCCGGGCGGGGTGGGGGCGGCCGGTACGGTTGGGGCATCACATCGCCGCAACCGTCGCGCCGTCCGGCACGGCGGAGTGACGGCGCTTTCCTTCCGGGCGGCCGGCGGCCGGCGGCCCGGAGGGTCGCAAGGGGATCGGAGGCTCCGTGGCACTCGACATCAACGAACCGTTCGGCCAGAACTGGACACACGCGGCACAGTTCGGCATCGCGTTCGGGCTCTCCTGCGCGATCGGGATCGAACGCGAGATCCGCCAGAAGGCGGCCGGCCTGCGCACGTACACGATCGTCGGACTCGGGGCCGCGCTGTTCACCCTGGTCAGCAAGTTCGGCTTCTCGGACGTGCTGGTCACCGGGCAGGTCGAGTTGGACCCGTCCCGGGTGGCGGCGCAGATCGTCTCCGGGCTCGGGTTCATCGGCGGTGGCGTCATCTTCGTCCACCGCGGCTCGGTCAGGGGGCTTACCACGGCCGCGTCGATCTGGCTGACCGCGGCGGTCGGCTGCGCGGCCGGCGCGGGCCTGCCCGTGCTCGCCACCCTCGCCACGCTCGCCTACTTCCTGGTGTCGTACGGCGTCCGCCCGCTGGCCCACCGGCTCCCGGCGCTGCGCAACGCCTCGATCGGCTACCGGATCACCTACACGGAAGGGGTGGGCGCGCTGCGGGAGCTGGTCAAGCACTGCACGGAGGCGGGGTTCGCGATCTCCGAGCTGACCACGCTCGCCGCCGACGGCGAGGGGATGTTCCGGCGCCGTCGCCGGTCGGAGACCGTGCCGCCGCCCGAGCGGACCGTCGAGGTCGCGCTCAGCGTGCAGGGCAGGGGCGATCCGGACGCGCTGATGGCCCGGCTGTCGAGTACCACGGGGGTGCTGGCGTGCAGCCGGAGTGACCTCGCGGACGAGTGATCGGACCGTGGCACCGCCCGGCCGAGCGGGCGAGGTACCGGTGCGAACGTCGCCCGGTCGGACGCACCGGGGTGCGGCGCGCCGCCGGGCGTGGGTAAGTGGCAGCGGGCCCCGCCGCCTCACCTGCGCGGGTACCGCCGTACCGCCTTGTCGCCCACGCCACCTCATGGAGCCGCCGCATGCCCGGGACCACCGAGGAGGCGGCCGCGGCGCAGCCCGTCGTCGCACCGCTGACCAGTGCCGCGCTGATCCTGGTCGCCACGATCGAGCCGGGCGGTGAGCCCGCTGTCCGCGAGGCGCTGCCGGATCTGGCGGCCCTCGCCCGCTCCATCGGGTTCCGCTTCCCCGGCTCCGCACTGGCCTGTGTGACCGGGTTCGGTTCCGATGCCTGGGGCCGGCTGTTCACGGGGCCGCGTCCCGCCTCGCTCCATCCCTTCCAGGAGCTGCGCGGAGCCCGCCACCACGCCCCCGCCACCCCGGGCGACCTGCTGTTCCACATCCGGGCCGAGCGGATGGACGTGTGCTACGAGTGGGCCTCCCAGCTGCTCGGCCGGCTCGGCGGTGCGGTGAAGGTCGTCGACGAGACGCAAGGGTTCCGCTACTTCGACCACCGGGATCTGCTCGGCTTCGTGGACGGCACCGAGAACCCGGTGGGTCCGGACGCGCGCTCGGCGGCGCTGGTCGGCGACGAGGACCCGGACTTCGCGGGCGGCAGTTATGTCGTCGTACAGAAGTACCTGCACGATCTGACGTCGTGGAACGCGCTGAGCACCGAGGAGCAGGAGCGGGTGATCGGGCGGACCAAGTTCACCGACATCGAGTTCGCCGACGACGTCAAACCCGCCGACTCCCACGTGGCGCTGAACACCATCACGGACCCGGACGGCACGGAGCGCGACATCGTGCGTGCCAACATGGCGTTCGGCAGCTTCGGGCAGGGTGAGTTCGGCACGTACTTCATCGCGTACGCCGCCGATCCCGGCGTCACCGAACAGATGCTCCGGAACATGTTCCTGGGCATTCCCCCCGGTACCCACGACCGCATCCTCGACTTCTCGACAGCGGTCACCGGCACGCTCTTCCACGCCCCCAGCGCCGACTTCCTCAACGCTCCGCCGCCGTCGCCCGCGTCCACGGAGGCCGGGACCGGGGCTCTGGAGCCGGCGTCCGCGCCGGCCCTGATCCCGCCGGGCTCCCGTGACGGTTCGCTGCACATCGGCAGCCTGCAAGAAAGCGCCCAGTGATGAACAACCTCCACCGCGCACTCGCCCCCGTCACGCAAGCCGCCTGGGACCAGATCGAGGAGGAGGCCCGGCGCACCTTCAGCCGCCATCTGGCCGGCCGCCGCGTCGTCGATGTCAGCGGGCCCGAGGGCCCGCGACTGGCAGCCGTCGGTGACGGCCACCTCCGGGAGATCGACCCGCCCACCCCCGACGTGCTGGCCCGCGCCCGCACCTCGGTACCGGTCATCGAGTGGCGGGTGCCATTTACCCTGAGCAGGGCGGCGGTGGACGATGTCGAGCGCGGCTCCGACGACAGTGACTGGCAGCCGGTCAAGGACGCCGCCCGTACCTGTGCGTTCGCAGAGGACATGGCGCTCATCGACGGCTACGCGGCGGCCGGAATCACCGGTCTGCGGGACGGTTCCTCACACACCCCGCTGCCGCTTCCGGCGGACGCCCGCGACTATCCGGCCACTGTCAGTCAGGCGTTGACCCAGCTGCGGCTGGCGGGTGTCGACGGGCCCTACCGGCTGTTGCTGGGCGCGGACGCGTTCACGGAGGCGACCGAGACGTCCGACCACGGATATCCCGTCTCCACCCATCTGGCCCGGCTGCTGGACGACCAGATCCTGTGGGCGCCGGCGGTGGCGGGCGGGGTGCTGCTCTCCACCCGGGGCGGCGACTTCGAACTGCGACTGGGCGAGGATCTTTCGATCGGCTATCAGGAGCACGACGCGACGACCGTCAGCCTGTACTTCCACCAGTCGTTCACGTTCCGGATGCTCACGCCGGAGGCCGTGGTCCCGATCATCGCCTGATCGTGGCTCATGCCGGAGGCTCGTGGCAGTGAGCCTCCGGCATGAGCACGGAGAGCGACGTGATCATCGAGCCGGCCGGGGGCCGGGCCGACGACGGCCGGTCACCCGCGTCGGTCACCCGCACGGATCAGCCCACCGGGGAGGGCTCCGGCTCCGGCGGCACCGGCTCGGGGTTCGGCGCGGGCGGCTGCGGGATCGGGTCGGGCGAGGGGCCCGGCGGCGTGGGGACGGGCGGAGTCGGCCCCGGCCCCGGCGGCACGGGCTCCGGCTCCGGCAGCGGCTGGGGCGGTCCCGGAATGGGCCCCGGAGTGGGCGCGGGCGGAACGGGGTCGGGGAACGGATGGGTCATCTGGGGCCTCCGAACGGTCTGGGTGGATCTCCTCCACCGTCTCCCGGGGCGGCTGCCCGCGCCCGGCGAGTCCATACGTCCGGGCTACGAAAGATCCATCCGGCCCACTGAGACGGCCACCGCCGCCGCCGCGGCGACCAGGCCCGTCCCCGGACTGGACAGGACCGGAATCCGCGTGCCCGTACGGGTGACGGCACCGGCCATGGACGCCTGGGCCAGCACGATCACATCGGCGTCAGCCACCGCGTCGGCGGCCTCGGCCACCAGATCCAGGTAGCCGTCCCGCTCGCCCGCCTCGAAGCGCTCCCAGGCGCCCTCGACCAGCACGGTGCGCACCGCCGCCGGACGCCGGCCCGCCGCGTCAGCCTCCTCGGCGATCAGCGCGAGGGTGGGCGCCAGGGTGGCGGCGAGCGCCGCGATGACGGTCACCCGCTCCGCACGGGCCGCGAGGGCCGCCATCGGGCGGTCGACCCGCAGCACCGGGACGCCGAGCGCCGGGCCCAGCGACTGCGCGACGCCGCCGATCGTCGAGCACGTACAGAGCACCGCGGTGGCCCCCTCGGCGACCGCACCGGCGAGCACCGCCTCGATCTCGCCCGCCACCGCCTGCGGCCCGCTCGCCCCGGCCCGGTCGAGGAGGCCCTCGTGCACGAGGTGGCGCAGCGCGAGCCCCGGATGGCCGGCGTCGCGCAGGGCGTCGAAGACCGGGACATGGACCGAGGAGGTGTGCAGCAGAGCGAGGGGCATGGGCGAAACGTTATCGGCCTCGCCCCCGCCGCCGGGGATCAGTACAGCTCGGGACGCGACACGAGCTGTTCCCTCGCCCGCTCCACCAGTGCGGCCGGGGCCTGCGGCGCCTCGTCGGGGTGGCGCGACGCCCACTTCGCGGCGTACGGGCAGAGCGGTACGACGGGGACTCCGTCACGGCCCGCCATGGCGTAGAACTCCCTGACCAGGGCGCTCCCGATCCCCTTGCCCTCGTGCCCCGGCTCGACGACCGTGTGTACGGCGACGAGCGCGGCGGGGGCCCCGTCCATCACGAAGTACACGACGACCCCGGCGGCCGCGCCGTCCTCGTACGCGAGCAGCCTGCCCGCCGCCCGGTCGTCACGGATCTCGGGTCCGTCCTGTCCGCTCCGGTCCGCCATGTCGGATGCTCCTTCGGTGGGTCGGTCGCTTCAGCGCGCCGCGGCGACGGCGTGCGGGCTGCGCGCGGTGTCGGTGCCCGGGACGGGAGCGGAGGCGTCGGCCCCGAGCGCGACGATCCGGTTGCCCGCGTCGACGTGGACGACGCTCGGGACCAGCCCGCGCGCCTCGGCGTCGTCGACCTGCGCGTAGCTGATCAGGATGACCAGGTCACCGGGGTGGACAAGGTGGGCGGCGGCGCCGTTGATCCCGATGACTCCGGAGCCGCGTTCGCCCTCGATGACGTACGTCTCCAGCCGGGCTCCGTTGTCGATGTCCACGATGTGCACGAGCTCGCCGGGCAGCAGATCCGCGGCCTCCATCAGCTCGGCGTCGATGGTGACGGACCCGACGTAGTGCAGGTCGGCCTGGGTCACGGTGGCCCGGTGGATTTTGGACTTAAACATGGTGCGCATCATCGAGATACCCCTGATTCTCAAGCTCCCTGCCTGCGCTATTGCGGGTCAAGGGCGGTCTCTCCACCTTATAACGAGCCGCATGTCCGGGCAGCTGTCCCCAGGTTTCTCAGGACTCACGCCGACCACTTGCTGAACCGGACGTATTCGGGCGTGCCGACAACGCCGTGAGGTGCCGTAGCTGTCGTCGTGCGCCGAGGACTGGTTCGACGATCCCGCACCCCACCAGCAGGAATACCACCTCACAGCCTGACCGGGGCCGGTCTGCGACGTTATCGACGCGCGTCAGCTTGCGCGCGGGCGCGTTCGATGTCGGGGACGTGGCGCTCGGCCCATTCCCGGACGGCACGTAGCGGCATCAGCAGTGACCGACCGAGGTCGGTGAGGGCGTACTCGACATGCGGGGGATTTGCGGTGATTTCCGTGCGGGAGATCAGGCCGTCGTACTCCATCGCGCGAAGCGTCTCGATGAGCGCCTTTGGCGTGATCCCCCGTACATGTGACTTGAGTTGAGTGAATCGCATCGGGCCGGCGTCCAGCGCGTTGACGACGAACACCGTCCAGCGCGCCCCGATCCGGTGCAGGACGGTGCGACTGGGGCAGGTCGCGGCCATGACGTTGTAGGCCTTGCCCATGCACGGCTCCCAGTAGCGTTGTAGATACCGGTATAGATTCTATACCGTCCCCGCTGTGACCGCTTCCGATCGCGCGACCCATCCCCGGATAGCTCCGCACCACCGTTTCGTCGCGGCGATCGTCATCGACTCGATCGGCACCGGCGTCTTCGTCCCCGTTTCGATGCTGTATTTTCTGGCCACCACGTCTCTGACGCTGGTGCAGGTGGGTGCAGCGCTGACGACGGCCGGGCTGCTGGCGCTTCCTGCGGGCCCGCTGGTCGGCGGACTGGTCGACCGGTACGGCGCAAAGCCGGTACTGCAGGCGGCGAACCTGGCCCAGGCGCTCGGCTTCGCCGGGTACCTCGTCGCCGGCCAGACATGGCAGATCGCCCTCTGCGCCTGGTTGAACAGCGCCGGCCGGGCGGTGTTCTTCGGCTGCTACGGGGTGACCGTCACGGCGCTGGCCGCGCCCGGCCAGCGCGAGCGCTGGTTCGGCCTGCTGGGGTCGGTACGCAACCTCGGCTATGCGCTCGGCGGGCTCCTCTCCGCCGTGGCCGTCACCATCGGCACTCACGGCGGCTACTCCGCGATCGTGGTCGTCAACGCCCTGTCCTACATCGCCGCACTCGCCCTGTTGCAGGCCGTGCCGAACGCCCGCCCCGAGCCCGGCCAAGATACTGCTGGAGGCTGGCCGCGTGTGCTCCGGGACCGGAGATACCTGTCCCTCGTCGCACATCAGCTGTGCTTCGCCATCTCGTTGTTCGCCCTCAACATCGCGATACCGCTCTACACCGTGGACGTCATGGGGTTGCCGGGCTGGACCGCCGGCGCGGTCTTCACGCTCAACACCCTGATGGTCGGCTTCGGCCAAGGCATCCTGGTCAGGTGGCTCAGCGGGCGGATCCGCAGCCGCGTCCTCGTAGCCGGCCACGCCTGCTTCGCGGCCGGCTACCTCCTATTCCTCGCGGCCGACCGGATGGCTGTGCCGGCCCTCGCGATCGCCGCCGTGTTGCTCGGCACCGGCAGCTACACCTTCGGTGAGATCCTCGGCGGCCCCGTCACGTCGACTGTTGCCGCGGAGAGCGCCCCAGACGCTCTCCGCGGCCGGTACTTGGCTCTCAACCAACTCGCCGTGACTGTCGCAGGAGCGGTCGCTCCGGTCGCGCTCTCCGGGTTGCTGTCCACCGGGGCAGCCGCGATCTGGCTACCCCTGGTTGGCGTCAGCATCCTCGGAGCCACGCTCGCCAACGTGATCGGAAGGACAGTGCCAGCGGCGCAGAAGCGCATCGGAGGTGTCTAGCCAGTAGGACGGCCGTCCAGGCGACGTTCTGACTGCGCAGGTCGCGCATGACTTCATCGACGCGGGCGAACACGAGTTGCGCGTAGAGGTCGTTGGCCGCAGCTTCGGAAGCACGAACGAGATCAATCGCCACAGCGTCGAGGTTCCCCGGCCACGGGCTCGGAGCGGATCGTGCTTTCACCTGGATCCGAGCCAACCCGTGCAGGGCGCGCTCGCCGAGCTGTGCGGTAGCCGGGTTCTCAGCAATGTCCCTATCCCATGCGATCCGTCGCAGCTGACGGCGCTTGCTGAAGTCTTCCAGGTCGGGCACTGCGGTGAGCACCGGCTGCCACGGTGCCGCCAGATCGACAGCGAGCGGGTTCGCCTTGCCGTTCCAGGACAGTGGCATCGATCCCAACGCTGGTCCGAAGCGTCCGGATGCATCTTGACCGGTGCGGACCGCGCGGACCCTCGCACAAGGGCTGTCCTGTAGTCCCTGGTGGTTCAGCACGCGGCGTCAGATGCGTTCACCCTGCCTGCGCTATTGCAGGTCAAGGGCGGTCTCCGCACCTTCTCGGCCGGTTGAGGCGCATACCCTCACCGCCCGGGGGCACCAACGCAGAAGACCGCCACACCGTACAGGTGAGCGAGGGCCGCACCGCAGGAGAGTGAACAGCTTGGTACGGAAAGTACGTTGGAAGGCTGCCCCCCGGTGGGCCGGACGTGAGTGGGCTGCGGTCCGGCGGTCCGTGCACAGCGCGGTCAAGGAGTCCGGGCCCGAGCGTGACACCCTCGTCCAGTCCCTCAAGGCAGCAGCGGCTGCGATCGTCGCGTGGGCCCTGACCGGATGGTGGCTGCAGGCCCCCATGGCGTTCCTGGCTCCCTGGACGGCGGTCGCCCTGGTCAGCGGCACCGTCTACCAGTCCCTGCGCACCGGCACCCAGCAGTTCGCCATCATCGCCCTCGGCACGGTGTGGGCCTCGGCCGCCTTGACCCTCACCCATGACCGGACCATGGTGACCATGGTGCTCACCGTGCCCTTCATGACGCTGCTCGGGAACTACCGCCGCTTCGGGCGCCAGGGCCTCCTCGGCGCCAGCACGGCCCTTTTCGTGATCACCTCAGGATCGTCCAGCACCTCCACGGTTGGTCACCGGCTCCTGGAGACACTGATCGGCGCGGTGGTGGGTATCACCGTCAACGCCTTCGTCCTGCCACCGGTCCATCTGCGCAGTGTTCGCGACCGCCTGCGCCACCTCGCTCGGGAATCGGCAGACCTGCTCGACGCGATGGCGCAGGGGCTGCGCGAGGACAACGCGTGGGAGAGGACGGAGAACTGGCATGCCGAGGCGTCCCGTCTCACGTTGTCCCTGCGGGGCGTGGCCGACGCCAGGCACTGGGCCAATGAGGGGGCGCGCTGGAACCCCGGCGGCCGGCTGCGCCGGGCTGGCCCCACGCCCCCACCCCTCGCGCAGGATATTCGGTGGAACCAGATCTGTACCCGCATCCTCGCCGTCGCACGCACCCTGGACGGAGTCGGTGACGACGACGAGGGCCTCCCCACGCCACCCCCCGACTTCCTCGCCGAACTGTCCGAGGTGCTGGAACAAGCGGCCCGCGTATGCGCCGAGGAGAACGAACCGTCAACCCCCTCCCCCGCTGCCGAGCGCCGCGGAACGGCGTTCGGCAGAGCATGGACCGCACACCGGACGCTGGCCGAGAACTTCCGGCAGCAGGAGGGCACTGCCTCCGCCGTCGGCGGTGAACTATTGCTGGAGACGCGTCAGTTGCTCTTGGATCTGGCCCCGCTGCCATGAGTGGCGGCGACCAGCGGGGCCCCTGTCCGGGCTGACGGTAAGGAACCGACCGCCACCCCTGTCCCGCTCGCGGCTCCCTCCTCCCCACACCCCGGGCCGCGCCTCCGAAATGCACGTGCGAACCCAACGTGCGCGTCACACTCCATACGGTGACATCATGAAAACATGGGAAAGAACGCCCTCATCCTGATCCACCAGCATCTGGAGCGAGCGCAAGCGACCATCACGACAGCCGGGGCGGTCGAGCTGTAGCGCTCCCGGGCGGGGAAGGCTCTCGCCAAGCCCCGGAACCGGAGGCGGCGTCGCCGGTCGGCGTCGCCGGTCGGCGTCGCTCCGACGGGTCGGCGTCGTTCGCACTCTCCCGGTCCGCCCGCTCGTCAGCCGCACCACACTCTGATCACTCGTCCTCGCCCGCCTATCCGCAGGAGCCCCCGTGTCTGACCGAAAGCCCGTCCTGAGCGGCCGTACAGCCGTGGTGACCGGAGCCGCACGTGGCCTCGGAGCAGCTGTCGCCCGCGAACTGTCCGGGCGAGGCGTCCGCGTGGCGCTGCTCGGTCTGGAGGAGGACGCGCTCGCCCGGACTGCCGCCGCGCTGCCCACGGAGTCACTCCACTGGCACGTGGACGTCACCGACGACGAGGCGATGGCCCGCGTCGCCGACGAGGTGGGCCGTCGTCTGGGCCCCGTCTCTGTCGTCGTCGCCAATGCCGGAGTGGCGGAGGGAGGTCCGTTCCTCGACTCCGATCCGGACACCTGGCGGCGGGTGATCGAGGTCAACCTCGTGGGCAGCGCGATCACGGCACGGACGTTCCTGCCGCAACTGCTCCGCACCCACGGTCACTACCAGCAGATCGCCTCGCTCGCGTCCATCGGCGCCGCGCCGATGATGAGCGCGTACTGCGCGTCCAAGGCGGGCGTGGAGTCCTTCTCCCACTCCCTGCGCGCCGAACTGGCCCCGCACGGGGTCAGCGTGGGCATCGCGTATCTGAACTGGATCGACACCGACATGATCCGGGATGCCGACCAGCACCGTGTGCTGCGCGAGCTTCGGGCCCATATGCCTCCTCCGGCGCGCAAGACCTACGCCCCGGAGTACGTGGCCCGACTCGTGGTCGGCGCGGTCGAACGGCGGGCGCCTTCCGTATATGTGCCCGGGTGGCTCCGGAGTGTCCAGGCGGTGCGAGCCGGTCTACCGGGGCTGGTCTCACTGCTGACACGCAGGGAGCTGACGCGATCGGCGTTCGAAGCTACAGGGCTGCTGGGGGCCGGCGGACGCGCGGCGGAGGAATCCGGACCAGCACATGTCTGACGCCCGGGGTCCCGCTCGTGGCCGGTGCTCCGCGGCGGCTCACCCGCGGCGCGTGCGGCGCACAGAACGCACGCCGCGCAGCGCCGCCCGCGCGGCGTTCGCGCCGGGGGCCCCATGGACCCCGCCGCCGGGGTGTGCGGAGGCTGAGGCGAGGTAGAGGCCCTTCACCGGCGTTTCGGGCCGCCCGGTGCCCGGAGTCGGCCGGAACACCAGCTGTTGGTGGGCTGCCGCGGTTCCGCCGTTGATCGCGCCGCCGTACAGATTGGCGTCCATGGACGCAAGGGTGGGCGGTGCGAGGATGCGCCGGGAGGCGATGAGGGAACGGAATCCGGGGGCCCACCGTTCCACCTCGGCCTCCATGCGGTCGGCCATGGCTTCCTGTTCACGCCGGTCCCACCGCCCCGTCAGGTCGTCCTCCCCCGCGTCCCCCTTGATCAGATGTGGGACATGGGTGTAGGCCCACGCCGCTTCGGTGCCGGCCGGTGAACGGGTGGCGTCGGCCGTGGTCATCTGCCCGACGAGCAGGAAGGGGTGGTCGGGAACCCGGCCCGTCGCGATCTGCGCGGCGAAGCGGGTGAGCCCGTCGACCCCGTCGGCCAGGTGGACCGTGCCCGCCGATCCAGCCGTACCGGCGGTCCAGGGCACGAGGCCGGTCAGTGCCCAGTCGACCTTGAACGTCGCGTAGTCCCACTGGAACCCGCGCAGGTCCTTCAGCAGCCGGCCGGGGAGATACCGCGCGTCGACCAGTTCGCCGTACAGCGCCGGTGCGGACACATCGGCCAGCACCGCGCGGGACGCCGGTACGGACTCGCCCTGCGCTGTGCGTACGCCGACGGCTCGTCCGCCGCGTACGACGATCTCGTTGACACGCTTCCCGCAGCGGACCACGCCTCCGCGCCGTTCCAGCCGCCGTACCAGAGCGTCGGTGAGCGCACCGGCACCTCCGACCGGCACCGGAAATCCGTAGGTCTGCCCGAGCATGGACATCAGCCACCCGAAGCCCCCGCTGCCCGCCGCTTCGGGGCCGAGATCCGCGTGCAGCGCGCTGCCCGCGAGCAGGATCCTGGCGGCCTCGCCGCGAAACTGCTCCTCCCCCATACGACGGACAGGCAGCAACAGCATCCGCGCCAGACGGAGGCCGCCGGCTGCCCGGAGCCTGGCCGCCAGTCGAACACCGGGCCGCACCGGCGGGAAGGGGGTGAACAGGGCGCGCAGAAGGTCCGGGCCCAGGCGGTTCCACGTGCCGTACAGGTCGAGCCAGGCAGCACCGTCGCCCGCGGCGAACACGTCCAGGCCCTTTGCCGTGTCCTCGGCTCCAGGTTCGAGAAGCGCGCAGCGGCCGTCCGGCAACGGATGCGCCAGGACGCGCGGGGCACGGCTCCAGCTGAGTCCTTCAGCGCGCAGGTCCAGCCCTGCCAGGACCGGAGAGGCGGCCGCCAACGGGTAGAAGGCACTGAACAGGTCGCTCACGTAGTCGGGGTGGACACCCCGGTCGCTCCGGACCGCGCCGCCCGGCTCCGGCTGCGCCTCAAGTACCTCTACGGTCCATCCCGCGTCGACGAGAAGATTCGCCGCCACGAGGCCATTGGGTCCCGCGCCGACAACCACCGCGTCCGGCATCGATACCTCCACGTGCTCGCCGTTCCGGGGGCCGGGGCGGACGTCAGCCGGCCTTGTGCATGCTCTGCGGGGCCGTCTCGACGGTGTCGGCCAGTCGGGCGAGCATGCTGCGGTGGCGTAGTTGGATCAGCGCGTCCACGGCTGTGTTGTGCAGCTTGCCGGCCGGTCCGCGCAGCGGGTGTTCGTCGATGGTCACCAGGGCGTTGTCGCCCCACGGCCGGACTTCCAGAGCGATCCGGGCAGTGCCGAGCCACCCGCTGTCGACCTCCAGTTCCAGCACCCCGGGAGCCTCGCAGCGCCGAACGACAGTGCTTCCGGCCACCGACCACGGACCGGCCCGGACCGTGTACGTGATGCTGGAGCCGACCTGCGGCCACTCTCCGTCCTCAGGACGCGACTCCGAGGTCCCCACCACCCAGTCCGCGTACCGCGTACCGTCGGCCAGAACCGCCCAGACATCGTCCACGGGGCTTTCGATCAATCGATGTCGTACGGCCATCGGTCCTCCACGTCTCGTTGGGCGGGCGTCCGTTTCCGCCAGGCCGGTCGGACGCCGCCCTCAGGGGACCAGCAACGTTTTGATCATCCCGTCACGCTTGTCCTGGAAGGTCTTGTAGGCGTGCGGGCCCTCTTCGAGCGGCAGACGGTGTGTCGCGAAGTCATCGACGCCCAACGGGTCCTCGTCCGTGAGCAGCGGGAGGATGTCGTCGACCCAGCGTTTGACGTTGGCCTGCCCCATCCTGAGCTGGATCTGCTTGTCGAACATGGTCAGCATCGGCAGCGGGTCGGCCGCGCCGCCGTACACCCCGGACACCGAGATCGTGCCGCCCCTGCGCACCACGTCGATCGCCGCCCGGAAGGCGGCCAGGCGGTCCAGGCCCACCGTTTCCATGAGCCGTTCCCCGAGGGCGTCGGGCAGCACCCCTACCGCCCCGTGCGCCGCTTTCGCGACGGGTGCGCCGTGTGCCTCCATGCCGACCGCGTCGATCACCGCGTCGGTGCCTCGTCCGTCGGTGAGATCGCGGATGGCGTCGCCGAGTTCCTTGCCGTGCCGGCGCAGGTCGAGGCAGAGCACCCCGTCCGCCGCGGCGCGGGACAGCCGGTCGGGCACGAGGTCGACGCCCACCACCAGGCCCGCGCCCCGGTGCCTGGCGATACGCGCCGCCATCGCACCGATGGGTCCGAGCCCGAGAACGGTCACCGACCCGCCGGGTGGGATCGCCGCGTACTCCACGGCCTGCCAGGCAGTGGGCAGTACGTCGGACAGGTAGACGAACCGGTCGTCAGCCGGCCCGTGTGGCACCTTGATCGGCAGGCTGTCTCCGAAAGGAACCCGCAACAGCTCCGCCTGCCCACCGGGCACCTGGCCGTAGAGCTTGGTGTAGCCGAAGAGGGCGGCTCCCATGCCCCGCTCACGGACCTGCGTGGTCTCACACTGGGAGTGCAGCCCCTGATCGCACATGTAACAGTGCCCGCACGAGATGTTGAAGGGGATGACGACACGGTCCCCGGGGGCGAGCGAAGTCACCTGGGGGCCGACCGCCTCCACGATGCCCATGGGCTCGTGGCCGAGAATGTCTCCGGGGTCGAGGTAGGGGCCCAGGACTTCGTACAGGTGCAGGTCCGAGCCGCAGATGCCCGTGGACGTGATCCTGACGATGATGTCCGTCGGGTCCTCGATCCTCGGATCCGGAACGGTCTCCACCCGGACGTCCCTTTTGCCTTGCCAGGTCAGTGCGCGCATCATGCGAATCCTCTCAAGAGAAAACCCGACCGCCGACGACGTCACTCCGCACTTCACTGTCGCGCCCTTCACGGCTCGGCGCATTCCGGCGGGCGGCCACGGCGGATACCAGTGACCGGCAGGTAGGTGCGCGCACGTTCAGGGCATAGGTACGGGCGTGAGCGATGAACAGAACAGCCACCCGGACACCACACACCGTCGCCCCGAAGGCGTCAGCGACAAGACCGTCGAAGCGCTGGGCGCCCTGTCGAAGGCGCTGGAGACGACCGAACGCGCCCGCGGCGCGCTGTACGAGTTCCATCAACTGACCGGCAGCGCCGACTTCGCCGTCGGCGACGCGGTCAGGCTCCTGCGCGAGGCCGGTCACGGCCAGGACGCCGACCTCGTCGAACATGAGGTCCTCGGCCGCAACGTCATCCCCGGCCACTGGACCTTCCAGCTCGTCGAGGCCTACAACCGGACCTACTACCGGCCCTTCACCGACATCGAGCGGGAACTGGTCCACAAGCTCGCCAAGGGCCGCGACCACGTGTACGAAGCCGAACTGAAACGGGCCCGCCGCCCGCGGGGAGGCACTCCCGGCACCACCATGGACCCCACCACCATGGACCCGGACTAGAAGATCCACCGATGGTCTCTCCCGGTCGGGGCCCAAGGGGAGTGCCCCCTGCCGTGCGGGTTCCCGGACATGTGCCGCAGCGGTCATGCCTTCCGTTTCGGTGGGCAGGAGTGTCCCGAACCCAGAGAGGCCGCGGAAGAAGGAGGAGCGCCGAACCCAGGCAGTGATCGCCAAGGTGGCGGCCGACCTGCGCGCGGCCCATCCTGGACAGACGGCGATCAGTCGTCGCCACGACGAGGGCGAGAGGCGGCCATGGCTGTATCACTTCGCACAAGGCCACGGCGCATGCTGACGGTGCCGGGCGTATACACCCCACAGCACGACACGCACCTCCTCATGCGGGCCCTGGCCCGGGAGAACATCAGCCCCGGGACACGTGTCCTGGAACTGGGGACCGGCAGCGGGGCCCTGGCGGTTCGCGCAGCCCGGCTGGGCGCCCGGGTCACCGCCATCGACGTCTCCCACAGGGCGGTGCTGTGCGCCAGGGTGAACGCCGCACTGCACCGCAGCCGGGTCACCGTCCGGTATCGGGATCTGTCCGCGCTCGACGCGGGACGGTACGACATGGTGATCAGCAATCCCCCGTACGTTCCCTCGCCGGCCGCTCTGCCGCCGTTGCGGGGCAGAGCCCGTGCCTGGGACGGCGGCCCGGACGGCCGGGCCGTCGTCGACCGGGTCTGTGCTACCGCCGCGACCGTTCTGCGACCCGGCGGAACACTGCTCATGGTCCATTCGAAGATGTGCGGTGCCCAGGCCACGATCGATGTCCTCGCACGGGCGCGCCTCGACGCCGAGGTCGTTGACCGCGAACTCATCCCCCTCGGCCCCGTCCTGCGCTCCCGTCTGCCGTGGCTGCGCGATCAGGGACTGCTGGGCGACCAAGAGCAGGACAAAGAGGAACTGGTGGTTATCCGTGCACGCAAATGCTGACCCCCGCCGTATCCGTCTCGAAGGGAACGGACCGCTCCTGGTGGAGGGGCCCGTAACCGTCACCGGGCATGACGGCGTGGCTGTCACCTCCGAGCGCTTCATGGTGGCGGTGTGCACCTGCCGTCGCAGCCGCCGCTATCCCTGGTGCGACACCAGCCACCGCAGCCGCGCAACGCCTGCCGGGGCCGGGAACGCCACCGACCAGGAATCAGGTGCGACGGCATGACCAACGGGCTCTACCTCGAATCGCGTGACATCAGCCCGGTGCTGCCCGCTCCACGCGGTGTTGTCTCCTGCGCCGTTCTGTCGGCCCTGCGGGACGGGCACGTCCCCCTGGTGGATCCGCAGGCCGTGTCGGAGGCCGATCCGTACGGGGACGATCTCCAGCTTGCGCTCTACGTGCTCTACGAGCTGCATTACCAGGGATTCGACGGCGTCGGTGACGACCGTGAGTGGGATTCCGACCTGCTGCGGCTGCGTGGTGCACTGGAACGCCGTTTCCTGACCGCCTTGCGCGCGGACGTGCCGGGGGAGGCCGACGCGCGTGACGCCCTCGCCACGATCCTCACCGAACCGGCCGTTGACGACGGCACCGGCGTGAGCGACTTCCTGCAGAGCGAGGGCCTGCTCTGGCAGGTCCGGGAATACGCGGCGCTCCGCTCCCTCTACCACCTCAAGGAAGCCGACCCGCACGCATGGGTCATCCCACGGCTGCACGGCCGTGCGAAGGCCGCGATGGTGGCGGTGGAGTACGACGAGTTCGGCGCCGGACGCGCCGAAGACATCCACGCCCGGCTCTTCGCGGACCTGATGGACGACCTCGCCCTGGACCACACCTACGGCCTCTATCTCGACGCGACCCCCGCGCAGGCGCTGTGCACCGTCAACGTGATGTCGCTGTTCGGCCTGCACCGGGCCTTGCGCGGCGCTCTCGTGGGGCATTTCGCCGCGGTGGAGGTGACATCCTCCCCCGGGTCCCGGCGGCTCGCGAAGGCGATGCGCCGCACCGGTGCCGGGCCGGCCGCCGCACGCTTCTACGACGAACACGTCGAGGCCGACGCGGTGCACGAGCAGGTCGTCCGGCATGAGGTGATCGACCCGCTGCTGTCGGCCGAGCCCGGCCTGGACGCCGACGTGGCCTTCGGGGTCCAGGCCACCGGTCTGCTCGAAGACAAGCTGGGTGCGCTGTTGCTGGCGGCCTGGCGGGACGGCCGCTCCGCCCTGCGCATCCCGCTGACAGCGACCGCACAGCATTCCGGCAGCCTCGGTGACCATGATCACTGAGCACGAGGGCCAGGGCTCCCTCGTCATCCTCGCCAACTTCGTCTCCCCGCTGGCGGTGGATCTCCGTGAGCGGTCGATCCTGCGCCAGTGGTCGGAGCAGGCACCGCGCAAACTGTGGCTCACCCGGCCGGGCGACGTCCTGATCAGCCCGGTCCCGCTCAGTGATCCGTTCCGCCGCTACGTCTTTCACCGGTTGGGCGTACCCGACGGCTCCGTAGCCATCATCGTCGTGCCGGACACTCCGCACCTACCGATGCCCGAGGCGCTGGCCAGGCACGGGCTGCTGGAGCCCCTGCGGGCCCTCGTCGGTGAGCGCCCCACGGCCCGCCTGCTCCCGACCGCGCTGGACGAAGCGGCCGTCGCCCTGGCCACGGACCTCCGCATCCCCGTCGTGCCCTACGAGACGGGCGTGCCCAATCCCACGACCCTGCGAGCGGTTGCCCAGATGAACACCAAGTCCGGCTTCCGCGCGGTCGCCCGCTCACTCGGCCTGCGCCTGCCCCACGGCCGGGCATGCACGGGCTCGGAACTCGGCCGGGAAACCGGCGCACTGCTGAGGGCGCACGAACGGGTGGTCGTCAAACCGGACCGGTCCGCCGGCGGCCACGGCCTGCGCTTCGTCACCCGGAGCGAGCGGACGGCGCAACCACCGCCGCCCGCGGACAGCCACTGGGTCGTCGAGGAGTACGTGGACCACACCACGGCCGTCAGCGCACAGGGGCACATCACCGCGGCCCGGATCGACGTCACGTACGACGGTGAGATGCGCATGAGCGGCGGCTCCTTCGCGGGCTACCGCTCGCCCCTCGCTGGCCTGTCCGCCCCGGCGCACGAGGAACTGACCACCTGGACCCGGGCACTGGGCGGCCATCTGGCCCTCACCGGCTACCGCGGGTCATACAGCCTGGACGCGCTGTCCGCCCACGACGGAACCCTCTACGCACTGGAGTGCAACGTACGTCGCACCGCGACCACCACGGCCCACGCCCTGGTGAGCCGACTGGCGGGCTCAGGCAGGCCCATGCCCGCTTGGGCCACCGGCACGGCCGTCGCCGCCGCTCCGCTCTCCTTCGAGACGGCCGTCACCCGCCTGACCGAAGCCGGACTCGACTTCCAACCCGAAGACGCCGAAGGCGTTCTCCTCTACGCCGACCGCCCGGCCAACGGCAACGGTTGGCGCTACACGGCCCTGGCCACCGACCACGCCCGGCTCACCGAACTGGAAGTCGGACTGGCCGCGGCCCTCGGTCACGAGGACCTGTGAGGAAACGCGGCCGGGTCCACCAAGGGGCCTTCCGCAGGACTCGCGGCGCCGGCCTCACTGAACGCGGCGCGGCTTCTCGGGAGCACCCTTCTCCTTGTCATCGTCCGCGCTGTCGTCGTCCCCCGGCACGTAGACATCAAGAACCTTGATGTTGATCTCAACGACTTCCAGTCCAGTCATCGTCTCCACCGCATCGGTGACATGGATACGGATCTTCTTGGCGGTGTCAAGAATGAGAGTTCCGTACTCGACCACGATGTCGACGTCGACGGCGGCCTGCTTCTCGCCCACCTCGACCTTCACTCCGCGGCCTGGGTCGTTGGAGCGGGACACCCTGTCCCTCTCGCTCCCACGGCTCGGGAGGCTCCCCCGCCGAGGGCGTGGACCCCATCGGTCTCGCGTACCGCTATCCCCGCGATCGTCGATACCACGTTATCCGCGATGACCGTCGTCCCCTTGGTTCCGCCCGACCTGGTTCCGACCGACGATTCGTTCGATCCGAGTGCCGTTCCGTTTTCACTGCCGTTCGTCGCCATGAGTACCTCGCAGCGAGAGTTCTGTGAGGGGCCAACGGGACGCGGCGGACTTTTTCCGCCACCCGTGCCCCCCTTCCACGGTGCTCCAAGATCCCCACATACGCCATTCGAGTGCTCTGACGGCGCAGCGTATTCGTGTCTGCCTCTCCCTGGCTCCGCCCTCAGTCACGGGGCAGGAGGGAACCCAGGGGCCCGAGGTCGAGATTGAGGTCTTCCATCCGTACCCCGTGCTGCTCGCAGAGCTCTGCCATGCGCTGATCGAGCATCATCAGGGTCGTACCGATCTCATCGGTCTGATCGTCGCTCAGATCACCTTCGTCGATGCGCCGCAGGGCTTGCCGCTCCATCAGCTGTCGGAGCAGTTCGACCACCGTGAGTACCAGGGTGACCAGATCGCGCCCCATCTGCTCGGAATCCAGATCCACTCGTGAGCTCGTCACAGCGGCCCGCTGTCAGACCAGGGGGCGGGAACCCGCTCGTTGACCGACGACAGCAGCGCATGGAGTGAGACACGCACGAGGGGCACGTCGGCGATTGCGATGACCAGGTCGCCGCTGACGACCACCCCGGTCGCCAGGACACGGTCCAGGAGATCGACCAGTGGCACTCCGATCGGGCCGCTCAACCCGCCGGGGCCGTCCCACGGAACTGCTTCGTGCGTCACGGGCTACACCTCGCCCACGAAGGAGTAGGGCACCCAGGGCCCAGAGACCTCGATGTGCGCACCGGTGCGTTTCCGCAAGCCGGCAACCAGCAGATCCAGTTCGGCGGCCCGATTCGCCGCGACCAGATAGGTCGCGTTCAGGACCTGCACGCGACGGTCGTCAACGGCTCCATCGCCGTGCGGTCGGAGCCGACGGGACTCCGTGGCGAGGCGACTCACGTCCGCGTCCACGGCATCCGCGAGCCGCAAGGAATCCGTCTGCCGCTGCGCACGCCGCGACTGCAGGTTGCGCTTGCGTTCCAGGTAGGCTCTGCCCGCTCCGGGGGCCGGGCCCCCCTGGTCCGCCGCCGCAGCCGTCCGCTCCTCCGGGGTGCCATCGCCCGCGCTCGGCGAGACGGGTGCGTAGACTTTGATTCCCCATTCGGCGTGATGCGCGATGCGCCTCAGCGCTGTGCGAAAGCGTGTCGACTCACTGGCGAGTGCGAGTGAGGCCCTCTCATCCCCGTTGTACAACGTGGCCAGCGGCAGGGGAACCGTGGGAAACCGCGCAGCGACTGCCGAAACGACCTCATGGTGGGCACGCGCGTAGCGTTCGAGTTCAGCCTCGTCGGTCAGCCGTTTCTGCCAGACCTCGTCCGTGAAGTCAGCCTCTCGAACGGTCTGCACGATCGCTGTGAGAGGGCCGACGCGCAGGGAGCGCACCGGTTCGTCGTGCGTGACCCCGGTGAGGCCGTCCGCGTCGGGGCCCCCCTCCGTCTGGCAGACCGCGAACACGTAGGTGGCGTGCGTCTCCGATGTCTCTGTGCTGCACTCCGTCATGAGCCCCTGTTCCTCCTCTCCATGGCTCATCGCGGGTCCGACGATGTCTCGTCGGAGTGCGATTCAAGTGCTTCAAGCCGCGCCCGCAGCTCGCGGTTCTCATCCTTCAGGGCGTTCCTCGCCGCGTGAGAGCTGAGTGCCGGATCGGTCTCCCACCAGTCGATCCCGGCCTTCTTCGCCGTGTCCACGGACGCTACGAAGAGCCGCAGGCGAATGGTGAGCAGCTCGATGTCGAGAAGGTCGATCTTGATGTCCCCGGCGATCACGATGCCCTTGTCGAGAACGCGCTCCAGGATGTCCGCCAGGTTGGTGTTCTGCGGTCCGGCTACGGGATAGGAGGCATCCTGTCGGAAGTCGAGATCAGTCACTTCGTGCTCTCCGTGATCGCTGCTTCGTGGACGCGGTCCGCCTTCTGCGCGGTGCCTCGTCCTCTTCTTCGTCCTCTTCCGGCTCTTCCTCCTCCTCCGGCTCTTCCTCCGGCTCTTCCTCCTCCTCGTCCGGCTCCTCCTCGTCGTCCTCGTCCGGCTCTTCCTCGTCGTCCTCGTCCGTCAGCGGGTCCTCGTCCTCGCCGTCGTCCTCCTCATCCCCCTCGTCCTCGTCCCCGTCCTCGTATTCCTCCCCCTCCGGGTCCTCCTCGTTGTCGCCTTCTTCCTCGTTCTCCGCTTCTTCCTCTTCCATGGCCTCTTCGTGCGATACGACTACTTCTCCGTCGCGGATCTCTCCCCGCCACCCGTCCGGCTCCTCGTCCGTGAGCGTGACGTAGCGCTGGAAGTGCTTGAAGTCGAGCCGGATCCGGCGTCCTTGCACACGCCAGAGGTTGCCCGTCTTCTCGAAGAAGCCGGACGGGTAGTACTCAATGACCAGGACGATGCGTGTGAGGGACGGTGCCAGTTCGTGGAAGCTCACCACGCCTCGCGTCGTCCCCTTGGCGCCCTCGGATGTCCAGACAATGCGATCGTCGGGGACCTGCTCCTGGACCGTTGCCTTGAAGCTGCGGGAGGAGGGCCCCACCTTGACCTTCCAGTCGCTCGACATCTCTTCGTCCATCGAGACATCGCGCACGCCCTTGGCGAAACTGCTGAACTGGTCGTACTGGGTCCAGTGGTCGTACGCGGTGCGGAGTGGTACTCCCACATCGAGGACCTCGATGATGTTCATGACCTTTCCGCCGCTCGCCTTACGTTTTCCCTTGCCGCCGCCGAAGGCCTCCTTGGCTTTGTCCACGACGTTGTCCTTGACACCCTTGGCCTTCTCCGAGACGAACGCCTTCACCGGGGACTCGCCCTGGAGCATGCGGGAACCGATGGCCGGCAAAGAGCCGCCGTTCTCAGCGACATCGGTCAACTGGCTGGTGACATCGGTCAGCTTGTCCCCTGCCTTCTCCGCGAGCTTCTCCACCTGCGTGCTGAGGAAGTTGGACAGCTCCCCGCGGAGCTTGCCCATTCCGGTCTCTTCGGTCTCTTCGGTCTCTTCCGACTCAGGCTCTGCTTTTTCCGTCCTGGCCATGACTCGCTACCTCCGACCGCTGGCGCGCTTGGATGCGGCCCGCTTCGACGATGACTTGCCTGCTGCCGTCTTCTTGGCCGCCGCCTTCTTCGCCGGAGCGGCCTTCTTCGCCGGAGCGGCCTTCTTCGCGGAGCCACCAGACTTCTTGGCTGCCGCCTTCTTGGCCGGAGCCGTCTTCTTCGCCGCGGTCTTCTTGGCGGAGCCGCCGGGCTTCTTGACTGCCGCCTTATTCGCCGGAGCCGTCTTCTTCGCCGCGGTCTTCTTCGCCGGGGCCGCCTTCTTGGAGGCAGTCGTCTTCTTGGCCGGGGCGGTCCGCTTCGCCGCGGCCTTGTCGGTCCGGGACGTTCCGCCGCCCCCACTGCTCTTGGCCCTGTCCGACGATGTCCGGCGGGACGCGCGCCTTCTCGGCTGCTTCTCCTCCGGCTCCTCCTCGGGTTCTTCCTCTTCTTCGTCCTCTTCCTCGGGTTCTTCGTCCTCTTCCTCGGGTTCTTCCTCTTCTTCTTCGTCCTCTACTGGCTGCTCATCCCCTTCGTCGCCGTCCTCCGGTTCCTCCTCGTCCTCTTCGTCCTCGTACTCCTCGTCCTCTTCTGCGGGTTCCTCGTCGCCCTCGTCCTCGTACTCGTCGTCCTCGTCCCTGTCCCCGTCGCCGTCCTCGTCCTCGTCCTCGTCGCTCGGCGGTTCGAGGAGGCGAGCCGTGCGCTCGCTGATCGAGCCGGCCAATGTGCTCATACTGCGGTTGGCGGCGGCCGTCATGGCCTTGCGGCCCGCGTCAAGAACCTCGCCCCTGAGCTGTTCCTGAAGTTCGGCGACCTGGGGGACCTCGCCGAGTCGGCGCATGCCCTCTGCGGCGAGTTGGCGGGGCTCCAGACCGAAGCGTCGGCCGGCGAGATAGGTCGCGACGCTGAGAGCCACTCGCCCCTTTTTGGTCCGGCCCAGCACATAGCCGCCGACTACTGCGACCGCGAGGGTCAACTTCGTCTGATCTTCCATGATCTCGTCACCTTCGATCACTCTGTGCCGGGCCGACCCGTACGGCGTGCAGCCGGTCAAGCAAGCGTTCCTCTTCGCGTTCGAACTCCTCCAGACTGATGTCTCCGGACTCAAGTTCCTCGTTGAGTACCGCCAACTGCGCACGCAACACAGCGGGGTCGTGCAGCTCGCGCTCGCCGGCGTCGTTGAGCTTCTCCGCCACCCAGACCACGCCACGCACCGGCGCGAGCGGGAGCGTGAGCAGACCGGTGATCAGTCCCATGTCAGTTCCCGCCCACGAGCGCGGGTCGGGCCTCCGCCGAAACGAAGCTGTAGCAGGGAAGCGGGCCGACGGACCGGATCTCCGCATGCTCCCGAAAGGCCGCCCCAAGGCTCTGGGCCCGCGAGAGGAAGGCCTCGCTCTCGGAGCGGTCGACGAGGAAGGACTCGTTCAGCACGCATCCCTGGACCTCCGGCCCCGGGACGGATGCCCGAGCAACAGGTGCGAGCTCGCGCAGGATCCGCTGCCCCGCGCCGGCTGCCCGCCTGGTGAGAGCGCCGGCGATGGCCTCGCCCAGCCGGAGGCTGGCCTCGTAGCCCGGGTTTCTCCGGGCGGCCGCACGGAGTTGCCGCACGCTCGTGTCCTCGGCGACGAGTGCTTCCAGCGCGTTCTGCGCGGGAAGGACCTTCACGTTGATCTCGATGCGACCCGCGAGCCGGTCCAGGGTGGCGGCATACCCGGCTTCCTGAACCGTCAGTTGCGCGAGGACCGACTGCTCGTCCGCCGCGACCATGCCGAACCGCATGGGAAGCACCGGCCCATCGTCTGCCAGTCGCATCAGAAGGTCCTGGTGTGCCAGCAGGTCGCGTCGACGGGCGCGCAGTTGCGGCGGCGCGTCGCTGACGACCGCTTCAAGCAGGCCCTGACCGATGACCCGGAGGGCCGCCGGTGGCGATCCGACACCGACCGCGTCCTTCGGCAGCGCCGTCGCGGCCCGCAGGATCGCGTAGACGTACACACCCTCGGTCGAGGCACTCATGCTCATGCCTCCGCGCGCCGTCGTCGGCTCTCACTGCTGCGGGCAGGCGCACGTCGCTTCTTCGGACGCTCCTGCGGCTCGTCCTCTTCCTCGGACGAGTCGTCGCCACCGCCTACTGCTTTGCGCACGGTGCTGCCCACGGTCTCCGCCGCGCTTCGCACCTTGCGCTTCCCCACCGACTTGGCCACACCGCCGCCGAGAAGCTCGGGGATCGTGGTGCTGCCGGAATCGCGCTCAAGGTCGAGCCGGTTGCACGCCTCCGCGAAGCGCAGGTACGTGTCCACACTCGCGACGACGATGCGCGCGTCGATCTTCAGGATCTCGATGCCGACCAGTGAAACCCGGATGAATACGTCGATGACCATGCCACGGTCAAGAATGAGCTCCAGCACGTCGTACAACGTTCCAGCGCGGGGCGGGCAGGCCACTACCTCGTCCGAGTAGGTGGTCGCGGTCATGGGAAGTCCTTCCAACAGGGAGCAAAGCGCAGGTCACTCGTCGGCTGCACCGCGTCGGTAGCGGCGGACCCTGCGGTATTGCAGGAGTTCGCCGTCCCGGTCCAGCTGCACCTCGTAGGAGGCGAGGAGGCTTGTGGTGTCGGGGATCCGTGGCACTTCCAGAACGTCCACCACCACGCACCAGCCGTCGTCCTCGCGGCGCACGGCGGAGACCCCCTCCGCGGGATGGCCGATCAACCCCTCCAGGCTCTTGCTGGCAGCACGAGCCGCATGCTCCGGCCCTCGCGCCGGTCGTCGGGTACGGGAGGCGGTCGCCGTCTTCGAGCTCCCGGCGTGTGTGCGACGTTGTTCTGCCATAAGGCCAGTCTCGTCACTCCCGTCGACCGCGCATCTTGAGCGGTTCCATCGGAGTGCATGGGACGAGGACCGGAGCGTCTGTCGAGGTCTCCAACGGCACGCAGGGGGCGGAGCCGCAGGGCAAGTCGTCGGTTTCGCGCGGGCGGCGAAGGCCGCACGGAAACAGGGGGACGGTATCCCTTGTCAGACCTACCGATAGCTCACGTGGCACTGACAGCTAACGTTGTTCCTCCGCAAACGTGAGTGCCTCGCGATGCTCGTCAAGGCCCTCCCGCCCGTCCCGCGCCCTCAAGGACAGGTCCGAGCGCAGTCTCCGTGCCATCTCCCGTGCGTTGTCCTGCGGCGCTGCCGCCTCGACGTACTCCAGAAATCCCAGCACCGCCTGCAGTTCGCCACTGCGCAACGCGACCTCGACGACCTCTTGCTTCTCGGCGGTCAAGGCGCTCACCACACGCGTCTGACAGGCATCGATCCGCAGGCGGTCGAATCGGCTGCCGTAATCCGATGATTCCGTACTTCCGCTGTCGGGATCGAAGACGGCGAGCCGCTGCAGAAGTGATCTCGGGTGCGCGTGCGGAGCGCGATAGAAGGGTCGCTCGTCGCTTCCCGAGAATTCAGCGTTCAGCTGGACCTCGGAGAGGAATGCAGCCACTCGGCCAGGGTCAGGCGTCAGGCCGCCCCCCATCCATCGGGCGGAATCCATGAGCGTCCGACCGGCCCCCTCAGGTATGCAGAAGAAGCACCACCCCGACACGCCGCACCAGAGAAGCCCTGCGTCCCGGCCCTCACCGAACACCTTGCACCGGAAGGCACGGGTGAACTCCAGGCTTCCCTCCACGTCCGCCCCGAACGCGTCCTGGCTGAGGTCGTCATAGGCTCCGTACGAGGAAATGGAGGAAACCGGAAGGCCTTCGTCGAGAAGCCTGCCGGCGACAGCCACCATGTAGTGGCCTATGGCAGCTTCGAGGTCATCCCTCATGTGCTGCGCACGGTCTTCCTTGTACACCACCAGGTTTCTCCTGATTCGGCTCCGGTTGCGGGTCCTGTCTTCAAGCCGTTGCCCAGAAAACCGCAGTTCACACGGGGTGCGGCACACCTGGCTCCGCATCGCCGGCCATAACCGGCCTGCGGCGGGGCCCTCGCGGATCAGGCGGACGGCACCCCGGAAAAAGGGCTGTCGTCGAGGCCCGCGAGAAGGCCGGCGGGGTCCGGATACACGGCGTCCGCTCCGGCCTCTTCCAGGTCCTCGCGAGGAATTCCCCCGCACAGCAGGCCGATGGCGGCCACGCCCGCCCCGACTGCGGCTTTCATGTCCCAGACGGAGTCTCCGATGAACACCGCACGGTCCGGGGCCACCTCGGCCAGGTCCAGCGCCCGACGGACGGGGTCAGGTGCGGGCTTGCCCTTCTCGACGTCATCTGCCGAGGCGGTGGCGGTGATGGCATCGTCGGCTCCGACAGCCTTGCGCAGGGCGGCGAGTTCACTGTCCTTGGCCGAGGTGACGAGCACAACCTTCCAGCCGGCCGACGACAGGGCGCGCAACAGCTCCGCCGTCGAGCCGAAGACCGGAAGGCGGTCGAAATACGTGGCGTAGAGCGTGTCGTGCGCGGCGCTCAACCGCTCGTCCTCGGAGCGGTCGCGATCCCCACCCAGGAGGTGACCGAGGAGGTCGGGGCCGGGCAGCCCGATGGCGCGGTGGATGGCGTGCATGGGCACGTGGTGGCCGGACTGCCGGAGGGCTTCCCACCATGAGGTCACGTGCAGGTGGTTGGTGTCCGCGAGGGTGCCGTCGACGTCGAAGAGAGCGGCGCGGTTCATGGTGGTGTCGTCCTCACAGGCTGTGGCGGAGCGCGGGCAGGAGTTCGGCCTCGGCCCCTTCCAGGAATGACTGGTGGTGGGCCGCACCGCGAGGGTTGTCCGAGACGGCGGAGAAGCCGAGAACCCTGTGCCGGACGGAGCCTCAGTATGGGCCAGAGGGTGCTCGCGCGGGGGGAGGAATCGGCCGAGTCGATCGAGGCCGGACCCCTCGCCGCCGCTGAGAGCGGCCCGTTCTGCGTATCGCCCGGCTTGTGCGCATGCTGGATGAACGATGCTGTTTCGCTCGCCCTCGGGCCGGCACCGGTTCGAGGTGGTGCACACCAACAGACAAGGCGGTGAGCCCTGTGAAGGCACTCGTCTACCAGGGGCCGCGGGATGTGGCGATTGCCGATGTTCCCGACGCCAGGATCGAACGTCCGACAGACGTGCTCGTCAAGGTCACCTCGACCAATATCTGTGGGTCCGACCTCCACATGTACGAGGGCCGGACCACCATGGAGACCGGGCGGATACTCGGCCACGAAAACCTCGGAGAGGTGATCGAGACCGGCGCCGGAGTGGACCGCGTGAAGGTGGGTGACCGCGTCTGCCTGCCGTTCAACGTCGGCTGTGGATTCTGCGCCAACTGTGAGCGCGGTTTCACCGGCTTCTGTCTCTCGGTCGACTCCGACACACCCGGCGGCGCATACGGCTTCGCGGCAATGGGCACCTACGCCGGGGGCCAGGCTGAGTACCTGCGGGTCCCCTGGGCCGACTTCAACTGTCTCGTCCTGCCGGACGACGCCGCGGAGAAGGAGAACGACTACGTGATGCTGGCGGACATCTTCCCCACCGGCTACCACGCCACAGAACTGGCCGACGTCTCGCCGGGTGAGTCCGTCGTCGTCTACGGGGCCGGGCCGGTCGGCCTCATGGCGGCCTACTCCGCGCGTCTGCGCGGCGCGAGTCAGGTCCTGGCCGTGGACCGGCAGGCCGACCGGCTCCAACTCGCCGAACAAGCCGGAGCCACTGCGATCGATGACTCCAAGGGCGATCACGTGGAGCAGATACTCGACCTGACCGACGGTGGGGCCGACAAGGGCTGCGAATGCGTCGGATACCAGGCCCACGACCCGCAAGGCGACGAAAGGCCCGAGGCGATCATGAACGACCTGGTCGCGTCCGTGAAGGCGACCGGCGCCATCGGAGTCGTCGGAGTGTTCCTCCCTCAGGACGACGGCGCTCCGACCGAGCTGACGCGAGAGGGCAAGCTGCCCTTCGACTTCGGCCAGTTCTGGTTCAAGGGTCAACGGATCGGAACCGGTCAGGCCAATGTGAAGGCGTACAACCGCCACCTCGGCCGGCTCATCCAGCACGGTAGGGCGAAGCCGTCGTTCATCGTCTCGCATGAACTACCTCTGGATGAGGCTGCGAGCGCGTATCGCCACTTCGACGACCGCGACGCGGGATGGACCAAGGTCGTCCTCAAGCCCTGACCCTCGCCACGCCGGTCCCCGGGGGCCGGACCGTTCCGTACGGGCCGTACGGACACGGGTGCGGTCCCGT
Organism: Streptomyces sp. AW19M42; assembly: GCA_000470535.1. Taxonomy (GTDB): domain Bacteria; phylum Actinomycetota; class Actinomycetes; order Streptomycetales; family Streptomycetaceae; genus Streptomyces. The sequence goes on from CBRG010000085.1 coordinate 29,563, forward strand.
AGCGAGGCCCTCGCCTCGGGCTGTACAGGTGCACGCCCCGGCCGCCGGTCGCTCCTCGGCCGCCGGGGTTCGGGTGGCCGGATGGGTCAGGGCAGAATCGAGTCCACGTAGCCGCCGTCCACCCGCAGGGCGCCGCCCGTGGTCGCGGAGGCGAACGAGGAGGCCAGGTAGACCACCATGTGGGCGATCTCCTCGGGCTCGATGAGGCGCTGGAGCAGCGACTGGGGCCGGTGCGTGCGCATGAACTCGCGCTGCGCCTCGTCCCACGGAAGGTCCTTGTCGACCAGCTCGTAGACGAAGTCCTCGACCCCGCCGGTGTGCGTCGGGCCGGCGATGACGGAGTTGACCGTCACCCCGGTGCCCGCGGCGTCCTTCGCGAAGCCGCGGGCGACGGCCAGCAGCGCCGTCTTGGACACGCCGTAGTGGATCATCTCCGCCGGGATGACCACCGCCGAGTCGCTGGCGATGTACTGCACCCGGCCCCAGCCGTTCTCCTTCATCCCCGGCAGATACGCCCGGGTCATGCGGATCGCGGCCAGCACATTGACCTCGAAGTAGCGACGCCAGTCGTCGTCACTGATCTCCAGCGCCGGCTGGGCGCCGAAGATGCCGAGATTGTTGACGAGGATGTCGGCGTGCGGCAGCGCGTCCCGCACCTGCCGGGCGCCGTCCTCGGTCGCGATGTCACCCGGCGCGGCGACGAACTCCGCCTCCGGGCACTGTTCGCGCAGCCGCTCGATGGCAGCCGCCACCGAATCGGCGCTGCGGCCGTTGACCGCGACACGGGCGCCCGCCCCCGCGAGACCGGCGGCGATCGCCGCGCCGATTCCCTGCGTGGAGCCGGTGACCAGAGCTGATTTTCCGGAGAGATTGACGAGCATGGAAGTCGCCTTCCCTGGATGAACCCGGATCAATCAGTCGAGAATCGTCGATTTGTCGCCCCACCGGTCTCTTGCGCCTCCCCCGTGGCACCACGGCCGCCCCACGCCTCCCGCAGGCCCCAGGGGCGCACAGCAAGGACGGTGAAGCACGCGGTCGCACCCTCGACCGGACTCAAGTCGAGGTGTTCATAAGGGGGTTCGGGGCAACCGAGGTTCAAGCCGGTCATCACCGGACCAGGCCTCAGGCCGATCACAAAGGAGTGGGTCATGACGACGCAGTACGGCGATCACCAGACCGGCCAGCAGCCCCACGGCGCGCCGCGGCCCGCGGCGACCGGCAACGTGCTGAGCATCATCGCGATGGTGCTGGGAGTGATCTCACTCGTCTTCCTGCCGATCGTCTTCGGTGTGGTCGCTCTGGTCCTGGCCATAGTCGCCAAGACCGTCCGGCGCGAACGGCTCGCGGTGATCGCCATCGTGGTCAGCGCCGTGGGCCTGGTCGGCGGCATGGTCCTCGGAGCCCTGCTGGCCTCGTGACGATCCGGACCCGCGCATCGGGACCGCCCCGAGCCGCGCGGCCCCCGGCACCGGGTCGCGGGCCCGGCCCTCCTGGACGGGTCGGGCCCGCGACCCGTCTCGGTTACCAGCCGGCCTTCACCCCGTTGTAGGCCGTGCGGCAGTCGGCGTTGGTGGCCTCCGCGGCGAGCTTCTCCATGGCGCTCTTCCAGACCTTCTTGGCCAGCGCCTCCAGGTCACGGGTCGCGGCGGGTACGTTCGGGGCGTACTTCTTGATCGTCGCGATCGAGGACTTGGCGAACTTGTTGCAGTCGGGCGCGGCGGCGTTCCGGTAGCGGGTGTCCAGGTCCGCGGCGACCGCCTGGCCGTTGTCGGTCGCCCAGGTGTTCCAGGCCGCGCATCCCGCCTGGGTGAAGCCCGCCTGGTCGGCCTCGCTCAGCCCCAGCACTTCGCCCAGCAGGGCGTTCTCGGCCTTGTCGGGGACCGTGAAGTCCACGACAGGGAACTTGTCCAGCGTTTCGAGCAGCGCCTCCTGACACGCGGGCGGCAGCGGGGCCGCCTGCGCGGCGGCCGGGGCAGCCGCACGGGCGGCGGGCTCCGCCACGGCGCTGGAGGAGACGGTCAGCGCGGAGACGGACAGCAGAGCGGCGGTCAGGACGGTGCGCCGGACGGTACGCGGAAGAGTCATGGAGTGGTGCTCCTTGCACGGAAGGGTCTTTCGGTCCGGGCACCGCGTCGGCGCCCGACGGCTACTGAACGATCACCGCATCCCGCAGGTCACGGCTCCCTTCAGCGGGACGTCCGGGTGCGCAGAACGGCCTCTGGCGTCCGTGCGACAGGGGCGTCCGCGGCCCCGCCGGCGGTCCGGTGTTCAGGTGGGCCGTACGTGCTCCGCCGACGGTCCGGGCTCCGCGGAGGGCAGGGGCGCAGGGGGGTCCCCGGCCGCTCCGCGCCCGCGGGGAGCCGGGACCCATGGCCGCCTTTCCGCCGGGAGCGCGTTTCCGGTCCGCCTGCGGAAGACCAGGAACCCGGCCGACGCGGCAGTGACGAGCCAGAGGCACTGGATCACGAGGCCCTGGACGGCCGGGGCGTCGGAGAACGCCGCCGACATGCCGGCCTGCACAGCTCCGTACGTCGGCAGGAAGCGCACCACGGCGCTGTCGGACCCGGAGCTGGAGAGGGGGTTCTGCAGTGCGACGTCGAGGATGCTGATCATCAGAATGGCGAACATGCCCTCCACCTCGCGGCGGAGTACCGATCCGAAGACCACGCCGAGCGCACCGTAGGTCAGCGCCGCGCAGAACAGCGCGGCGGCGAGCAGGAGGGGCTGCCGAGGCGGCCAGGACAATCCGACCGCGACCGTGGCGTACCCGGCGATGGCGGCACAGACCAGCGTGAGCGCGGAGAGCTTGGCGAGGACGAGGTGGTACCTGGGGTAGCCGGCCATCGCGAGCCGACGGTCGAAGGCGCCTCCGCTGAAGGTGGCCGCGAACATCATGAATCCGGCGATCAGCGTGACCGCGTTCAGGGCGCCGGTGATCTGGGTCAGGTGGTTGCCGGGCGGGGACAGCACCTCACCGGTGGCCCGCAGCCGGAACGGTGCGGGCAGGTCGGGGATGGTCACATAGGCGAGAGCGATCCATACGGGGATGTACACGACCACCAGCAGCATCGCGAACCGGTTGCGGGTGTGGCCGATCAACGCGTACCGCGACGCCGTGGTGAACAGGGACCAGTGCCGCCTCATGCCACCGCCTCCGCACGCGGTTCCTGGCAGTGAAGGCGCCCGTTCTCCAGGCGCCAGAGCAGGTCGAGCCGGTTGATGTCGTACGCCAGGTGGGAGACGACCAGCACCGAGCGCCCGGCGTCGCGCAGCCTGGTCGCCAGCTCCCAGAAGCGCAGATACGTCTCCCAGTCGAAGCCCTGGTAGGGCTCGTCCAGCAGCAGGACGTCCGGGTCGTGCATGAGCGCGAGGGTCAGATTCAGCTTCTGCCGAGAGCCCCCGCTGAGCAGGCCCGCACGCTGGTCGAGGTACTCGGTGAAGGCGAGGACCTCCATCACCTCCTCGGCCAGCCGCAGGTCCGGGAGCCCGAACGCGCGCTTGAAGAAGCCGAGATGCTGGCGGACGGTGAAGGAGTCGTCCAGGACCACGGACTGCGGGCAGTAGCCGAACCTGCCCCTGTGACGCACCGAACCTCGGTCCGGCCTGAGTTCACCGGAGACGATCTTCAGCAGGGTCGTCTTGCCCGAGCCGTTCTCCCCGACGATGCCGGCGAGGGTGCCGGGCCGCAGCCGGAGGTCGACGCCCCGGAGAACGGGGTGCTGTCGGTAGGAGTGGTGCACATCTGTGACGTCCATGGTGTCGCTCCGTCGTACCGGGTCCGGCTGATGGCCGCGGAACCGTCCGCGGCCTGCCGGTGCGTGGGAGGGCCGGAGGTCGGCCGCTCGGCGGCGCAGCCGGTCCGCCCGTGCCCAACGAGCAGGCCGGGCAGCGGAAACGGGAACGGTCGTCCTGCCGTCGCCGCAGGACGTGACGCGGGCGATCGGCCGCGAGGGGCGGTCCCATGAGCGCGCCTACGCGCCCTGCTACCGCCACGGGATCGACATCGACGTCCGCTCCTACCAGCGGGCCCTTCGCCAGGAGCTCCGGGCGGGCCGGCGCCGAGCACGCGGTGTCGGTCGTCCCGTCCGTCCCGTCCGTGCCGGCCGTGACCGTCGCCCGTCCCGGTCCGGCGGCCGGGGCCCCGTGATCCGCCCCGGGTCCCGCACGGTGACCGCTGCCCATGCCCGGCCGCCTCAGACCGGCACCGTGTTCTCCTCCAGCTCGCCCACGGCCTGCTCCCACAGCTCCGGCAGCGACTCCCCGAGCGGAAGAGCGCCATCGGCCACGAAGGACACCTCGGCCCAGTCACCGAAGAACGACAGCCCCACCCCGAAGAGGTGTCCGGGCACGACCAGGGGCAACAGGGCGGTGCCCGTCACCTGCGTCTCGCCCAGGCTCCCCTTCTCGGCGAGCGGCATGGAGGTGGCCATGACGTTGGTGACGCGCGGCGAGAGGACCCGTCGCAGATACCACTCGGTGGGGCGGCCCGGCATGAAGCGGACCAGGTCCTGAACGGCCTGCCGCCACGCCTCGCCCCGCAACTTCCGGGTCGTCGCCATGACGTGGTCCAGTCGCCGCAGTGAGGCGTCACCGCCGCCGGTCCCGTCCGGGTCCTCGGCGACGGTCCGCACCGGCAACTCCAGCGGCACGGCGAAGCAGCGGTTCCCCCACGTCTGGTCCTCGTCGGGACGGCGTGCGTCGATGGGCAGCAGGGCCGTCACCCGAGGGAGCGGCACGCCCGAGCGGGCCGACCAGGCGGACAACGCCCCGGCGAGTGCGGCCAGATGCACGTCATGGGCGGAGCCGCCACGGGCGGCGCCGATCCGGCGCAGTGTGTCCGCCGGTACCCGCCCGCGCCACAGCCTCCGCTCCCCGGAGGGGGTGAAGGCGGCATCCGGGCGGTGCCCCCGGACGGCGAGGGTGCTCGTCACGAACTTCGTGGCCAGCCCGACGGCCGCGCCCACCCTCCGGGGCACCCCGGCCCGGCGGCTCCGGCCCGGAACCGGGCGCGCCGACGGCTCCCCCTCCCCCAGCATGGCGCGGAAGGTCATGGCGGCGGCCGAACCGTCCTGGCAGGCGTGACGGAAGCGGTAGCAGACGGCGTACGCGTCGGGTTCGTGCCCGTGGACCAGCCAGACCCCCCAGAGAGCCCCGGGCGCGAACGGCGCGTTGAGCGCGGTGTGCAGGGCGGAGTCCCAGGCGGCGGGGCCATCGGCGACCACCTCGTGGACATGCCGGTCGATGTCGAACTCCGCGTCCGGCTGCCACCGGGGCCGGCGACCGCCCTCGACCCGGCTCGTGTGCAGGGGCAGCCCGCTCAGGCGGAAGCCCACGTACGCGCGAAGGTCCGACAGGGCCGGGGGCGGACCGCTGAGGTACGCGACACCGCCGGCGTCCCAGCGGACATCGGGCCGCCGCCGCTCCATGCTGAGGAACGCACGGTCGACCGAGTGGGTGGGGCGGCGGGGCGAAGGAATGGACGGAGCGGAACGCTCGGGCTGAACGGACTCAGCAGGCTCAGCGGACTGTTCGCGATCATGCATGGGGTTTCGGGGGCTCCGATTCTGGCCGAAGGCCATGGCAGGGCAGCCGCGGGGCCGCAGCTGGGCGACAGCACCGGCGGCAGGAGAGACGCGGCAGGAGAAGACGCGGCAGAAGGGACGGGGCAGGCGCGGGCGGACGTACGGCAGGAGGCCGCCGACGCCGGGCCGTCCGCCCCGGACAGCCGGACAGCCGGACAGCCGGACAACCGGACAACCGGACAACAGAATGGCCACCGGTCGGGAGCCGGTCCGCCCGGCACCCGCACCCCGCAACGCCTTCGGCAACCCGGTTCGGCTCGGAGCCCGGGGCTGTCGGCCGCAGCCGCCCCCAGGCGCCCGCAGGCCGTGTTCCCGTGCCGTGATTGGCCCGCCGCCCCGCGCCACCGGCAGCCGCCGAGGACGCGGCGGGCCTCGGCGGACCGTCCAGGACCCCCCGGCCGGTCCAGGGCCCTCACCGGCAGGTTCCCCCGAAAGGAGGACGGCGCCGTACGGCTCCGCCCGTGTCCTGCCGTCGCGTTCCTCGGGGCGGCCCGGCCCGGGGTGAAGCTCCTCCGGACCGGGCGGCGCGCACGGTTCGCGGTGCGGCGTACTTCGTTCGGGTGAGCAGGGGGAATCGTGGCACTCGGCCCGCCCGCCGTCTGACATTGTGTGCCGTGCGCCGGAGGTCACCGGCCTGGGGCAGGCCCGGGGAACCCCTGCCGGACGGGGGCACCGGAGCACCCGCGAGCACCGAACCTCACCGCGCGATGCGACCTCCAGTGACACTCCGCCTCGCAGGACGGCCAGGGACATTCCGTTCCTCCGCACCCGGTCGCCGCAACGGCGCCACCCCGCCTCCGCCCGGTCCCGGGACCGCCCTCTCACCGCCCTTGGAGCCACGCCCGTGCACGTCGCCCTCACCGGCGCCACCGGATTTCTCGGACTGCGCCTGTTACGCCGCCTGCTCGGCACGCACCCGTCCGTGACGGTTCTGGCCCACGCGGGATCGGCCGACGCGCTGCACCGCATCACCCGGTTCTTCGAACTGACCGGCTCACCGGAGGCGTTCACCGCCGAGCTCCCCGGCCGACTGCGGGTGGTGGAGACCGATCTGGCACAGCCCCGGCTGGGACTGTCCGGGCGGAGCTTCCAGAAGCTGGCCGACGGCCTGGGCGCGATCTGGCACAGCGCGGGCAGCATCAACCTGGAGGGGGACCTCCCCGAACTGCGCCGGATCAACGTCGAAGGCACCCGGCACGTGCTGGAGCTGGCGACCGCGGGCCGCCGAGCGCCCCTGGTCCGTCACGTGAGCACGGCGTTCGTCGCCGGATCGCGGCGGGACGGAGTGGCGTACGAGGACGAGCTGGACGACGCCTGCGGCTTCGAGAACGCCTACGAACGGTCCAAGTACGAGGCGGAGCTGCTGGTGCACGCGTGGTCCCGGAAGCACGGCCGCCCGGCCCTGGTCCTGCGGCCGAGCATCCTCGTCACGGACCTGCCGCCGCACCCCGAACTGCCCTCGCACCCGCTGCTGGTCATCGAACGGATCCTGCGGGACGCGCGGTGTACAGCCGGGACCGAAGAGCCCGGCGGCCCGGCCGGCCGGCCGCTCGTCCGGATGGTGGGGCGTCCGCGCGGGCGGCTGAATCTGCTGCAGGTGGAGCACGCGGCCGAGGTGATGACGCGGCTGGCCGGTCTGACGCCCTCGGGCGGCGTCGACACGTACCACGTCGTGCACGACCGCGACGTGCCCGTTCCCACGGTCGTGACCCTCCTGGAGCGGCTGGTCCCGCTCTCGATCGACCTGGTCGCGGCCAAGCCGGACACCCCTTCGGCGCTGGAGGCCCTGCTGGACTTCTATCCGGGTATGACGGCCTACCTCGCCCACCGGCGGCGGTTCGACGACACCCGGGTCAGGACCCGGCTGGGGCCGTCGGCGGCCTCCGCCCCGGTAGGCCTCGACTACCTCTGGTCCGGTCTGGCCCTCGCCCCGGCGCCGGGCGCCTGCCCGGCCGTCCTTCCGTCCGCCCGGTACGCCTGACCAGCAGACGTCCTCTCCCGTTGGAGCCCTTGCGTGTCCGTCCTCACCGTTCCCGGCGCCCCCGCCGCGTCCCCGCCGGTCTTCTCGCCCGAGGAGATCACGGCCCGTGCCCGGCAGATCCGGAGACCCGTCCACGTCGTCAGTGCGCCGGACGGCCGTGAGCTGGGGATCGCGACCGGCCCGGTACCCGGCGGCCCGGTGCTCGGTACGCTGCCGCCGCTGTACCCCGAGTGGCTCGGCGGCCGTACCTTCTGCGAGGCGCACGGTGTCCGATTCCCCTATGTCGCGGGGGAGATGGCGAACGGCATCGCGACCACCCGGATGGTCGCGGCGATGGCGCGGGCGGAGATGCTCGGCTTCTTCGGGGCAGGGGGGCTGGCCTACCCCGAAGTGGAGCGGGCCGTGCACGCGCTCGCCCGGGAGCTGGCTTCCCGCCACAACTGGGGCGTCAACCTCATCCACTCGCCGGCCGAACCGGAACTGGAGTTCCGCGTGGCCGAGTTGCTGGTGGGCGCCGGAGTCCCCCGGATCTCCGCGTCGGCGTTCATGGAGCTGACCCCGGCGGTCGTGCTGTGCTCCGCGCACGGACTGCGCCGGGACCCGGACGGCTCCATCGTCCGGCGCACCCGCCTGCTCGCCAAGGTCTCCCGGCCCGAGGTGGCCGAGAGGTTCCTCTCCCCCGCTCCGCCCGTGCTGCTGGACCAGCTCGTCGCGCGGGGAAGACTGACCCGGCAGGAGGCGGACCTGGCGGCTCTCGTCCCGGTGGCCGAGGACATCACCGTGGAGGCGGACAGCGGCGGGCACACCGACAACCGGCCACTCCAGGCTCTGCTGCCCAGGATCGCGGTCCTGCGCGACACCCTCTGCCGCCGGTTCGCTTACCCCCGGCCGGTCCGGCTCGGCGCGGCCGGCGGCCTCGGCACACCGGACGCGGTGGCCGCCGCCTTCGCCCTCGGCGCGTCCTACGTCGTCATCGGGTCGGTGAACCAGACGGCCACGGAGGCGGGACTGTCCGACGAGGCCAAGACGATGCTCTGCGACGCGGACATCTCCGATGTGGCCATGGCGCCTGCGGCCGACATGTTCGAGCTGGGCGTCAAGCTGCAAGTGCTCTCCCGAGGAACGATGTTCGCCCAGCGGGCCGCCCGGCTGCACTCCGCGTACCGGGCCCACGGTTCGCTGGAGGAGATCCCGGCCGCGCTGCGGGCCTCGATCGAACGGGACGTGCTGCGTGCCCCGTTCGACGAGGTCTGGCAGTACACGCGCGCGTTCTGGGCACAGCGCGATCCCGCGGAGATCACCCGTGCGGAGACCGACCCGAAGCACCGGATGGCCCTGGTCTTCCGCTGGTACCTGGGGAACTCCAGCCAGTGGGCGATCACCGGCGAGGCGTCGCGGCGGACCGACTACCAGATCTGGTGCGGTCCGGCGATGGGCGCGTTCAACCGGTGGGTGGCGGGCTCGTTCCTGGCCGCACCGGCGAACCGGTCCGTGGTGCAGATCGCCCTCAACCTGCTCGAAGGGGCGGCAGTCGTCACTCGCGCCCATCAACTGCGCACCTACGGCGTCCCCTTGACGGCCGAGGCGTTCAGCTGCCCGCCGCGCGAGCTGGCGTGAGCGGGACCGGCGCCGCCGCGGCGTCAGCATCGACAGACCGATCCGGAGGAGAGACCGTGCCCGGCCCATCCCACCGCCAGGTCCCCGTCGCCGTGGTCGGCGTCGGGGCCCTGGTGCCCGGCGCGACGGACGCGGCCGGCTACTGGCGGATCGTGACCGGCGGCCACGACCTGATGACCGAGGTGCCCGCCTCGCGCTGGAGCGTGGCAGACCACTACGACCCGGACCCGGCCGCTCCCGACAAGACGTACGCCCGGCGGGGCGCCTTCCTGCCGGAGGTGGACTTCGACCCGATGGCCTACGGGGTGCCGCCCGCCAATCTGCCGACGACGGACACCTCCCAGCTGCTCGCCCTGATGGTCGCCGACCAGGTGCTGAAGGACGCGGGCGGGCCGGCCCGGGTGGACCGGGACCGGACCGGTGTGGTCCTCGGCGCCGCCGCCCTTGAACTGCTTCCGCACATGTACGGGCGCGCCCAGCGCCCGGTGTGGCTTGCGGCGCTGCGGGAGGGCGGACTGGGCGAGACCGAGGCACAGGCAGTGTGCGACCGCATCTCGGCCAGTTTCGCACCGTGGCGGGAATCGACCTTCCCCGGACTGCTCGGCAACGTCGTCGCGGGCCGGATCGCCAACCGGTTCGACCTGCACGGCATCAACCACACCACCGACGCCGCCTGCGCCAGTTCGCTGGCGGCCCTGTCGACATCGGTCGGTGAGCTGTCCCTCGGCCGGGCCGACCTGGTGATCAGCGGAGGCGTGGACACCGGGAACGACATCGGCATGTTCCTGTGCTTCTCCAAGACGCCCGCCCTGTCTCCCAGCGGCGACTGCCGGCCGTTCTCGGCCTCGGCCGACGGCACCATGCTGGGCGAAGCGGTCGTCATGTACGCCTTGAAGCGGCTGTCGGACGCGAAGCGGGACGGCGACCGGATCCACGCCGTGATCCGGGGCATCGGCACGTCGTCCGACGGCAGGAGCACGGCGATCTACGCCCCGCTCCCCGACGGCCAGGCGCGGGCCCTGCGGCGCGCCTACGAGGAGGCGGGTTACGGGCCGGAGACCGTGGAGCTTGTGGAGGCGCACGGGACCGGCACGAAGGCCGGGGACACCGCCGAACTGGCCGCGCTCAGCGAGGTGTTCGGCGCGACGGGCCGTACGGACGGCCAGTGGTGCGCCATCGGCTCGGTCAAGTCGCAGATCGGCCACACCAAGTGCGCGGCGGGAGCGGCGGGGCTGCTGAAGGCCGTCATGGCCCTGCACCACAAGGTGCTGCCGCCGACCGTGAAGGTCGACCGGCCGAACCCAGCGGCCGCCGCAGCGGACGGCCCGTTCTACGTCAACACCGAGACCCGCCCGTGGGTGCGGCCCGCCGGGCATCCACGCCGGGCATCGGTGTCGAGCTTCGGTTTCGGCGGCAGCAACTTCCACGTCACGCTTGAGGAGTACGCGCCCCGGGGCGCCGAGGGCCGTACGGCTCTGCGTCACCGCTCCGCCCCGAGCGAGCTCGTCCTGTTCAGCGGCGATGCCTCGTCGGACCTCGTGGCTCCGAGGGCCGACGACGGCCGTCCGCTGGCCGCACTGGCACGGGAGAGCCACGGCTCCTTCTCGCCGGCCGCCCGGATGCGGCTGGCCGTCGTCGCCACCGATGCCGAGGACCTCCGGGAGAAGCACGCGCAGGCCCTCGCGCTGATCCGGCGGCGCCCCGGCGAGGCGTTCTCGACGCCCGCCGGGGTCCGGTACGCGTGCGGGGACGCCGACCCCGGCCGCGTCGGCTTCCTGTTCCCGGGGCAAGGGGCCCAGTACGTCGGGATGGGAGCCGATCTCGCGATGCTGGCGCCGACCGCCCAGGCCGTGTGGGACCGGCTGGGCGGCACCAGCTTCGACGGGCGTCCCCTGCACCGGGTCGTGTTCCCGCCGCCCGCCTTCACCGACGGGGAGCGGGCCGCCCGGCGGGACCTGCTGGACGCCACCGAGTGGGCGCAGCCCGCGTTGGCGGTGCACGCGCTCGCGCTGCTGGCGGTGGTGCGCGAGCTGGGTCTGCGGCCGGACTGCGTGGCGGGTCACAGCTTCGGTGAGCTGGTGGCGCTGCACTGCGCGGGAGTTCTGGACGCCGCCTCGCTGGTGGATCTGGCCCGCCGCCGCGGTGAGCTGATGCGCGACACGGCGGTCACCCCGGGCGGGATGCTGGCGGTGGCGGCGGACCGCGCGCACGTGGCTCAGGTGCTGGCCGGCGGCGGGTTCGGTGACATCTGGCCGGCCAACCACAACTCCCCCCGCCAAGTGGTGCTCTCGGGCTCTTCCGAGGCGATCGCGCGTGCCGAGAAGGCGCTGTCGGCCGACGGGACCGGCACCCGCCGGCTGGCGGCGTCGACCGCCTTCCACAGCCCGCTGGTCCGGCCGGCCGTCGAGCCGCTCGCCGAGTACCTGCGCACGATGCCTCTCACCGGGCCCCGGATCGACGTCTACGGCAACGCGGACGCGGCTCCGTACCCGTCGTCGCCCGAGGAGGTACGCCGCCGGATCGCCCGCCATGTCGCCTCCCCGGTGCTTTTCCAGGACCAGATCGAGGCCATGTACGCGGCCGGGGTACGGACCTTCGTCGAGGTCGGCGCGGGCGCCGCGCTGACCGGCCTGGTCGGACAGATCCTCGGTGACCGCGAGCACGCCGCCGTTCCCCTGGACCGGCCGGCCCGGCCCGGCGCCGACACCCTGCACGCCGCGCTCGGGGAACTCGCCGTACGCGGCGTCCCCCTCGATCTCGACACTCTCTGGGCGCCGTACGCCCACGAGGGCCCAGCGAAGGAGCACGAACCCCGAATGACCGTGAAGATCAGCGGAGCCAACTGCGGTCAGTTCCCGCCACCTCGCAGCGCGCCCGCCGAACCGCCGCCCGCTCCGGAACACGAACCCGAACACCGGTCCAGGCCCGCCCTCGTATCCGTATCCGCGTCCGACACCCCGGCGGTTCCCATGCCCGCGTACGTCCCCTCCCCGGTCCAGCCCCCGCAGCCGTCGGAGTACGGGACGGCTTCCGCACCGTGGGAGCCCGAGCCCGGACCGGCGCCCGGGGCCGAGGACGCCGCCGACGGCAGTTGGTACGCCGCCGTCGAGAGTGTCCAGCGGCAGACGGCGCAGGCCCACGCGGCCTGCCAGCGCATGCTGACGGACAGCCACATCGCCTTTCTGCGGATGACCGAGACGACCCTGGCCGCGATGCTCGGGGGATCGCACCCGGGCGGGGCCGCACAAGTACCCGCGGGCGGCGCTCCGGACGTGTACGCCGGCGGAGGCCTGGACGTGTCCGTCCCCGCGCCGCCGCTCCCCCGCTCCTCCTCGCCGCGACACGCACCGGCACCGGCACCGGCACCGGCACCCGTGGCTCCGTCGGCTCCGGCCGTGAGTGCTGTTGCGGCAGCGGCGCCCCCGCCCGCATCCGCACCGGCAGCCGTCCCTGCCCCCGCGCCCGCACCCGCCGATGGCGCGATGCCGCTGTCGCCCTCCGAGCTGGAGGAGTTGCTCCTGTCGGTGGTGGCCCGGCTCACCGGCTATCCCACCGCCATGCTCAACATGGACATGGAGCTGGAGGCAGATCTGGGCGTCGACTCGATCAAGCGCGTCGAGATCCTCTCTGTCATGCGCCGAGAGGTGCGCGACGTGGGAGCGGGAGACATCGGCCGGCTCGGCAAGCTCCGTACGCTGCGTGAGATCGTCGACGCGCTCACCGACGGCGCCCCGTCCCCCGGGACCCCGGTGCCGGAGGCCGTCGAGCCTCCCGGAAGCGTCGCGGTCACCGGAGTCACCGCCGTCGCCGCGACATCCGGGCCGCCCTCACCGCGCACCGGATCCGGCGAGCGGACGCCGCTGACCAGGCTGGTCCCGCGCACCGTGGAGTCGCCGCCGTCCGGGCTGGCCACGGCGGGGCTGCTGGACGGGCCCGTCGTGGTGACCGGCGGCGGGACGGCGGGGTCCGCGACGGCCGGACTCGTCGCGCGGAAACTGGTGGAACACGGCGTGGACGCCAGCGCCGTGACGGAGGTGCCCGCGGACGCGCGCGCGGTCATCCATCTCGGCGCGCTCACCTCGGACACCACACCGGACGGGGCCCGGGAGGTCCACCGGTCGGCGCTGCGCGCGGCGCGTGCGGTCTCTGCGGCACGAACGGCCGCGGGCGGCGGGCTGTTCGTGACCGTCCAGGACACCGGGGGCGACTTCGGGCTCGGAGGCGGCGAACCCGGCCGCGCGTGGCTGGGCGGGGTCGCCGGTCTGGCCAGGACCGCGGCGAAGGAGTGGCCGGACGCCTCGGTCAGGGTCATCGACTGCCGGCGCGGCGGCCGGGGTGACGAGGAGGTCGCCGCCGCGATCGTGCGGGAGCTGCTGGAAGGCGGAACCGACCCGGAGGTGGGCCTGCGCGCGGACGGCACCCGCACCCTCCTGCGGCTGGTACCCGGGCAGGTGACGCCCGGCGGCGCGCCGCGGATCTCCTCCGGTTCGGTGCTCGTGGCCACCGGAGGGGCCCGCGGGGTGACCGCTGCGGCCCTGCTCGACCTGGCCAGGACCCACCGTCCGCGGATCGTGCTGCTCGGCAGGACCGAGCCGGCCGCCGAGCCCGCCGGACTGGCCTCCGCAACCGACGAACCGGCACTCACCCGGCTGCTCGCGGAGCGCTCCGCCCAGGACGCGGCGGACACGTCGCCCGCCCGGATCGGGGAGCGGGCCCGGCAGATCCTGGCCGCGCGCGAGGTGCGGGCGACGGTGGCGGGGCTGGAGGCCGCGGGGTCGCCCGTCCGGTACATCCGGGTGGACGCCCGCGACGGTGACGCCCTCGCCGCCGCCCTGTGCGACGTACGTGAGACGTGGGGACCGGTCACCGGCATCGTGCACGGCGCGGGGCTACTGGCCGACAGCCGGATCGCCGACAAGACCGACGATCAGGCGGAGCTGGTGATGTCCACCAAGGTGGACAGTCTGCGGGCGCTCCTGGCAGCGACGGCGGACGACCCCCTGGACACGATCTGCCTCTTCTCCTCCGTGGCCGCCGTGTTCGGCAATCCGGGCCAGGGCGACTACGCAATGGCCAACGAGGTGCTCCACCAGGTCGCGTCGGCCGAACAGTCCCGGCGGCCCGGCTGTCTGGTGCGGTGTGTGGCCTGGGGCCCCTGGCAGGGCGGCATGGTCACCCCGGCCCTGGCCGCGCACTTCGACCGGTCCGGGGTTCCGCTCATCCCGCTGGACCAGGGCGCCGCGGCCTTCACGGCCGAGCTGGACGGCGCCGCCGGAGAGGCCCGCGTCGTGCTGGCCGCCGGGGACGACCCGGGTGCCCTGTCCCCGGCGGGTGGTCCGCGTCGCGCACAGTTGCTGGTCCGCTCCGACACCCTTCCGCAGCTGGCCGACCACGCGCCCGCCGGCGTTCCCGTGCTGCCCGTGGCCATGGTCCTGAACTGGTTCGCCGCCGCGGCCACGGCCTGGCTGCCGGATGCCGGACAGCTGGTCGTGCGTGATCTGCGGGTGTACAAGAAGTACGCCCTGCCCGAACTGCGGGGCGCGGGCCACCGGATCACCGTGGTCGGCGGCCGGGCGCCCGGTTCGTTCCCGGAGCTGGAGGCGGAACTGCTGGGTGAGGACGGCCCGGCGCACTTCCGGGCGGTCCTGGACGCCGGGGACGGCCGGCCCGACGCGGCCGGCTGGGACGCCCCGGACGGTCTGAGTGCGCTCGCGCGGGCCGATGCGTACGACGGAAAGGTCCTCTTCCACGGCCCCCGCTTCCAGGCACTGCGCTCGGTGCGCGGCGTCTCGGAGCACGGCGCCGAGGCCACCGTCGCGGGCCTGCGCGCCCTGGACTGGGCGGGTGAGCACTGGCCCCTCGATCCGGCCGCCGTGGACGGCGCACTGCAACTCGCCCTGCTCTGGGGCGAGGAGGTGCTCGGCGCGGCGTCGCTGCCGATGGCCGTCGCCGAGTGCAGGGTGTACCGGCGCGGTCCGGTGGACGGCACCGTGCGGTGTGTGGTGCGGGGGCGGAAGGCGCACGAGACGGGGGCGCGCTGCGACGCGGCACTGATCGACGCCGACGGCTCCGTCCGGCTGGAACTGATCGGTGTCGAACTCGTCCGCCGTCCCTCCTGACCCTGCCCCCGGCCTCCGCCCTGCCGTGAAGTGAGACCCGCATGCCTGTCGAACCCATCGCCGTCGTAGGCCGGGGCTGCGTGCTGCCCGGCGCGCTCGACCCGGACACGTTCTGGGAGAACATCGCCGCCGGGCGTCTGAGCCTGTCGGCCGCCCCCGCGGACCGGTGGCGGCTGCCGCGCCACTGGGCCATGGGTTCGGTGGACGACCATCTCGACCGCACCTGGACCGACGTCGGCGGATACGTCAACGGGTTCGAATCCGTCTTCGATCCGGGCGGCTTCCGGATCGCCCCGGAGCGGATCGCGTCGCTGGACCCGCTCTTCCACTGGGTCCTGTACGGGGTGCGGCAGGCGCTCACAGAGGCGGGTCGCACCGGCCCGCTGCCGCGCGGTGGCCTGGTGCTGGGGAATCTGTCGTATCCCACACCCGCCGGGGCGGCCTTCGCCGAGCACGTCTGGCTGTCCGCGCAGCACCCCCCGCTGCGTGACGCCCTGCTGACGGGTGAGCGCGGCGCGCGCCCCGACGCCCGCAACCGCTTCTCGTCCGGGCTGCCCGCCCGGCTCGCGGCCGACGCGCTCGGCCTCGGGGCCGGGGCGTGGTCGCTCGATGCCGCCTGCGCGTCCTCCTTGTACGCGATCAAGCTGGCGTGCGACCGGCTGCACGACGGCACGGCCGACCTGATGGTCGCGGGCGCGGTGAGCCGCCCCGATCCCCTCTACCTGCATGTGGGGTTCTGCGGGCTGTCCGCGACCAGCCGCACCGGGCGCAGCCGCCCGTTCCACCGGGACGCGGACGGGCTCGTGCACGGCGAGGGCGCGGGGTTCGTCGCCCTGACGCGGCTCTCGGCGGCCCGCGCCGCCGGCCTGCCGGTGTTCGGCGTGATCCGCGGGGTGGGGCTGTCCAACGACGGTCGTGGTTCCGGTCTGATCAGCCCGTCGCAGGAGGGCCAGGTACGGGCCATGCGGCTGGCGTACGACGTGGCGGGGGTCGCGCCGGAGTCGGTGTCGCTCGTCGAGTGCCATGCGACCGGGACACCGGTCGGTGACGCGGTGGAGGCGCGCGGTATGGCCCGGGTCTTCGGCGCGGCGCACGACGTGCCCATCGGTTCGGCCAAGTCGAACGTCGGGCACCTGCTGGCCTCGGCGGGCGTGGCGGGGCTGCTGAAGGTGCTCGGGGCGATGCGGGCGGGTGTCCGCCCGGCGACACTCGGCGCACAGCGGCCGTTGGACGCGCTGGCGGGCACCCCGTTGCGGGTGCTGACCGCTGCGGAGGAGTGGACGGGGCCGCGGCGGGCGGCGGTGAGCGCGTTCGGGTTCGGCGGGACCAACGCCCACCTGATCGTCGACCCGCCGGATGCCGTTCCCGGCTCCGCCGTGCGACGGGGACCGGCCGCCCCCGTCCCGGCTCCGGCACAGGTGGCGATCGTGGCCATCGGTGCCAGGGTCGGTGAGGGGACCTCCACCGAGGACCTGCGCCGGGCGGTGCTGGGGGGTGAACGGCGCGGTCCCGTCACGGAGATCGCCGTGGAGCTGACGGACCTGTGCTTCCCGCCGCTGGCCCTGGAGCGGGCCGTGCCGCATCAGCTCCTGGTGCTGGAGGCCGCCCGGGAGGCCGTACGGACGGTGAGCCTGCCCCGCGAGCGGACCATGGTGGTCATCGGAACCGGGGTGGACCCCCAGGTGGCCCGCGCGGGTGCCCGCTGGCGGGTGCCGTACTGGCTGGAGCAGTCGGGGGTGTCCGCCACCGGTCCGTCGGCGGATGCCGCCCGGGAGGCGTTCACTCCCCCGATGACGGCGGAAGGGGTGGTGGGCAGCATGCCGAACCTCGCGGCGAACCGCATCAGCACCCAACTGGACCTGGCGGGGCCCGGATTCACGGTGTCCGCGGAGGAGGCGTCCGGTCTGGTCGCGCTGGAACTCGCGGCCAGGGCCATCCGCTCCGGGGAGGCCGACGCCGCTCTCGTCGGTGCCACCGACCTGTCCTGCGAGGCGGTCCACCGGGCCGCCCTGCGGGAGCTCGGCCGCGAGGACGAGCCCGGAGACGCGGCCGTCGTCCTGGTCCTCAAGCCCCTGGAGGCGGCACGCAGGGACGGCGACACCGTCGTGGCCCTGCTGGACGAGGGGGCCGCCGGGGAACCCGACATGGTCATCGGGGACGGCCCCGAGGCGGTGTTCGATCCGTCGTCCGTGTTCGGGCGGGCCCATGCCGCGTCCGGGCTGGTCTCCGTCGCGGTAGCGGCGCTCTCGCTCCAGCACCGCTCGGTGCCCCGTCCCGACGGGCCCGCGGACGCCGCGGCCGTCGCCCACACGGCGCTGGCCGTGGCCGTACCGCTGGAGGGGCCGGTCGCGAGGGTACGGCTGCGCGCGGGGGACGCCCTGCCGTGGCTGCGGGGCACGGCGCCGCGCCTGCACGTCTACTCCGGGGCCGATCGTCAGGAGGTGCTGGCCGCGCTGGACTCCGGTACGCGGTCCTCGGCCGGTCCGGCCCGTCTGGCGCTCGTGGCCGACGCAGACACCATGTCGGCCGGCCGCCGGGAGGCCGCCCGCCGCTGGCTGACGGAGGGCGGGGTCCGCCCCGCCGACCTGCTGTACCGGGACGCACCGGTCACCGGGCAGACCGCCTTCGTGTACACGAACGGCTCGGCCGCGTACCCGGGGATGGGCCATGAGCTGATGCTCGCCCTGCCGTCGCTGGGCGAGGCAGTCCGGGAAGGGCACCGGGAGATGACCGCCCAGCTGCGGTCGCGGCCGGAGCCCGGGGTCCTCGGCCAGATCTGGGCCGCCGCCGAACTGGCGGTCTTCCACACCGTTCTCAGCCGCGACCTGCTCGGGCTGCGACCGGACGCCGCGCTCGGGTACTCCTCGGGCGAGTCGACGGCGCTGGTCGCCCTGGGGGCCTGGCCGGACGCCTCCGGGCTGTTCGAGGCCGTCCGGGACAGTGGCCTGTTCACGACCGAACTCACAGGTGAGCTGCGGGCGGTCCGGCGCTACTGGCGGCAGCGGGGCATCCGGGGTTCCCGGTGGTCGAGCTATCTCGTCGGAGCACCCCTGGAAGCGGTCCGCGCGGAGCTGGCCGCGGACGCCTCGGTTCACCTGATGGCGGTGAACGCGCCCGGTGTCTGTGTCATCGGCGGCGAGTCCCGAGCGTGCGCGGCTGCCGTGGCGAGGATCGGCGCCGACCGGGCGATCGAGCTGGACTACGACCTGGCGGCCCACGCACCGGAGTTAGCGGAGGTCTCCGAGGTGTGGCGCGAGGTCCACCGCCGTCCCACGGTCGACGTGCCCGGGGTGCGGTTCTACAGCGGGGCCACCGGCCGGGCGTACCGGCCGACCGCCGAGCGGGCCGCAGAGGCGATCACCGCGCAGGGAATCGACACGATCGACTTCGCGGCCACGGTCGAGCGGGCGTGGGCGGACGGCGTCCGGGTGTTCGTGGAACACGGACCCCGGAGGCTGTGCACCGGCTGGATCAAGCGGGTGCTCGGCGACCGGGAGCATGTGGCCGTCGCGCTGGACGCCTCGGGGGACACCGGGCTGCGCCAGCTGTGCCTCGCGGTCGGCGAACTCGTCGTCGCCGGAGTGCCGGTGCGGGCCGACGCGGTGTTCGCCCGGCTCGCCGAGGCCTCGACTGAACTCCCGCCGCCCGCAACCGCCTTCACCGTTCCCGTACCCCCGACTCCGTGCCTGCCGCCCCTGGAGCGTGCTGTGACCGTGCTGCCCCGGGCACCCGAGCTGGCCCCCGTGCCGGACCGGAGCCCCGTCCCGCCCACCGGTTCCCCCGTCGAGCCCGC
>CBRG010000086.1 GCA_000470535.1 Streptomyces sp. AW19M42
GTGGCCATGGACTTCGGCCGCATCACGCTGGACGAGCAGCACGTGCTCTACCTGTTCGGCACACCCGGCCAGGAACGATTCTGGTTCATGTGGGACGAGCTCTCGCAGGGCGCGCTCGGAGCCGTGGTCATCGCGGACACCCGCAGGCTGGAGGAGTGCTTCGCGGCCGTCGACTTCTTCGAGCGGCGCGGCATCGGGTTCATCGTCGCGGTCAACGAGTTCGACGGTGCCTTCCGCTACGGGCCGGAGGAGGTGCGGGCCGCGCTCGACCTGGCACCCGCGGTGCCCGTCGTCCTCTGCGACGCCCGGATCGCCAGCTCGGGAACCGGCGCGCTGGTCACCCTCGTCCAGCACCTCATCAACGCCACCGCCGAGCCGGCCCCGCTCTCCGGCCACGGCAGTCTCGGAGTCCACACGTGATCCCGCACGCCATCGGGCGGATGCTGCTGACCCCCGTCGACAGCGACGCCCCCGTCCGGACCCAGCGGCTGCGCAGCCTCGGCCTGGGGGAACGGAGCGACTCCTCGTTCGACAACTTCGACGCCTTCGCGGACCGGGTGGCCGAGGTGACCGAAGTGCCCTTCTCGATGGTCAACTTCATCGACGGCAACCGTCAGTTCTACGCCGGTCTGCACACCCCCGCAGGCACTCGCAAGGGCGCAGACCTGGGCGCCACGGCGGCGGGCAGCGGCCGCGGCGGCCGCTATGTCGCCCTCGACCACGGCTACTGCCCGCACGTCGTGGTCCGGCGACGAGCGCTGGTCCTGGAGGACGTCTGCGACTATCCGCGGTTCGCCGGGAACCCGGTCGTCGACGACATAGGCATCCGCTCCTACCTCGGGGCGCCGCTCATCGACCGCACGGGGATCGCCCTGGGCGCCGTCTGCGCGGTGGACACCGTGCCCCGCCCGTGGGGGCGGGCCGGACTCGACACGATCAAGTCCCTCGCGCAGGAGCTGATCGGGCACATCCACAGCCGGGAGGACAACAGCATCGGTATCTAGGAGCGTCGGGATCCAGGGTCCGGCGCTCGCCGGCCGGGGCCCTCGGCCTGGCCGACGCCGGTCAGACCTCGGCCCGGCTCCCGTCCAGGAAGGTCAGGACCACCACGTCGTCGTCCACCCGCACCCGCACCGCCGTCCGCAGCGCCTCCGGATGCACACGGTCGCGGGAGAGCACGACGAGCGACACATGAACGCTCCGGCCGCCCGGGCGGGGCGCGCTGCGCAGATACGGGACCGCCGAGTGCGGTCCGTACGCGTTGGACTCGACGTCACGCGCCACCGCCGCCCCATCGGCTCCGCCGTCCCACCCGTACAGCGCGACCACCGCACTGGTCAGCCCGTCGGCCGTGCGGGCGAGCGCCCAGTCCGGACCCGAAGAGGCGAACGGGCTCGTCGGGCCGGCGACCGCGTGGCCGCCCTCCCGGACCACCGCACCCTCGGGCGAATCGACCCGGTGCACCCGGATCTCCCACGGCCCGTGCAGCACGCTCGTCGTCCCGATCCGGTACGCGCGCTCGTCGCCCGGCAGCCGCGCCGCCGACCAGGACGCGGCGACGCGGCCCTCGCAGCGCAGCGGATGGATCCGGCGGCGCCGGGACGGGGTGCCGTCCGGGGCGATCAGAGCCAGCTGGTTGTCGACGTTACGGGCCAGGGCGTGCGGGGCGGATTCCGGCGCCGTCGCCGTCGAGTACGCGAGCTTCGCGTAGTGCGGGTCGTCCTCGCCCGCGCCCCGGTCCGGATCGGCTTCGGACGAATCGGCTTCAGGTGCGGGCGGGTTGTGGTCGCTGCCGTGGTTGACCAGCCGGACGATCCCGTCGTGCCGGGTGCCGTGCAGCAGCCAGCCCGGTGCGGGCAGCGCGGTGCAGGTGTCGGACTCCTCGACGGGCAGCGGGAGTTCCCGCGCCGTCCACACCGAGTGGTCCGCCGGGAGCAGCAGTCCGAGGAAGCCCTTGCTCGCCCAGTAGGGAGAGGCCGGACCCGAGTACGGCTGGGTGGACGGCAGGAAGGTGTCGTACCAGCCGAGCGTCAACAGCCCCCGCTCGTCCGGCACCCCGCGCTCCGCGAAGTGCCGCAGCGTGCCGGAGGCGAGCCGGCGGGTGAGTCCGGGCGCCAGCGGGGTGCAGTCCGCGAGCGCGCCCATCCACACCGGGGCCAGCGAGGCGAAGCGGTACGCGAGCGAACGTCCGTGGTGGACCGGGGCACCGTCGGCTCCGAAGAAGTGCGGGTAGTCCTCCAGGAACCGGCTGAGCCGCTCCCGGTACACCGCGGCCCGGCCGCCGTCGTCGTCCGGCCCGGCGATCCGCGCCCACAGCAGCGGGTACAGATGCATCGCCCAGCCGATGTAGTAGTCGAAATTCCGGCCGTCCCCGTCGGTGTACCAGCCGTCACCGACGTACCAGTCCTCGATCCTGTCGAGTCCGCCCTCGATGTCGGACCGGCTGTGCGGGGCGCCCACCGAGGCGAGGAACTGCTCGGACACCACCTGGAACAGCCGCCAGTTGTTGTCCCAGGTGCGGCCGCCGACGAACCCGGAGAACCAGTCGACGACCCGCTCCTGAACCCTGGCGTCGAGGCGGTCCCAGATCCACGGCCGGGTCTCGTGCAGCGCGACCGCGATGGACGCCGCCTCCACCATCTGCTGCGAACAGTCCGTCAGACGCGGCCAGGCCTCACCGCTGCCCGGATCGGTGCCTGCCGCGAGACCGGCCGCGTAGCGCTCGGCCAGCGCGGGGTCGACCGCCCCGCCCGCGCCCGCGATCCGGCAGGCGGCGAGCAGGAACGACCGGGCGAAGCCCTCAAGACCGTCCGAGACGACGCCCGACCAGCTGCCCCGGCCGGGCAGCCGGTACTGCGCGAAGCCGGGTGTGGCGTACGGCTTCAGCGCGTCCAGCATCCGGTCGGCGGTCACCTCCCAGTGCGCCCGGGTCCAGCCGGTACGTGACGACAGGACCCGGTCGGTCGGCGGCAGTTGCAGATGCGGGGCGACGGACATGGTGGCGCTGCTCCTCGGGGTCGGACTTCAAAGGGGGCGGGTTACTGGAAGAGTTCGGCGCGGTGGGTGTGGCCGCGCGAACCGCCGGCCGCGATGGTGAGGACGGTCCTGCGGCCTGGGATGACGCTCACGGTCGTATCAGTCCGCGCCACCGACCGCACCCGGAAGGGGAGTTCGACCGTGAGCGAGGTCTGTGTCCGGCCCGGGTCCGCCACGGCGACCGAGACGTGCGCACCCCTTCGCCGCACGAGCACCGACGCCGGCCCCGACGAGAGGATCCCGGCCGCGGACCCGGCGTCCCAGAAGTGCGCGGCGGTCAGTCCGGCCCGGCGGTCCTCCACGGCCTGGGCGGCGGCGTCGTTGGCGACGATCCGGACCGGCCGGGAGTGCGACCAGACCGCGGTGGCGGCGGCCGACGCACCGGGCAGCAGGACATAGGCGTAGCCGCCGTCGTCGGGCGATGTGCCGTGGTCCACCCAGAGCGTGAGGTAGCGGCGGGGGACGGGATCGGTGCTGCCACCGGTATCGGCGCCCGTGTTGATGGCCCGCCACGTCCCGGTGCGCTCCTCGCGCAGGGTGTGCAGCGCGGCCCCCTCGGGGAAGACGTAGCCGCCGGCTCCGTCGAGGTGCGCCCACCGGGCCCGGCGGAACTCATCGGCCCGGCCCTGCTCCACGGGGAGCGGGACACCGTCGACCAGGAGCCGGTCGCGGCCCCGCGCGCCGAGGTTGCGGTTCTCGACGGTCGTCTCGACCACCCGGCCCTCGCCGGCGGTGATGCCCGCGCCGAGCGCGACCACCGCGTTGTCCAGCAGGAACCACGCCTTCCTGGTCCGCAGCGTGCTGCCGGGGGCGCCGGTCACCTCCATCGCGGCCACCGTGTACCGGTCGTCCAGTACGGCCCCGCCCGCGACGCTGTTCGACGGCAGGTAGGTGGAGGTCCCCGCGCCGGTACCGAGATCGCCGCGGCGGCGGGTGTCGACGGTGGTGCCGGGGAGCCGGTAAGGGTCGACCGTCGGCCAGAAGCCGTCGTTGTACTGCCCGAGGTCGTCGCCGTCGTACAGATACGTCATGCCGTCGCCGGTGTACCAGCCGTGCAGGTTCTCGCCGTTGCCCGCCTCGTACGCGGAGATCCGCTTCGACGACAGCGACAGGGCGCAGGCCCAGCCGGGGCGCCGGTGCACCACCCGGTCCATGTCCGCGAGGACGAAGCTGCCCGTCGTGCGCGCCCCGGCGCGGATGGAGCGGTCGTCGAGCACGGCCTTGGCCAGGGCCAGTTGGGGGAGGGTGGTGAGAGCGGCGAACGGGGTGGTGCGATTGCGGGTCAGCCAGCCCTTGGCCAGCGACCGCCAGCTGTCCGCGTAGGAGGCGGGTGCGCCTGACGCGAGGAGGAGGATCGCCGCGACGGCCGCGGCGCCGTCCCGGTGGTCGCCCGCGCGCTCCCGTGAGACGGCCCGCCCGCGCACCGAGTCCATCATCAGCCCGTCGAAGACCACCGGCGCGAAGCTCCGCTCCACGGCCTCGTACATCACGGAGACCTTCGGGTCCGCTACGGCCCACGGCGAGTCCGCGAGGAGGGCGATCAGCCAGGCCGCGCCGCCGAGCAGCACGGTGCCGTACGAGCCGGTGTACGCGACCACGTCGTGCTGGACGAACGAGCCGTCCTCGTAGAAGCCGTCACCCGAACGTGCGTACCGGAAAAGGCTGTTGCGGCCCGAGTCGCGTACGTCGGAGAGGGCGTCCCGGGCCGACGCCAGCCTGTCCGCGTCCTTGCCGAGCAGCCCGCGCAGCGCCACGATCACCGCTTTGTCGGTGCGGTTGGCGCCGGTCTCGGGCAGGGTGGGGGAGTTGGTGCGGCGGTCCGCGTCGGGGCAGTACCGGTCGACGACGCCCAGGTAGTCCGTGAGGTCACCGTCGGACAGCTGACCGCGCAGCAGAACACAGCAGTCCACCAGCGCGCGGGGAGCGCCGATCTCCCAGAACCACCAGTTGCCGCTCTCGCCCGACTGCGGATGGTAGGCGGTGTCGTACGTGAAGCGCAGCGCGCCGAGCAGGGCCTCGGAGGTCGCCGCGTCGCCGGACAGGGCGGCGCCGGGCGTGGCCCACGCGGTGGCGAGCGTGCGCAGCCTGGTGTAGCTCTGCCCGAAGTTGCCCGGCTCTGTGACGGGGGAGAGGTCGGCCCACAACGCGGTCCGTCCGGCGCTGCGGTCCAGGGTGTCCCACAGTTCCTTCGCCGCGCTGTCCAGGGCCGCCAGGGCGGCGGCGAAGTCGGGGTCCGACGGGTCGAACCCGCCTCCGGTGATCAGGGCCTCCGCCCGCAGGAGGAGCCCGTCGAAATCCTGGTCCGCGCCGGTCGTGGTGTCCGGCGTGCTGTCCGCGGCCTGTGCCGTACCTGCGGTCGGGGTGAGCGTCGCGCCGACGGCCGCGGCGCCGCTCGCGGCGAGAAGGGTCCTTCTGCTCAGTCGCACGATGACTCCCTGTGCTGTGCGGTTCTGTCGTCCATGTCGTGTGCCGCTCAGTCGGAGAGCGTGCTCGGGTCGACGTCCGGCCGGGGCAGGTTCAGTGCGGCGAGTTCCGCCCTGCCGACCGCGTCGATGGGGAAGGCCCAGGTGTTGACGAAGAATTCCGTGAGGTCGCGGCCCGCGATGCGGCTGGAGTAGGTGGCCAGTGCCCGGTAGCGCTTGTCGTTCTCCGTGGAGCCGGACTGCGGGTTCTCCTCGCGCACCAGCTGGTGCAGCCGGGGCCAGAAGTCGTCCCCGAAGGCCAGCTCCAGCTGACGCAGCGGCACGAGCTTCTCGTACGCGCCGAACGACTTCTCGTACGTCAGCCCGGCGGTGCCGAACTTGGCCCGTGCGGTCTGGAAGGCGGTCAGCCCGGTAGCCGGATCGACCGTGAGCAGGTTGGACGGCTGGTTCAGGGTGCGCTGCGCGGCCAGCGAGTAGATGTTCACCGTCACCTCGGTGAGGCCGCCCGGCTTGTAGGCCATCTGCTGGTGCAGGTGGCCGAGTTCGTGGTAGAGGCCCCAGCCGCGCGTCCGCAGCCCCTCGACGGTGGTGGCCCGGTCGAGATAGGCGCGCGGGAAGCCGTTGTAGCCGTGCGTGGCGTACGCGCCGACACCGGTCGGCACCTTGCTGACCTCGGTGAAGTGGTACGGGCCCGCCTTGCGCCGGTGCACCGGGCGCGAACCGTCGAGGCCGCTGATCCGGGCGTGCGAGTCGATGATCGTTCCGACCAGCCGGAGCAGCGCGGCGTGGTCCTCGCCCCGGTACTGCAGCGCGCCGTCCCGGGTCAGCGTCATGATCGTGTCCGGCCCGTGGAGTTCGACCCAGGGCGAGTCGGTGAGGGTGTCCAGCCGACGCTGGAAGTCGGCCTCCGTGGTGCGCCCCAGAGTGAAGACCGGCATGGGGACGGCTCCGGAGCGGATGAGCACCGAGGCCCGTTCGCCGTGCCCGGTGAGCGTCAGATAGACAGGGCCACCGTGTGGGTCCGTCACGGAGTTGTCGCCGGAGGTCAGCGGGTAGGAGCGTGGTTCGGTGATCTCGCCGTAGTAGTCCCAGGCGCCGATCCGGAGCGTGGGCAGCAGGCCGTCGTGCGGCCGGACGGTCAGCGAGAGCGGGGTGCCGGCGGGAACGTACAGGCCGGTCGGCTGGAACTCCGAGCCGCGCAGCGCCTGTGCGAGCCGCAGCCGTTCGGCCTCGGCGGCGGGCCGGGCGGTGACGGTCAGGGCGACGGGTCGGGTGAGCGGCCGGCCGGGGGCGGCCTGGGCGCAGGGCACAGCGGCGCCGAGTGCGGCCACCGCCCCGGCGCCGGCCGCGGCGGCGAGTACGGAGCGGCGGCCGACCGAGGAGGCGGACGGGGCGGAGTGGGTGTGCTTACGCATGCGGAACTCTCCCTGCAGAAACGAATGAGGGGCGGAAGCGTGCGGGACGGGGTGGGACGTGCCGTCAGCATGTAAGCGGTTGCTGTCGAGCCGCAAGAGGAGTCGGAAAGTTACTGTCATTTTCTATGGCCAACTGCGGACAGGCAGGAGGTAACCGGTCAACCGCGCGTGGGCCTTCCGGCCCGGGGGCCGACGGAATCGCGTACCACGATGTGGGTGCCGAGCCGCAGCGCGCCCGTGGTCGGCTCCCGCCAGTCGTCCTCGTCGCCGCCGGAGACGGCCAGCCGCACCGCCTGGCGCCCCATCTCCTCCAGCGGCACATGGACCGTGGTCAGCCGGGGGCGCAGCTCCTGGGCGACCGGGATGTCGTCGTAGCCCACCAGTGAGATGTCCTTCGGCACCCGCAGCCCGGCCTCCTCAAGCGCCTGTGCGGCACCGGCGGCGACCACGTCGTTCGCCGCGAAGACGGCCGTGAACTCCAGCCCGCCCCGGATCAGTTCGGCCATCCGCCGGTAGCCGAAGTTGCGGCTGAAGGCGCCCGACTGGACCAGGTCCGGATCGGCGGGCAGCCCGCGCAGCTCCAGGGCCCGCCGGTGCCCCGCCAGCCGGTCACGGGTGGTGGAGAGTTTGGGCGGGCCGCCGAGGTAGAGGATGCGCTCGTGGCCCTGCATCAGCAGGTGGTCGGTGATCGCGAAGGCGCCGCCCTCGTTGTCGTACTCGACCGAGGCGGTCGGCGCCGCCTCGCCCAGCGGCGGTCTGCCGCACAGCACCAGCTTGGAGCCGCCCGCGTCCAGCTCGCGCGCCCGGCGGGCCAGTTCCGAGGTGTAGCCGCGATCCGCGATGGAGCCGCCGACCACCACCACCGCGTCGGCCCTGCGCTCGTGCATCAGGTCGATGAAGGCCAGCTCGCGCTGCGGATCGCCCTGGGTGCAGCACACCAGACAGAGCCGTCCGCCGAGCGCGGCCTCGCGCTCCACGCCCCGTGCGATGTAGGCGTAGAAGGGGTCGATGACCTCGTTGACGATGATGCCGACCGTGCGGTTGGAGACCCCGGCCAGAGCGCGGGCGTGTGCGTTGACCACGTAGCCGAGCTCGCGCATGGCCGACTCGACGCGCTCCCGGGTCGCCTCCGCGACGGGGTAGTTGCGGTTCAGGACGCGCGAGACGGTGGCCGTCGAGACCCCTGCGCGCCGTGCGACGTCGGTGACCGTCGCCCGCCGCTGTCCGTCCGCGGCCGTGCTCTGTCGGCGCATCCGGCTCACCCCCTGGTGGCTGTTGTGTGACGCCGAGCCTAGAGCCTGACGAGGGACGGGGTTCATGCGATCCTCCCCAGGTCTGCCCGGTGCACCGGGTGGCCGAAGGGTTCGCTCCTCGCGTACCTGGCCAGCTCGTCGACGGCGAGCGCGCCCAGGCGGCCCACCTCGTTGCCCTGGGCGCCCGCGAGGTGCGGGGTCAGGAAGACGTTGGGCAGGTCCCACAGCGGGTGGCCGGGCGGCAGCGGCTCGGGCGAGGTCACGTCCAGGACCGCGTCGAGCCGCCCGCTGACCAGGTGCCCGGTCAGCGCCTCGGTGTCCACCAGCGGGCCCCGGGCGGTGTTGACGAGCAGGGTGCCGGGGCGCATCAGGCCGATCCGGCGGGAGTCGATGATCCCCCGGGTCTCGGGCGTGTCAGGGGCGTGCACGGTCACCACGTCACTGGTCGCGACCAGGGTGTCCAGATCGGCCGGGGTGACACCGAGGAGCGCGGCCTCCGCGGCGCCCACGTACGGGTCGTACAGCAGCACCTCCGCGTCCAGGACCCGCAGCAGCTCGATGACCCGGCGGCCGATCCTGGAGGCACCGACCACACCGATCCTGAGCCCGTGCGTCCCGAGCCAGTGCTGCCGGTCGAGGTCGGCGCCGGTGCGGTGGGTGCGGCGGCCCCGGTAGAGCTCCGCCAGCGGGAACACCCGTTTCGCGCCCATGATGATCGCGGCCAGGGTGAACTCCGCCACCGGCACGGCGTTGGCGGCGGCGGCGGAGGAGACGACGATCCCCCGGTCGAAGGCATCCGGGGACAGAAACGTCTTCACCGTGCCGGCCGCGTGGATCACGGCCCGCAGTACGGGCGCCCTCTCCAGCAGCGCGGCGTCCACGGGCGGGCAGCCCCAGCCGGTCAGCAGCACCTCGGCGGCGGACAGCGCCGCAGTGGCGGCGGGGGAGTCGAACTCGCTGATCACGGACGGGGCGAGGAGATCCGCCGTCTCCTCCAGCCGGGCCCGGACGGGAGGCGGGAAGACCTCGTCCACCAGTCCGGGGCTCATGACCAGAACCGTGCGCGGCCGCCTCCCGGGCGGGGCCGCGGCATCGGTACCGGATTGAGCCGGTGCCTCTTCGGTGGTTCGCACCCTGCCTCCGGACAGTAATCGCGTTCTATGGAATGACCGGCACGCTAGGGAGCGTGACGGTCGACCGTCAAGCTCCTTGCGCCTGTAACTGACCCAATGTGCACGAGATATGACGATTTTCTGGTCGGGATTTCCTCCGGAGAGCGCTGAGAAACAAAGACGTTCGCTCGGATCTCTTGACGCTTGGGTTAACCGCTTACTAACTTGCGGCCGCAGAAGGTTCACCACGCGCCACCCGGCCGAACAGGACGCACCATGGCTGACACAGCACCCCCGCTGCCGAGGGAAAAACGGCGGCAGCGGGCCGATGAACCCGCCCCGCCCGAAGCCCGGACCGCTGCCGCGCCACACCGGCTGACGCTCGGGCAGCGGATCAAGCGCGACCGGGTGATGCTGCTGCTCACCCTGCCCGGACTGCTCTACTTCGTCGTCTTCCACTACGTGCCGCTGCTCGGGTACGTGGTGGCGTTCCAGGACTACCAGCCGTACCTCGGCTACATGCACAGCCTCTGGGTCGGCTTCGCCAACTTCTCCTCGGCGTTCGGTGAACCCGCCTTCTGGAGCGCGACGTTCAACACCCTGGAGATCGCGCTCGTCCAGCTCGTGTTCTTCTTCCCGATCCCGGTCGCCCTGGCCCTGCTGCTCAACAGCATCGCGAGCGACCGCATCAGGCGGTTCGTGCAGAGCGTCGTCTATCTGCCGCACTTCATCGGCTGGGTCATCATCGTCTCGATCTTCCAGCAGATCCTGGGCGGCGCCGGGCTGCTGCCCGATGTGCTGGGCGGTCTGGGGCTGCCCCGCTACGACATGATGAGCGACCCCGACGCCTTCCCCTGGCTGCT
Source organism: Streptomyces sp. AW19M42 (assembly GCA_000470535.1). Lineage (GTDB taxonomy): Bacteria > Actinomycetota > Actinomycetes > Streptomycetales > Streptomycetaceae > Streptomyces. Next base: position 10,103 of record CBRG010000086.1, read on the forward strand.
GACCCTCCAGGTGGCCTGGAAGGACGCCGGCTGGGGCACGATCATCATCCTGGCCGCGCTCCTGAACATCGACCGGCAGAGCTACGAGGCCGCCGCGATCGACGGCGCGGGTCCCCGGCGCCGGCTCTGGCACGTGACCCTGCCGGGCATCGCCCCCGTACTCATCCTGCTGCTGATCCTCAACCTCGGGCAGATCCTCTCCGTCGGCTTCGAGCAGATCCTGCTCCAGCGCGACGCGGTCGGCCCGGACGCCGGTGAGGTCCTCGACACGTACGTCTACTACCACGGCATCAAGGACAACGACTGGGGCGTCGCCGCCGCCGTCGGACTCGTCAAGGCCGTCATCGGCACCGTACTCGTGCTGGGCGCGAACAAGCTCGCCCACCGACTCGGCCACGAAGGGGTGTACCGCGGTGCTGACCGCTGAAAAGACCCGCGCCACGTCCGCGACCACGGCGCCCACGCCCCGGCCGGCCCGGAAGAGCAGGACCGACGGCAGACCGCCGTGGATGGAACGCCCGACCCGGATGGGACAGACCGCCAAGGCGGTGGCCGTCGTCGTGGTCGTCCTCGCCGTCGCCTATCCGCTGGTCGGCGTCATCGGAACGAGCTTCGCCTCGCAGACGGACATCATCAGGGCCTCCGGCCTCGTCCTGTGGCCCGACCACCCCAACCTGGACGCCTACCGCACGATCTTCACGGGCGGCGTCGTCACCCGGGCGCTGTTCGTCTCCGTGGGCATCACCGTGTTCGGCACCCTCGCCAGCCTGCTCGTCACTGTCGGCATGGCGTACGGACTCTCCCGCCGCGAGGTCACCGGCTCCCGCCCCATCCTGATGATCGCCCTGTTCACCATGCTGTTCAACGCGGGCATCATCCCCAACTTCCTGCTGGTCAAGGGGCTCGGGCTGTACGACACCTACGCCGCGCTCGTCATGCCTACCCTGGTCAGCGCCTTCAACCTGGTCGTCCTGCGGTCCTTCTTCATGAACCTGCCGGACGAGCTGTACGACGCGGCGAAGGTCGACGGCGCCGGCGACCTCCGCATCCTGATGCGGATCGTCCTCCCGCTGTCCAAAGCGGTCCTCGCGGTGATCAGCCTCTTCTACGCGGTGACGTACTGGAACGCCTTCTTCAACTCGCTCCTGTACCTCAACGACTCCGACAAATGGCCGCTGCCCATGGTGCTGCGGACCTACGTGCTCCAGGGCCAGAGCCTGAACTCGGCCTCGGCCGGCGAGGTGCTCGCCCCGCAGCAGGCCGTACAGATGGCGGTCCTGGTGATCGCCGTCGTACCGATCCTCTGCGTCTATCCGTTCCTCCAGCGCTACTTCACCAAGGGCGTGCTCACCGGCGCCGTCAAGGGCTGACAGGGTGTCGGGCGACCTCCGGCCGGGCGGCCACGCCCCGGCACGCGCACTTCCCGCGTGGTCGTCGCTCACCAACGCTCCGCGTTGACTCCCTCCTCCGCCCTGGAACCGCCCGCACCGGACCGCGTCCGCTTCCCGGCCGGAGGACACCCGGCACCCTCTGAGCGCGACCACCGTCCCTCCCACTCCTTCCGCCCCCTTCTCCCAAGGAGACTCAGGTGCCGAGCTCAACCCCCGTCAACCGCAGAGCGCTGTTCCGCATGGGTGCGGGCATCGGTCTGGGACTGGCCGCCGCCCCGCTGCTCGCCGCCTGCGGCGACGGCGGCACGACCGCCAAGGCCGAGGCCAAGAGCGCCTCGCTGCTCCCCGACACCGCGATCCGCAACATCGGTGTCAAGCCCGATCTGGCCGGCACCGCCGCCGGCGTCCCGCAGGGCTTCTTCAGCTACCCGGCCAAGCCCGTGCGGGCCACCAAGGGCGCACCGCTCAAGGGCGCCGAGCCGGTCAGTGCGACGATGGAGACGTTCTCGCCGCCGCCGCCCTCGCGCGGCCGGAACGCCGCCTGGCAGGAGATCGAGAAGCTGCTCGGAGCGCGGGTGGACATCACCGCCGTCCCCGCCGACGACTACGGCACCAAGTTCTCCACCATGATCGCCAGCGACAGTCTGCCGGACCTCTTCATGTACCCGGAGGTCGGCGGCGTCGACAACAAGGCGGCCTTCCTGCGGGCCAAGTGCGCCGACCTGACCCCGTACCTCGCCGGGGACAAGGTCAAGGCCTACCCCAACCTGGCCGCGATCCCGAAGGGCGCCTGGCAGTCGGCCATCTTCGGCGGAAAGCTCTACGGCATCCCGATCGCGCGCACCGGCACCGGCGGCGCGGGCTTCTACCGGCACGACCTGTTCGAGGAGATCGGCATCACGAGCCTCGACCAGATCACCGGCCTCGACCGGTTCGTCGAGGCGTGCAAGGAGCTGACCCGCCCCAAGAAGGACCAGTACGCGATCATCGCGGGCGCAACCAACGTCCTCGCCATGTCGGCCGGCGCGCCCTACGCCTGGCGGATGGACGCCGGCACCGGCAAGTTCACCACCGACCTGGAGACCCCGGAGTTCCGTCACGCGGTGGAGACCGCCCGGTCGCTGTACAGGGCGGGCTGCTTCTACCCGGGCACCCTGCAGATGTCCGGGGCGCAGAAGGCGCAGTACACGGACATGTTCAAGAACGGCAAGGGCGCGTACGTCTACGACGGCATGCCCACCTATCTGGCGCCCGGGGTCGGCTACATCGCCGCGATGAAGGCCATCGACAAGAAGTACGACCCGAGGCCCTTCGTGCCGTTCGGCTCCTCTCCCGTCGCCTGGATGGACAACGTCAAGCTGGAGAACACCTACGTCAAGAACGCGTCCGGGGAGCGGGTGCGGCAGGTTCTCGCCCTGGCCGACTTCGCCGCGTCACCGTTCGGCAGCGAGGAATACACGCTCATCAACTACGGCGTCGAGGGCAAGGACTTCACCCGCGACGCGAAGGGCAACCCGGCGCTCACCAAGCAGGGCACCCAGGACGTCACCGTGCCCTGGAAGTTCATCTCCTCCGCCGTCCCGGCCATCTTCAGCGCCGACTCGCAGGACGGCGTCCGCCATGTGCACGAGGCGTTCACCAAGATGATCCCGATCATGGAGCAGGACCCCACACTCCAGTACTCCTCGCCCACCTGGGACTCCAAGGGCTACGGCAGCCTCTACACGCTCAAGCTGGACGCGCTCAAGGACATCATCTCCGGCCGCAAGCCCATGTCCGCCTACGACCGGCTGGTCAAGGACTACCTCGCCAAGGGCGCCGAGCAGGCCCGCGGTGAGTTCGAGGAAGCCGCCCAGAAGGGGAAGAAGTGACGACCCGACGCGCAGCCCTCAGACTCGGCGGCGCGACAGCCGCCGCGGCCGTCGCCCTACCGGCCCTCGGCCGGACCGCCGCCGCCCAGCCGCACCGCTTCGACCCGAAGCCCGGCTCGAACGGGGTCGGGGACCCGCTCTTCCCGACACTCGGCAACGGCGGCTACCAGGTCCTCCACTACGACCTGACCTTCGACCTCACCCCGGTCACGTACGACTTCTCCGGGACCGTGAAGATCAACGCCAGAGCCACCCAGGACCTCTCCGCCTTCAACCTCGACACCGACGGCCACACCATCGACGCGGTGACGGTCTCCGGGCGCCCCGCCCGCTGGCAGCTCAAGCCGGGCCAGAGCGGCGAGGAGCTGACGGTCACCCCGGCGCGCCCGCTCCACGACGGACAGGCGTTCACCGTCGAGGTCGGCTACCGCGGCAACGGCAAGGCGCCGCGGCTCGGCCTCACCGGCTGGAACTTCGGCACCGACGGCGGATTCGCCTCGGCCGCCCAGTCCTCGCGCGCCGACACCTTCCTGCCGTGCAACGACACCCCGTCCGACAAGGCGACGTGGACCTTCCACATCAGCGCGCCCAAGGGCTTCGTCGCCACCGCCAACGGCGAACTCACCCACCGGACCCGGCGCGCCGACGGCTCCGCGGTCTGGCACTTCGCCCTGCGCGAGCGGATGGCGACCGAGCTGATCGGCATCGCCGTCGTCAAAGGCACCTACCTGTACGGCACCAGCCACCGGGGCCTGCCGCTGCGGCACGTCGTGCCCCAGGGACAGGAGGAGAAGTACGGCCCGATCGTGGCCCGCACCCCCGACCATCTCGCCTGGCTGGAGGCGAGGTTCGGCCGCTACCCGTTCTCCGTCTACGGCGTCCACATCTACGACGGCTACACCGACGCCCTGGAGAACCAGACCCTGTCGCTGTTCTCCACCAACTGGTTCAAGCTCAACACCGACGGACAGCCCGGCTACGAGACCACCATGGTCCACGAGCTCGTCCACCAGTGGTTCGGGGACTCCGTCACCCCGAACGACTGGCAGCAGGCCTGGCTCAACGAGGGCCCCGCCGTGTACTACGCCGGTCTGTACGGCGAGGAACGCGGCTGGTCCGTCTTCGAGGGCAAGATGCGGACGACATACGAGAAACTCGACGCCGTCCGCGCGGCCGACGGCCCGCCCGGACTGCCGAAGGCGCTCGGCGGCACCAACATCTACGACGGCGGCGCACTCGTGCTGTACGCCCTGAGCCTGCGGGCCGGCCGGCGGGTGTTCGACACGGTGATGCGCGAGTGGGTCAAGCGGTTCAAGGACTCCACCTACACCACCGAACAGTTCATCCGGCACACCGTCGACGTCACCGGTGACCGGACCCTGGACCCCTTCCTGCGCGACTGGCTCTTCGGGGCCGTCAACCCGCCCATGCCCGGCCACCCCGACTGGAAGGCCACCGCGTGAACCGCACCGTGAACGTCGTACGAGGAACCGCCGCTGCCGCCACCGCCGCATTCCTGGCCGCGCTGCTCACCGCCCCGGCCGCCCAGGCCGCACCCACCCGCACCCTGTACGCGGCCCCCGACGGCCGCGGCACCTCCTGCACCGTCAGCCGCCCCTGTACCCCGGAGGGGGCCCGTGCCCGGGCCCGCACCGAGAAGGGGCGCGACGTGCGCGTCCTCCTCAAGGACGGTACGTACCGGCTCGACGCGCCCCTCAAGCTGGGCCCGGACGACTCCGGCACCACCTGGTCCGCCGCTCCCGGCGCCCGGCCCGTCCTCTCCGGCGGACAGGACATCACCGGCTGGCACCGCAACGGCGACGGCACCTGGAGCGCCGACGTCCCCGCCGGGGTCACCCCGCGCCAGCTCTTCGTCGACGGCAGACGCGCCACCCGCGCCCGCGGCGAGGCCTGCGCGGCGAGCACCTGCGACGCCACCGCCACCGGCATGACCGGCGCCGCCGCGACCGCAATCGCCCACTGGCAACGCGCCACCGACGCCGAAGCGGTCATCCGGGTCCGCTGGCGGAACTACCACTGCCGGATCGCGGGCGTCAGCGGCGACACCATGACGTTCGTCCAGCCCTGCTGGACCAACTCCGCGAGCGGCACAGAGCGCACCGGACCCGCCTGGGACTCCACCGCCGTCGACTCCACCCGGTACAGCGGTGTCGCCTTCTTCGAGAACGCCCCCGAACTCCTGGACCAGCCGGGCGAGTTCGTATCGGACTCGCAGGACCGCACCGTCACCTACCTGCCGCGCAAGGGCGAGGACATGCGCCGGGCGCGGACCGTCACCCCGCACACCGAACAACTGCTCGTCGTCGACGGTGCCCATGACGTCACCGTCAGCGGGATCGGCTTCGCGTACGCGGCGTACCGGCAGCCCGGCACCGATGAGGGCTACGCGGGAACGCAAGCCGGTCTCACCCTGACCGGAGCCACCGGCCCCGTCGACCACGCGGGCCGCTACTACACGAAGCCGGCCGCGGCGGTGACCGTCCGCGGCGGCCGGCACGTGCGCGTCGACAGCAGCCGGTTCAGCCATCTCGGCGGGGCCGGAGCGATCCTGGAGGCCGGTACCAAGGACAGCTCGCTGACCCGCTCGTCCTTCACCGACCTGTCCTCGGGCGCCGTGTACGTCGGAGACACCGAACCGATGCCGGAGGCGTCACTGGCGGGGAAGCGGAACACCGTCGCGTACAACACCATCAGCCGCTCAGGCGTCGAGTACACCGACTCGGTGGGTATCTGGGCCGGTTACGAGGCGGGTCTGCGCGTCGACCACAACAGCCTGGACCACCTCCCGTACTCCGCGATCTCGGTCGGCTGGGGCTGGAACCAGCCCGAGGCCCAGAAGTCCGTACTGCGTGACAACAAGGTGACGGGCAACCGCATCACCGACGTCATGGAGGTCGCGCAGCAGCAGCACGACGGCGGCGCGATCTACACCCAGGGCGCACAGCCCGCAACCGTCCTCAGCGGCAACTACATCAACCGCTCCGCGTACGGCAACACCGAACGCGACGGGAACGGCATCTACCTCGACGAGCAGTCCTCGCACATCACCGTCGAGCGCAACGTCATCACCCGCATCGGCTACAAGTGGGTCTCGAACTGGGCGGACTACGGAATCCAGAACACCGCGCGCGGCAACTGGACCGACACCGCCGCCCCCGCCCTCGGCGGAACCGGCTCCGTCATGACGGACAACCTGACCGGCCTCGACCGGCTGCCCGCAGAGGCGCTCGCCGTCGCCGCACGGGCCGGCGCCCACGGCGGCCCGTGCGAGCAGCTCCGCACCGACCTGGCCCGCACCGGCACGGCCACCCAGTCCTCGACCGACGGAACGGCGACGGCGGCACTCGCCCTGGACGCCGACACCAACACGGACACCCGCACGCTCTCCGAGGCGGGCGCCTGGTGGCAGGCGGACCTCGGCGCCGTCCGGCACGTCCGGCAGGTCGAGATCTGGAACGACGCCTCCGCCACGACGGCCGACTTCGACGTCGTCACGGATGACGGCAGCGTGCACGTCAGCGGCAAGGCGCTGCGCCCCACGCTGGTGAACCTGGACAGCCGGACCCGCACGGTGAGGATCGTGACGTCCGGTACGGGCCGGGTGGCCCTCTCCCAGGTGCTCGTCCACCCCTGACACCCGCCACCACCGCGCACACCGATCGCCGGACCGGCCCCGGGCCCGTCCGGCGATCCGCGTCGTGCGCCCGCGGCCCGGGGCGCTCACTCCAGCCCGAAGGTGTCCGCCAGCATTGCGACCTGCGCGTCCAGCAGGGTGCTCCCGCTGTGTCCCATCCCCTCGAACTGGCCCGCGGCCTCCAGACCCACGGATCCGTGCAGCTGGGTCCAGGCGAGGAGCGCACCGGCCAGAGCTCCGGCAGCGTTCGCCGCACCGACGGCGGCATCCCCGGCGTACTCGGCCACCCAGCCGCCCACGGCCGGATCCCCGTCCAGCCAGGCCGCCATCTGCGCGACCACCGGCGCCACACCCGTCCCGGGCGTCCCGCCCGTGAACACCGGAAGGAACGGTCCGAGTACCGCGCGGGCCCGGTCCAGCGTGTCGGCGGGTGCGACATACCCCGGCACCGGCGCGCCCTGGATCAGGAGATACCGGTGCGGTTCCCCGACCGCCCAGGCCCGGTACGCCACCGCCAGCGCGTGCAGCCGCTCGCGCGGGCTCTGCGCGGCCGCCACCGACCGGGCGGCCGCCGCGCCGATGGCCGCGGCGGCATCGTCGTACGCGTCCCTGATCAGCGCGTGCAGCAGGTCGTCGCGGCTGGCGAAGTAGCGGGAGAGCGCGGGCCCGGACAGGCCCATGTCCTTGGCGATCCGGGTGAGGGCAAGCGCCGCCACACCCCCGTCGGCCAGCTGCCGCAAGGCCGCTTCCTTGATCTCCGCCCGGGTCTGCTCCCGGTACCGGGCCCGCGGCCCCTGTTGCGCCTCGGCCATCCCCGGCCCCTTTCGCTAGGCAAGCTCACGTCAGTTACGGACTCTAACAGTCGCCATTGCGATGGTGCATCGCGAGAGTTACAGTATCTAACAGAAGTGACAAGCCATAGCGTTCGGCATGTGTGGAAGCGACCCGGGCGACCGTCCGCATCACAGGGAGTACGTCATGACCGCAGCACGTGACCTTCAAGTCGTCCTCGGCGCGGGCCCCGCCGGCACCGCACTCGCCGGCGAACTCGTCCGCCGGGGCCACCCGGTCCGGCTCGTCGACCGGGCGGCCACCGGGCCGGCACTCGAAGGCCTCGACCGGTTCGCCGCCGACGTCGCCACCGTGGAGGGCGCCCGTGCGGCGGTCGAGGGTGCGGCCGTCGTCTACCACTGCGTGAACGTGGCGTACCACCTCCAGGTCGAGGCCATGCCGCGCATCCAGCGGGCCGTACTCACGGCGGTCGAGGCCGAGGGCGCCCGCCTCGTGGTGCTCGACACGCTCTACCCGTACGGCGAGACGCACGGTGCGGTCATGACGGAGGACACCCCGTGGAACGCGACGACCGGCAAGGGTGTGATGCGCGCCGAGCTCGACGCCCGCTACCTCGCCGCGCACACCGAGGGCCGGCTGCGGGTCGTGCTGGGCCGGTCGGCCGACTTCGTGGGGCCCGGTGTCCTCAACTCCACGCTCGGCGGCGCGGTGTTCCCCGCCGCGCTCACCGGGGGAGAGGTCCCGGCGTTCGGCGACATCGACCTGCCGCACAGCTACACGTACATCGGTGACGTCGCCGCGGGCCTCGCGACGCTGGGTGAGAACCCGGACGGTGACGGCCGGGTCTGGCACCTGCCCACGGCCCCGGCGCTCACCACGCGCCGGATCCTGTCCATGATCGAGGAGCGCGTCGGCCGCCCACTGACCCTGACCGTCGTCTCGGAACCCAAGCCGTTCGGGCCGTTCGACGAGGAATTCATGACGGCGTACGCCGAGATGTTCTACCAGCACACGGAGGCGCAGATCGTCGACTCCTCCGCCATCGAGAAGGCGTTCGGCCTGGTACCGAACCCGCTCTCCGCCACGGTCGACGCCACGCTCGCGTGGTACGGGGAACTGCTGGCGGCGCACTGAGCGCGCCCACCGAGGCGGCCATCGGCGGCCCCCGCCAAGGGCTGTCCCGTAATCCCTGGCGGCGCGCGACGCCGGCTACGGCACCTCGCTGCGTCGTCGGAACGCCCGGATACGTCCAGTTGCGGACGTCCCTCCGCCTTGCGACGCACCGCGTCTGACGCCGCGCGCCGATCCATCAGGGATGACGGGACAGCCCTCAGGCTGCTCACCGGCCGAGAAACGCGCCGATCCGCTGCCGCAGGCCTCGCGGGTCCAGGCCGTGAGCGGCGAGGTGCTCGTCCATCTGCCCGTACCGGCGCAGTTCCTCGCGGGTGACGCCGAGCCCCAGGATCCGGTGCGGGCGGGCGGCGAGCGCGTCGTTGGCCGATGCCGTGGACGTGCCCGCGAGGTACGGCTCGACGATGACCACGTCGGCGGCCGGCCGCTCGCTCACCGCCCTGCGCAGGCCGTCCCCGTCGAAGGGCCGCACCGTCGTCGCGTACAGCACGGTCACGTCGAGCCCCTCGGTCGCGGCGAGCACGTTGTCGAGCATCGGGCCGACGGCGATCACCACGCCGCCCGTCCCCTCGCGCGCGGTGGTGAACCCGCCCGCGCCGCCGACCTGGCGCGCCCGGTCGTTGGACTGCATCGACAGCCGCACGTAGACCCGGTCGTCCCCGGTGACGGCTTCCCTCAGCAGCGCCTCGGCCTCGTCGGGGTGCCCCGGAACGTGCACCGTCCAGCCGTCGAGGGTGTCCAGGAGCGCGACGTCGCCGGGCGCCATGTGGGTGAACCCGCCGGCCGGCCAGTCGTAGGAGGCTCCGGCGCTGACCAGTACCCCGCCCACGCCCTGGTGGCCGAAGTCCAGCTTCACCTGTTCGAAGGGGCGCTCCACCAGGAAGCTGGCGAAGGTGTGCACGATCGGCCGCATCCCGGTGAGCGCCATTCCGGCCCCTGCCCCGATGAGCAGCTGTTCCCGGATGCCGACGTTGACGACGCGGTGCGGATGGGTGCGCTCGGCCTGGCTGAAGCCGTCCCTGCTGATCTCGGCCAGCACGAGCGCCAGCCGCGGGTCCTCGTCGAGCAGGCGCGAGGTGGTCGAGATGAAACGGTCCCGCATCGTGTCCATGGGAGGTCTTCCTCTTCTTCCTGTCCGTCGTTCCGTGGATGGCTGACGCGGGAGCTCAGCGCTTGGGGGCGACCCGGGCGACCACGGCGCGCGGCTGTCCGGGGTGCGGCGCGGTGAAGGCGGTGTACAGCTCCTCGTGATCCCGTCCGTCCACGGAGGCCACCGACCAGCCCGCGGTCGCGAACCGCTCGGCGATGCCGCCGGGGCGGCCGTACGACGCCGAGGCGTTGTCGATCACCACGGTGTGCAGCTGGTCGAGGCCCGCAGGGGCCGCGTAGGCGATCGCCTCGTGGTTGCTGCCCTCGTCCAGTTCGGCGTCCCCGGTCAGCACCCACACGCGAGGGCCGGTCAGCCCCTGGGCCCGCAGCCCCAGCGCGGTGCCCACGGCCAGCGGCAGTCCGTGCCCCAGCGAACCGCTGCCGATCTCGGCGCCGGGCACCAGCAGCCGGTCCGGATGGTGGCCGAGTGGCGAGTCGTACGAGCCGAAGCCCGCCAGCAGCTCCTCGCCGAAGAACCCGTGCGCGGCGAGGACGGCGTAGTACGCCATCGGCCCGTGCCCCTTCGACAGCAGGAAACGGTCGCGGTCGGGGGCGTCCACGGTCTGCGGTGACACCCGCAGTACCCGGTCGTAGAGCACCCACAGGGTGTCGAGCGTCGAGGTGGCGGCCGGATCGTGCTTCTCGTCGCCGGTCATCAGGCTCATCAGCCGGTGCAGATCGCGGTAGGCGGGAGCGGGGAGGGCGGCCGTTTGCGTCATGTGCCACAGCGTTCAACATCAAGCATGGTTGAGGTCAAGAGCTCAAAGGTGTTCGTAACCACCCGTTGAAGTGCGGTATTGTTCTCATGCGCGTTCGACCAGGGGGAAACCCCAGGTCAGGCGGGTATCGGGACGTGGCGCAGCTTGGTAGCGCACTTGACTGGGGGTCAAGGGGTCGCAGGTTCAAATCCTGTCGTCCCGACTGGAGACAGTCGCAGATCAGGGCCGGTTTCGGAGCAATCCGAAACCGGCTCTTGGTCATTCCTGGGGCCAGTCGGGGACCAGCGGCCTTGATCGAGTCAGCGGGTCATGACGAAGGGACCCGGTGAGCGCGATACGCGTAGCGCGCCGAAGTGGGCCCTCGGGTCCGGGCGCCCGTGTCGGCCCCGCGGAGCGGCATTCACGGTGGTCCAGCCATGGACCATCGGGCCTGAAGGAACGTCCTGAGGAGCATCCGGCCAGGGGGCCGTACCCTGCCGGGCGCGGCGCCGGGTGGGCGGCCTGATCCACGCGTCGAGATCGACGGTGGGCGCTGAACGGATCGAGTGGGAGTCGTCACCCCGGATTTCGTCTGGCGAGGCTTCGAACATCGTTACGCTGCACCGAAGTTACCGAAACCACGGAGGACTGCGGTGAGGGAGCCGACATTCGGGGTCCTGGGGCCGCTCCAGGTGAGGGCGCACGGTGTCCCGGTACGGATCGGCGGGGCCAAGCCCCGGGCCGTACTGGCGACTCTGCTGCTCCAGCCGAACGGCTTCGTCTCACTGGACCTGCTGACTGAGGTCCTGTGGCCCGGTGGCGCACCTCGGTCCGCGGTCGCCAACGTGCGCACGTATGTACGGACGCTGCGGCTGCGGCTTCCCCCCACGGCGGTCGACGGACTGCGTACCGAGCCCTCCGGCTACTCGCTGGGCATCGAGCCCGGGGAGGTGGACATGCTGCTCTTCGAGCAGCAGCTCGCCGCGGCCCGCGCCGCCCGCGACCGCGGTGCGGACGCCGCGGCACTGCGTGCCTACGAAATGGCCTTGGGGCTGTGGCGGGGCGGGGTGCTCCAGGACGTGCCCTCCAGCGTGGTGTGGGACCCGGCCATCACGCGCATGGAGGGGTTGCGGTCCATCGCTGTCGACGAATGCCTCGAATTGCGGCTCCGGCTCGGGGACTACGCCCACCTGGTCTCCGACCTGCGGTCCCGGCTGACCGAGAGCCCTCTGCGGGAGGACCTGTGGCGGATGCTCGTGCACGCGCTGAGCGACGCGGGCCGCAGCGCCGAGGCGCGGTCCGCGTACGCCGAGGCCGAGCAGGTGATCGCCGCCGAGCTGGGGATAGAGCCGAGCGAACCGCTGCGGGCCATCGGCGCCGAGGTCAACGGCTACCCCGGCCGCCATCGCGCGGCAACGCCCGTGTCCGTCTGCCAACTCCCGATGGACATCATCGACTTCACCGGACGTGCCGTCGAGATCGCCGACCTGGAGGAGTTACTGTCCACCGCAGGCCGGCAGCCCGTGGTCGCGGCGGTGTCGGGGCCGCCGGGGGTCGGGAAGTCCACGCTGGCCGTGCATGTCGCCCACCGGGTACGTGACGTGTTCCCGGACGGGCAGCTCTTCGTCGACCTGGCCGGGACGAGCGAGTGCCCCCGTGAGCCGGCGGACGTCCTGGCCGAGATGCTGCGCGGCCTGGGCGTCATCGACAGTGCGATACCCGGTGAACCGGGCGAACGCGCCGCGATGTTCCGTGCCCGACTGGCCCAGCGGCGATTCCTCATCGTGCTCGACGACGCCCTGGGCAGCGCACAGGTGAGCCCCCTGCTCCCGGGCACCGGCGGTTCGGCGGTGCTGGTCAGCTCGCGGCGCCGGATGCCCGGCCTGCCGGCGCGTGCCTGCCCGCTCGGGCTGATGCGGCACGATGACGCCCGCGCCCTGTTCGGGGCCATCGTCGGCGCGGACCGGCTGCGCCGGGAGGGGGCCGACGCCGACCGTGTCCTCGCCGAGTGCGGATCACTGCCGCTGGCGGTACGGATCGCGGCCGCCCGGCTCGTGAACCGGCCCGGCTGGAGCGTCGGCACGCTGGCCGACTCGCTGCGCGACGAGCGCGGTCGCCTCGGGGCGGTCCGCTTCGGCGAGCTGGAGGTGCGGGCGGGCACCGAACTCAGCTACCGCCATCTGCCCGAGCCCGCCGCCGCTGCCTTCCGCACGTTCGGAGACCTGCCCGACGACGCCGTCCCGGGCTGGCTCGTCTCCGTTGCGACGGGATGCGACAGTGAGACGGCGGGGGGTCTGGACACCCTGCTCGACGAGCACCTCGTCGAAGTCGTCGGCAGAGACCGTCTCGGCCTGAACCGTTACCGCATGCACGACCTACTGCGGTGCTACGCCCGCGAACTGGTCCTGACGGACAATCAGGAGATGCGGCTGCGGCGGCGCCTGCGGGTCATAGACGCGCTCACCGCCCTCGCCCGCTCCGCCAACGCTGCCATGCCCACCCGTTTCCTCGGTGTGCTGGGCGAGCCCGACGAGCGGGGCTTGCCGGACGGACCGGCGCACGATGTCGTCCCCATGGTGCGCGCCCGGCCCGTGGACTGGTTCGAGAGCGAGCACCGCAACCTCGTCGCCGCCGTCGACGCCGCGGTCCGGCTCGGGCGGACCGACAGGGCCGCCGACCTGGCGATCGAACTGGCGGGCTTCTTCGACATGCGCGGCTACTACGGGGACTGGCTGCGGACCCACCGGCTCGTGCTCGACGCCATGCCGCACCACGACGACGTCAGGGCTGCGGCCCTGCTGCGCAACCTCGGCCAGCTTCATCTCTACCAGGACAGGTACCCGGACGCGCTCGCCTCCTTCGACCGGGCCAGGGCGCTCTTCGCTGAGCTCGGACACCCCACGGGGGAGGCTATCGCCGCGGTGGGGTCCGGCTCGGTCCACCGGATCGTGGGTGATCTCGGCGCCGCGCTCGGGACGTTCACCGCCGCGCTCAAGGACTTCGCCGCGCACGGCGACCGGCACGGCGAGGCGGTGGCACGCAACGCGATCGCCTCCGTCTGGCTGGAGCGCAAGGACCCGGAGGCCGCGGCCGGCTGGCTGCGAGGGGCCCTGGAGCTGTCCCGTGCCGACGGAGACCGGCACCGCGAGGCACAGGTGCGCCGCAGGGTCGCGGTGCTGCACGAACTGCGTGGAGAACCGCAGGCGGCGCGTGGCGAGCTGGAGCGAGCCCTCGGCATCTTCGACGAGTTGGCCGACCTGCACTGCGCCGCGTACGTGCAGCAGAGCATCGCGGAACTGTGTCTGCGGCAGGGCGACGCCGGTGAGGCGTCGGCGCTGTTGATCGGTGCACTCGCTGTGCAGCAGCAGCTCGGGGACCGCCGCGCCGAGGCCCGGGTGGCGGGCCTGCTGGGCGAGTTGCACGACGCGACGGGCCGCAAGCAGACCGCGCGGCACTACTTCCACCGATCCCTCGCGACCTGGCGCCGCCTGGGCCTGCCCGACGAGGCCGGACTGGTGGACGCCAAACTCCGCTCGATGCGCTGAGGGGCGCCGACGAAAACAGGTGCGGGTGCGACCGCCGTCGCACCCGCACCTGGCACAGGGGGTCATCGGGTGCCGGCCGGTCCTCCCGCCGACACCCGACGGTACGTCAGCATCTGTTGTTGCTGACCTGGTTGCGCTTGAGGTAGTCGCTCCACGTGACACCCTGGACGACCGCGACGACGACCGCGCCGTTGAGCTTCTGCTCGTAGTGGAGGTGCGGGGAGAGGTCGTAGAGGGCGGACGTGTTTCCGACCTCGCCGATCTGCTGGCCGACGCTCACCGTGGCGCCCGCGGCCACCGAACGCGTCTTCAGATGGGCGTACCGTGTCTGCCAGCCGCCCCCGTGACTGATGACTATGGTGTTCCCGTACCCGGCGCCCGTCGAGTAGTACGACTCCGCGACCGTGCCACCGGCACTGGCGAACACGCGGCGGCCCTCGTCGTCCGGGGTGCCGTTCGCGTCGTAGTGGTTCCAGTCGATCGAGTGCGCGGGACTGTGCCCCGACCAGTTGTTGCCGAGCCATGTCTGGTTGCACTCGAAGGGCATCTTGAAGGCGGGCCGTGCGGCCATGGCGGTTTCCGACGAGTTCACGTCCGGCGCCGCGACAGCGGTTGGAACGGTGAACACGGTGGCCGCGACCGCGCTCATGGTGATCAGCGACCGGCGGAAATTCCTGTGCATGGTTCTCCCCTTGTCGTCGTGCGTCGGGTGACACGGCGATTCAAGGAGGCGGGCATACACAGCGGATACATTCTGTCCGTCGACCCCGCACACCTGCTCCCTCCCCGGCTCAGAGGTGCATAGGGCTGTGGCGGAATCCCTCCATGTCACAGGCGTCCGCGGCAGGCGATATTTCGCGGAACCTACGGCCCCATGCGTGCATGCCGCGCTCAAGCGCGAGGGTGCCGGCCGCGGCCGTCGTCGTGTCGCACGAGTGATGCGGGCCGCCGGGCCGCAAGGCCGGCGCCGCCGACGACGGCACGTGACCACGGCCTGGATGATCTTGCGGGCTGTGGTGGTGGTCGGCAGGCCGTCATCGAAGTGGGTGCACGCGGTGGATGCGCCCGAGGCATCGGTGGTGGAGGCCGGGCGTCCCGCAGGAGCGTAGGCGTTGGACAGATCCTGTCGTCCCGACTCGAAAGAGTCACAGGTCAGAGCCGGTCTCGGAGTGTCCCAGACCGGCCCTGACCTGTCCTGACCTGTTTCCGGGGCCACCCCCCCGGGGCCCGCCCCGCCCCGCCCCGGCCGGGCTCGCGGCGGTCAGCGGCCCTTGCGCACCTGGGACGCCCTGCGGGCCTCTGCCGCCTGGCGGGACTGTGCGGCGCGGCGGCTCTCCTTCGGGGCCTGGGCCCCCATCCCTCGGAACGGCCGCCTGCCGGTCTGTACGGGTTTGGCCACCGGCGGGCGCTTGGCGCCGGTGATGCGCGTCAACTCGGCCTCTCCCGACCGCACCTGAGTGACCGTCGGCCGGATCCCGGCCTCTGACATCAGCTTGCTCACGTCCCGCCGCTGGCCCGGCGTGACGAGTGTGACGGCCTTGCCCGACTGGCCGGCCCGCGCGGTGCGGCCGCTGCGGTGCAGGTAGTCCTTGGAGTCCGTGGGCGCGTCCACGTTCACCACCAGGTCGAGCTCGTCGATGTGGATGCCGCGGGCCGCCACGTTCGTGGCCACCAGGGCGGTGACGGCGCCGCTCCTGAACTGGTCCAGCGTGTGTGTGCGCTGCGGCTGCGACTTCCCGCTGTGCAGGGCGGCCGCCGGGATTCCGCTGCTCTTCAGATGGCGGGTGAAGGCGTCCACCCCCGCCTTGGTGTCCAGGAACATCAGCACCCGCCCCTCGCGGGCGGCGATCTCGGTCGCCGCCGCGTACTTGTCGGCTGCGTGCACGTTGAGGACGTGGTGCTCCATCGTGGTGACCGAGGCGCGGGCCGGGTCGACCGAGACGAGCACCGGCTCGTGGAGGTAGCGCTCCACCAGCTGGTCGACGTTCCGGTCGAGCGTGGCCGAGAAGAGCAGTCGCTGGCCGTCGGGGCGAACCTGGTCCAGGATCTCCGAGACCTGCGGCAGGAAGCCCATGTCGCACATCTGGTCCGCCTCGTCGAGCACGGCGATCCCCACCCGGTCCAGGTGGAGGTGGCGCCGCGAGATCAGGTCGCAGAGCCGTCCCGGGGTCGCGATGACCACCTCGGTACCCGACTTCAGCGCGGCCGCCTGCCGGTTCATCGACAGCCCGCCGACGACCGTCGTCATCCCCAGCCCGAGCACGCGCGCGTACGGCTCCAGCGCGTCACCCACCTGCTGGGCGAGCTCCCGCGTCGGGACGAGCACCAGGGCGAGGGGACGCTTCGCCTCCGCGCGCCGCCCGGCGGTCCGCACCAGCAGGGCCAGCCCGAAGGCCAGCGTCTTGCCGGAACCGGTCCGCGCCCGCCCCAGCACGTCCCGGCCGGCCAGCGCGTCGGGCAGTGTCGCCGCCTGGATGGGGAAGGGCTCGGTGACCTTGTGGCCGGTCATCGCCGTCAGCAGCGCGTCGGGCAGTCCCAGCTCCGCGAAGGATCCGGCGGGCGGCAGCCCCGGGCTCGCGCCCGCTGCCGAGGGCGTGCCGAGCGCACCCCGGGCCGGTTCGGCCCGGCGGTTCGTGCGGCCACCGGGGCGTCCGGAGGCGGGCGGCTTCGCGTTCATGGGGGGAACCTTCCTCAGGTGGGGGGGCCTCCGTAACGCGCCGGGGCCCGTGCTCCTCGGCACGGGCCCCGGCTATGTCGCAAGCGTCGGCCCATTTTACCAGCGGGCGCCGGGGCCCGGCGCCGGACAGGGCGACGTGGGCGGTCTCGCGGACCGCGATGAAGCGCCGGTGAAGCCCCGATGAGGCCCCGAGGACGTTCAGGATGATCGCAGGGCCGAGGGGTGGGAAACTTTTCCTGCCGATGATGTCGAGAACCCGGGACCGGCTCCGTCCCCGTAGTGAACGCGACCACAACGGTTCGCACCAGCGTCGAGGAGAACACCATGGCGAAGTACCTGCTTCTCAAGCACTACCGAGGCGCCCCGGCCGCGGTCAACGACGTCTGCATGGATCAGTGGACGCCGGAGGAGATCTCGGCCCACATGAAGTACATGAACGACTTCGCGGCCCGGCTGGAGGGGACCGGCGAGTTCGTCGACGGCCAGGCGCTCGCCCCGGAAGGGACCTTCGTCCGGTACGACGGCGAGGGCCGCCCGCCGGTCACCGACGGCCCGTTCGCGGAGACCAAGGACCTCATCGCCGGCTGGATGGTGATCGACGTCGACAGTTACGAGCGCGCCGTCGAGCTGGCCGGGGAACTGTCGGCCGCGCCCGGGGCGGGCGGCAACCCGATTCACGAGTGGCTGGAGCTGCGCCCGTTCCTGACCGAGCCGCCCACCATCACGGAGTGACCTCGTCGATGGATGACGTCATGCTCCGGAGCCTCACACCGAGCGTGCTCGGGATCCTCGTCCGCCGCGGAGCCGACTTCGCGGCGGCCGAGGACGCCGTCCAGGACGCGCTGGCCGAGGCGGTCCGGGTCTGGCCGGCCGACCGGCCGCGGGACCCGAAGGGCTGGCTGGTCACCGTCGCCTGGCGGCGGTTCCTCGACGCCACCCGGGCGGACGCCGCCCGCCGGCGGCGCGAGGACCTCGTCGAGGAGCGTCCGGCGCCCGGACCCGCGACCGCGGTGGACGACACGCTCCACCTCTACTTCCTGTGCGCCCACCCGTCCCTGACGCCGTCGTCCGCCGTCGCGCTCACGCTTCGTGCCGTCGGCGGACTGACCACCCGCCAGATCGCCCAGGCCTACCTGGTGCCGGAGGCGACCATGGCCCAGCGCATCAGCCGGGCCAAACGCACCGTCTCCGGCGGGAGGTTCGACCGGCCGGGCGATGTCGCCACCGTGCTGCGCGTCCTCTACCTGGTGTTCAACGAGGGGTACTCCGGCGACGTGGACCTGGCCGCCGAGGCGATCCGGCTCACCCGGCAGCTCGCGGCCGGGATCGACCACCCGGAGGTGGCGGGGCTGCTCGCCCTGATGCTGCTCCACCACGCCCGGCGCGCCGCCCGGACCGCGTCCGACGGCAGCCTGGTGCCGCTGGCCGAGCAGGACCGGAGCCGGTGGGACACCGCGTTGATCGCCGAGGGGGTCGAGATCCTGCAGACGGCCCTCGCCCGTGACCGGCTGGGCGAGTTCCAGGCCCAGGCCGCCGTCGCGGCACTCCACGCCGACGCGCCCAGCGCGCAGGAGACCGACTGGGTGCAGATCGTCGAGTGGTACGACGAGCTCGCGCGCCTGACCGACAGCCCGGTCGTCCGGCTCAACCGTGCGGTGGCCGTGGGTCAGGCGGACGGGCCGAGGGCCGGACTGGCGGCGCTCGCGGCGCTGGACGAATCGCTGCCCCGGTACACCGCGGCGGCCGCGTACCTCCACGAGCGCGACGGCGACCACGCGAGGGCGGCACGGCTGTACGCGGAGGCGGCCCTGAAGGCGCCCGACCTGGCTGAGCGCGACCACCTGACGCGTCAGGCCGCCCGGCTCAACGCCCTGCGCTCCGGCTGACGTCCGGCGAACGGCGCGCTCCGGCCGATACGGGCCACCGGGGCGCGCGGTTCACTGTGCGGTCAGGGTCATCTCGAACGAGTACCGGGACGCCCGGTACAGGTGAGAGCCGAACTCGACCGGGCACCCCGCGTCCCCGAGGACCGTGCGCTCCATGGTGAGCAGGGTGCCGCCGCGGGGCTCGCCCAGCAGCCGGGCCTCCGGTGCGGTGGCCCGGCGCGCTCCGATGGTCTGCTCTGCGGTGCGCAGTGCGATGCCCGCCCGCCTGAGCAGCTCGTAGAGGCCGTGCCCGGTGAGCTCCTCCTCCGTCAGGCCCAGGAGGTCCGCCGGCAGATGGTTCTCCATGACCGCTATGGGTTCGTCGTCCGCGTATCGCAGCCGGCGCAGGGCCACGGTGCCGGCACCGGGTTCGATCTTGAGGGCGGCGGCGATCCTGTCGGAGGCGGGCACGGTCAGCATTGACAGCAGGTCGGTGCGCGGCCGCCGGCCATCGCGTTTGAGATCCTCGAACAGACTGGTGAGCTCGATCTGCCTGCGTACCCGGTTGTTGACGACCTGGGTGCCGACCCCCCGCTTGCGGGCGAGCAGTCCCTTGTCCACCAGATGCTGCATGGCCTGGCGCATGGTCGGCCGGGAGAGCCCGAACTGGTCGGCCAGCGCGATCTCGTTCTCCAGCCGCGTCCCCGGTGCCAACGTGCCTGACTCGATGAGTTGTTGAAGCTGCTGTGCGACCTGGAAGTACAGCGGTACCGGGCTGCTCCGGTCGATGGTGATCAGCCTGGTGATCGACTCCACGTCGGGCTCCTCAGAACGTTCTGCCACGAAATCAGTATGCCGCACGTTCGACTCTAGCTCTGTACGTATATATGTCAGAACAAATACTGTCCTGGACATACGGTCCGGCCCCCTGCCTCCCGCCCCGTACCGGTGCAGACGGGGGCGCGGGGGAGAGGGAGGGGCCGGACGAGGCCTGCCGTGGCGCAGGATCCTGCGGTGCGGGTGGCTCAGCCGGCCAGCTCTCCCAGCAGTGCCCACGTCCGGTGCCGGTCGGCCTCCCCGGCCAGGTCCGTACCCGAGAACACCACCTCGGTGGCCCCGGCGTCCCGGTAGCGCTGGACCTCGGCGGCGACCGTCCGCTCGTCGCCGATCACGGCCACGTCGGCGGCTCGATTCCCGCCGGACAGTTCCACGACCCGTGCGTAGGAGGGGATCTGCTCGTAGAAGGCGAGCTGCTCGGTGGCCGTCGCGCGCGCGGCGTCGGGGTCACTCGTGACCACCCCGTGCACCAGCGCCACGATCCGGGGCGCCGGACGGCCCGCGTTCCGCGCCGCCGCGGTGACGGCCGGCACGATGTGCTCGGCCAGGGCCCGGGGTCCGGCGAGATAGGGCAGGATCCCGTCCGCCAGCTCGCCGCTGACGCGCAGCGCCTGCGGGCCCATCGCGGCGACGAGCAGCGGCACGCCCGCCTCCGCCCCGGGCACGTGCGCGGGAACCGGCGTGCTCGCGGTGAGCAGTTCGCCGTGGAAGTCGGCGGTGCCGGTCTCGGTGAGCTGCCGCAGCGCGGTCAGGAACTCCCGCAGACGGGCGATGGGCCGCTCGTACGGGATGCCGAAGCCCCCCTCGGTCAGCAGTCTGGTGCCGAGCGCCAGTCCCAGGTGGTAGCGGCCGTGCGTGGCCGCCTGTGCGGTCAGGGCCTGGCTGGACACGATCAGCGGGTGGCGGCCGAAGACGGGGATCGCGGATGTGCCCACGTCGATGCCGGGCACCTCCCGTCCGACGATCGCCGCGAGCTGAGGCGAGTCGGCCCCGAAGGTCTGCCCGAACCAGGCGGACCGCAGCCCTGCGGCCGCGGCCTCCGCGGCAAGGCGCACGCTGGCATCGATCTGGTTGCCGGTGCCGGTCGCACCGATGGCTACTCCAACAGTCATGTCAGTTCAGAACCAGCCGAGTTGAATACGCATTCCGCGTCCTTCATGACGACTTCGTGTCCGCCGTGTGTACGCGGACGAGGCCGGGACGCGGCGGCGGGGGAACCGTCTCGATGATCAGAACAACAGCGGGTTACCATATGAGCGCCCCCTAGCTCGAAAGATAAACCTGTGACTGTCAATGACGACTCGTTCACCAACTGGAAGAACCGCGAGGAGATCGCGGAGTCGATGATCCCGATCATCGGGAAGCTGCACCGGGAGCGGGACGTCACCGTCCTGCTGCACAGCCGCTCCCTGGTGAACAAGTCGGTGGTCAGCATCCTCAAGACCCACCGGTTCGCCCGGCAGATCGCCGGTGAGGAGCTCTCGGTCACCGAGACGCTGCCGTTCCTGAAGGCGCTCACCACCCTCGACCTCGGCCCGTCCCAGATCGACATCGGCATGCTCGCCGCGACGTACCGGACCGACGACCGGGGCCTCTGCGAGGCGGAGTTCACCGCCGGGGCCGTCGCGGGCGCCACCGGGGCCGACAAGATCGAGCGCCGCGAGCCGCGCGATGTCGTCCTCTACGGGTTCGGCCGCATCGGCCGCCTCGTGGCCCGGCTGCTCATCGAGAAGGCGGGCTCCGGCAACGGGCTCCGGCTGCGTGCCATCGTCGTCCGCAAGGCCGCCGGCCAGGACATCGTCAAGCGCGCCTCGCTGCTGCGCCGCGACTCGATCCACGGCCAGTTCCAGGGCACGATCACCGTCGACGAGGCGAACAACAAGATCATCGCCAACGGCAACGAGATCAAGGTGATCTACTCCGACGACCCGACGACGGTGGACTACACGGCGTACGGCATCAAGGACGCCGTCCTCATCGACAACACCGGCAGGTGGCGCGACCGCGAGGGGCTGTCCCAGCACCTGCGCCCCGGCATCGCCAAGGTCGTCCTCACCGCACCGGGCAAGGGCGACGTCCCCAATGTCGTCCACGGCGTCAACCACGACATGATCAAGCCGGACGAGCCGATCATCTCCTGCGCCTCCTGCACCACCAACGCGATCGTCCCGCCGCTGAAGGCGATGGCGGACGAGTACGGCGTCCTGCGCGGTCACGTGGAGACGATCCACTCGTTCACCAACGACCAGAACCTGCTGGACAACTACCACAGCTCCGACCGGCGCGGCCGTTCGGCACCGCTCAACATGGTCATCACCGAGACCGGTGCGGCGTCCGCCGTGGCCAAGGCGCTGCCGGACCTCGACGCGACGATCACCGGAAGCTCGATCCGGGTTCCGGTGCCGGACGTCTCGATCGCGATCCTCAGCCTGAAGCTCGGCCGTGAGACGACCCGCGCGGAGGTCCTCGACCACCTCCGCGAGGTGTCGCTGACCTCGCCGCTCAAGCGCCAGATCGACTTCACCACCGCCCCGGACGCGGTCTCCAGCGACTTCATCGGCTCGCGCCACGCCTCCATCGTGGACGCAGGCCCCACCCAGGTCGAGGGCGACAACGCGATCCTCTACCTCTGGTACGACAACGAGTTCGGCTACTCCTGCCAGGTCGTCCGGGTCGTCCAGCACGTCTCCGGGGTGGAGTACCCGACTTTCCCCGTCCCCGTGCTCTGACCCCGGCTGTGGGTTCCGCAGCTTCGCGAGCACTTCCGCGTAATCGTGAGCAACGGTAACGTTCGGTAGCGGTCAGTTGGTGGCTGTCGACGATCTTCTGTATGCGCCCGGAGACGCAGCCCAGTGAGCAGCCGGCGGCGGCTCGTTGATGGTGGTTGGCGCACCTGTTGAAGACGGTGATGCCCGGAACGTTTCAGGGTTTCGGGGTTTCGGGCATCACCGCAAGCGGGGCACCCGCTGCATCAGTTGGAGACGCCAGCAGTGAAGGTCAGGGCCGGGGCGCAGGGCTTCAACTGTGCGGGGCCCGTCTCGCGCGCTCGGTCGTCAGCTGATGTAGTAGGAACTGGCCCTGTCGTTCCAGTTGCCGGCCGGGCAGTCGCCTGTTCCTCCTCCGCCGAGGAAGGAGCACTTGTCGATGTACGTGGTGGAGGCTCCGGTGAAGTTCGTCCCCTCGAAGAGCTTGACGTCGCACTGGTTCGCGGTCTGGACGGACGTGACGGAGTCGTTCATGTTCAACCCGTTGGGATACCAGGTGTTGTCGCCGAGGTTGCCGTCGTAGTACTCCACCGTGCTGGTCTCCGCCGAACAGGCATGGCTGCCGGTCAGGACCTTGTAGCCCCCTCCCCCCTGGAAGTTGTACCAGTTGTAGAGGTAGACCAGATCCAACTCCGCTGACGCCGACACGTGCTGCTTCAAGGCGGCTTCGTTCTCGAAGCAGGCGGACCGGCCTGTGCTCAGGCTTGTCGAGCAGTACGACCCGGTCGAGGCCGTCGGTGTGAGTTCCGTCCCGGGTGAGGCCGAAGCCGGTGTCGCGATCAGCACGATGCTGATGACGAACAGACTGCCGATGAGCTTTCTCATTGTTTTCCGTCCTCTGTGTTGATGCTCCGTGCGAGGAAGAGGGATCTCGCTTCCCTCCTCGCCTGATCGGCGATCGACCACCGGCCGGGGTCGTGCGGGGCAGGGGCGGCGTGCCCTTGCCAGTGACCGGGATGGGTGGCGATGTCGATGACCTTCTCGTGAGCCGTCACCATGTCGTCATCACCGCGTCACCACCGGCGTTGAGGGACCATTTTCCGCGCACGCTATGCTCCGACGGGTTACCTTGGGTGACGGGGGGCGGTTCGGGGGATGGACTTTCGCGTACTGGGCACGCTTGAGGTCCGGACGGGCCAGGAACGGTTACCGGTGCCGGGAGCGCGGCGGCAGCGGGTGCTGGCCGCGTTGCTGCTGGCACCGAACTCGGTGGTGCCGCTGTCCAGGCTCGCGGACATGACCTGGGACGACGAGCCGCCCGTGACTGCAGTGAAGCAGTTGCAGAACTCGGTGTCGGCGCTGCGTGAGCGGTTGGGCGACACCGCACAGCGGCTCATCCGTACCGAGGACACCGGCTACCTGATCCGCGTCGGGGAACAGGACCTCGACTCGCTCCGGTTCGCCGCTGGAGTCGCCGAGAGCCGTCGCCACGCAGCCGAGGGAAGACTGCATCAGGCGGTCGCGGAGATCCGAACAGCACTGGACCTCTGGCGCGGGACCGCGCTTGAGGGTTTAGGCACCGCAGCGCTGACCAGATCCGCCGCACGGCTGGACGAGCAGCGACTCAGCGCGCTGGAACTGTCTGTCACATGGCAGCTGGAACTGGGCGAGCACCACCAGGTCGCCGATGACCTGGCAGATCTCGTGCACGACCATCCACTGCGCGAGACCCTGCACACGCTGTCGATGGAGGCGCTGGTCCACTGCGGACGACGCGCGGACGCGCTGCACGTCTTCCATCGCCTCAGAATCCGCCTCGCCGAAGAACTCGGAGTCGACCCCGGGCCGGATGTGCGGCGCCTGCATGAGCGGATCCTGCGCGGTGAACAACCCAGGTCCCGCCCGGACCATCGCACTCAGGGCGTCCACCGCATGCCCGCCATGAGACAGCCGGGGTCTCTCGCCCCGTCAGTGCCCCGTCAACTTCCGCAAGCGGTCCGAGACTTCGTTGGCCGGGCTGATCACCTGGACGCGCTCGACGCCCTGCTACCGCCGGTCGCCGGGCAGGCCGTGGTGATCTCCGCACTCGACGGCTCGGGCGGAGTAGGCAAGACGACGCTCGCGGTGCACTGGGCCCACCGCGTCCAGGACCGGTTCCCCGACGGCACACTCCACACGAATCTTCGCGGTTACGGTCCCGGCAAGCCCGCGCATCCGGAAGAGATCCTCGACGACTTCCTGGTCGCGCTCGGCGTACACCCGGCGGCGGTACCTGCTGGGACCGGCGCCCGCTCGGGACTCTTCCGCACACTCGTGGCGGGACGGCGCATGCTGATCGTGCTGGACAACGCCCACAGCGCCGAGCAGGTCCGGCCGCTGCTGCCCGGAGCACCCGGCTGCATGGTGGTGGTGACCAGCCGTGACAGCCTGACCGGCCTGGTGGTCACCGAAGCCGCGCAACGGCTCACCCTCGACGTGCTCGCCCCGTCCGAGGCGCTGGACCTGGTCATCGGCGTCATCGGTCCTTCCCGAGCCCAGGCGGAACCCGCCGCGGTGGAGAACCTCATCCAGCTGTGTGCGCGGCTGCCTCTGGCGCTGCGGATCGCCGCGGGGCGCGCAGCTGCGTACGAAAACGTCTCCGTCGCCGACATCGTCGGTGAGCTCGCCGACGAGAACTCCAAGCTCGACGCGCTGAGCTGGGGCCGCGACCCCTACGCGGCGGTCCGCAGCGTGCTCGCCTGGTCCTACGATCAACTGACGACCGGGCAGGCGAACCTGTTCCGGCGCCTGGGCCTGCACCCGGGCCCGGACATCTCGACACCCGCGGCCGCAGCCCTCGCGCATCGGCCACCACGCCGGACACGGCAACTGCTCAACGCGCTGGCCGACGCACACCTCATCGAACCCATCGCACACGACCGATACCGTTTCCACGACCTTCTGCGCGCCTACGCGGAAGAATTGTCCGGTGAGCACGACACCGAGGATCAGCGGCGCGACGCCCTCGACGCCATGCTCACCTGGTACAGCCACACCGCTCACACCGCCGACCGCCGGCTCTACCCGACCTGCACACGCGTGGTGACGACCGTCGCAGAGCCCGACCACCCCCTGCCCCTGGCCGACCGTGACGCTGCCTGGACCTGGTTCACCGACGAACGCGCCAACCTGATCGCCGCTCTGTACCACGCGGTGGACCGCACCATGGACGACCACGCCCTGTACCTCGTCGACGCTCTCGGCTTCCTCGTGCTCATGGGCGGCTGGGAGGAACGCGTCGGTACTGCCAGCGCGGGTCTGCACGCAGCACGGCGGTCCGGTCGAACCGTCCACGAAGCGAACGCCCTACTCGCCCGCGGCGAGGCGCTGGCGCACCTGCAGCACCCCGACGCGCAGTCGGACCTCACTTGCGCTTGCCGACTCGCCCAGGACGCCGGCAACGTCCACGTCCAGATCGCCGCCCGCATCGAACTCGGCCAGCTACTGCGCCGCCAGACCCGCCTCGTCGAAGCGCAGCACCACCTTGACGAAGCCCGCCTGCTCAGCAGAGGATTCGACACCGGCCGGTGGGAAGCGGTGGCGGAAGGCCAACTCGCCAACCTCCATACCGACCTCGGAAACTACCAGCAGGCCATCGACTGCGGCACACGCAGCGCGGCACTGCGCCACCAACTTGGCGACACCGACGGCGAAGCATGCGCTCTCGCGGCCATCGCCGTTGGCTGGCAGGGCATCGGCGACCACGACACAGCGATCGTTCACTGCCGACACGCCATCGCACTCGGCCGCGCGTCCCTGGGCAGCCAGGAAGAAACCCTCGCCTGGCCTCTCACCGTTCTCGCCACCTCGCTGCAAAGCCTCGGCCGCGCGAGTGAGGCAGTCGACTGCTGGCAGGAAGCAGCCTCCATCTACACAGACCGGGGACTGGAGGCCGACGCTGCCGCCCTGCACCACCACATCCGAGCAGCAGGCCAACTGCCTGCCCTACCTCCCGCACGCGGGTCCGCCGACCACTGACGGTGCCTGGGGAAGACATCAGCCCCGGCACGGGCCGCCAGGGCTGATCTGTTCCCAGCTCACAGTGGGAGCCGACAACTGTCCTTACATCACTACAGGTCGCAGTCCCGGCCACCGGCCAGATCAACTGAGGCGCGACAATCTGTTACTCAGGAGGGTGCGTCGGAGATCTGCTCGGCGAGCTGCGCTTCGAACCACTACCAACAGTTACTGCCGCTTGAATCCCGGCAGCCGACTCTGCTCATGATCAGCCGACGCGTGCAGTGCTCATCGTGCGCGGAAATCGGTGTTCCCGCAGGATCCGCTGCTCATGAAGCCGCGCTCCCTGCACGCAGGCTCCGCGACTCCGTGGACACTTCCGGCGGCGGACATGACCGCCTCCCGGCCGGCCCCGCAGAGGGCGGCCGTGCCGGAGGGGCCGGGGATGCATACGAATGAATGACCGACTGTCCTACGAATTGCCCTGAGATGGCCTGGGACGCAACATGTAAATCACCTCGGCGGGAGGGGCCCGGCCCAGCCGCTCGCGGCCCTCGACGACGGAGGACCTGGATGGCATCGTATTTCGAGAACGGTGACGACACCCTGGTGCCGGACGCCCTGCGGGGCTTCGCCCGCGCCCATGCGGATCTGCTCACGCTCGACCCCGGCCACGGTTTCCTCCTGGCCCGCGACCCGGCACCCACGCGGAGGGTCGGCCTCCTCTCGGGTGGAGGCTCGGGGCACGAACCCCTGCACGCCGGATATGTCGGCCGAGGCATGCTGGACGTCGCCTGCCCGGGGCTCGTCTTCGCCTCACCGCACAACCGGCAGGTGTACGAAGGATCCCTCGCCGCCGCCCGGTCCCAGGGCGTGCTGCACATCGTGAAGAACTACACCGGCGACCGGATCAACTTCGGCATCGCCGCCGAAAGGCTGGCCCACCGCGACGTGCCCTGCGCCCGCGTCCTGGTGGACGACGACCTCGCCACCGACTCCGAGGACATCGCCGCAGGCCGTCGGGGCACGGGCGGCACCGTCCTGATCGAGAAGATACTCGGGGCGGCGGCCGACACCGGCCTCGGCCTCCACGAACTTCAGGAGCTCGGCACCCGCCTCGCGGCAAACTGTCGCACCCTGGCCGTCGCCTCGGCCGCCCACACCGCGCCCACGACCGGCAGGCCCGCCTTCCTCCTCGATCCGGAGGAACTGGAGTACGGCGTCGGCATCCACGGTGAGCGCGCCCGGCAGACCGTCCCCCGCGGGCCTCTCGGCTCTCTGGTCGAGCGCATGGCCCTGGCGCTCCTGGACGCGCTCTCCCCGGCCCGGGACTCCTCCGTCATCGCCCTGGTCAACGGTCTCGGGGCCGTCACCCCGCTGGAGCTGTACGCGGTCCACGCCGAGCTCGGCGGCCTGCTCGACGATTGCCGTATCGAACTTGCCCGTTCCCTCGTCGGCGAGTACATCACTGCCCTGGACATGCGCGGCTTCTCCATCACGCTGCTCGCCGCCGACCACGAGATCCTGCGCCTGTATGACGCGCCCGTGCGGACCGCCGCCCTGCACTGGTGAGGAGGCGGCGGAAACCCGGCCGTCCCCGACAGAGTTCCCCCGAGCACGGGAGGCACCCCATGACGACCAGCACGTCCCCCGACGCGTTCTCCACCGACGCCTGGATGCGCCGGTTCGTGCAGACCGTCCAGACCACGAAGGACCGCCTCACCTCATTGGACCAAGAGGTGGGCGACGGTGATTTCGGCATCAACCTCAGCACCGGAGCACATTCAACGCTTCGCCATCTCGACGCGAACCCCGCGTCCCGCAGTGCCCCCGCCGCACCTCTCCACGCCGCGGCCACCGCCTTCCTGGACGAGGTCGGTGGCACCAGCGGGCCGTTGTTCGGCTTGCTGTTCCGGTCGCTGGCCGTCGCCGTGGCCGACGCGGCGGCCGCCACCACGCCGGCTCTCGCAGCCGGAGCGGAGGAGGGACTGGCGGCCATCCGCCGAGTGGGGGACGCGGCGCCCGGCGACAAGACCCTCGTCGACGCGCTGGGCCCGGCGGCCCAGGCCCTCCGGACCGCCCCGGCGGACACTCCGCCGGCGGAAGCCCTGGCTCGGGCCGCCGACGCCGCCTGGGCCGGTGTGTCCGAGACCGCGCGCCTGCGCGCCCGGATGGGACGCTCCAGCTACCTCGGCGAGCGCGCCGAAGGCGTTCCGGATCCGGGCGCGGTGGGGATCGGGCTGCTCTTCGCCTCCGCCCGAGCGGTCGTGGAAGATCTCAGCACGCGGCTGGACTGAGCGGCTGCCTGGCTACTCCCGAGCCCCGCGAGCCGGCCAGGACTCCACCCAGGCCGACAGCTCCGGGGCGTTCAGGACCGGCACCCACAGGTCGGCTCGGGCCGCGTCCTCGGGCCGTGGGCGCGGGCCCACCCCGACCACACGCAGCCCGGCCCGCAGGGCCGACTCGATGCCCGTCATCGAGTCCTCGACGGCGAGGGCCCGTTGCGGTGCGGCACCGCAGAGTCGGGCGGCCGTCGCGTAGACGTCCGGCCAGGGCTTCGGGCGTACGGGCTTGCCGTCCCCGCCCCCTTCGTTCTCTTCGCTCGGGACCACGACGTGCTCGAAGTGGCCGAGCAGGCCGGCCCGGTCGAGGCTCGACTCCACCACCTGCAAAGGGCAGTTGCTCGCCACGGCGAGTGGCAGGCGGCCGGATAGCCGGCGTACGAAGTCGGCGGCTCCGGGCATCGTGACCGGGTCCTGGGCGACCTGAACCATGAAGTGGCGCAGCAGCGAGCCGGTCATTTCCGCTGCCAGCTTGGGCTTGTCCGCCTCCTGGGCCATCAGCCGACCGCAGTCGATGTAATGGACGCCCTTGGCCCGCTCGGCGAAGCCCGGCGCGGGGTGGATGCCGAAGTCCCGGAAGACCTGGCTGCGTGCGTCCTGCCAGTGGCTTTCGGTGTCCATCAAGGTGCCGTCGCAGTCGAAGACGATGGCTTCGGGAGACCAGCCGGTCAAGGTGTTGGTTGTGTCGGTCATGGTGTGCCGCTCCTGAAGGAGGGAGGCGGTCAGGCTCGTGGCGGGACCGCGGATTCGTGGTTGTGCGTTTCTCTGAGACAGCTCGGATGGCTTGCCGCGTCCGTCGGCCCCGTCGGTTTCCCGGGGTGCGCAGACGCATTTCCGTCCGAATCGTGAAACGTCACCGCGGCCATGCTATGGAGGTGTTGTTGTGTGGTGCAATCACTGCTTTGTGTGCTCGACCGCGCCGGATCCGAGGTGTAAGGACCCACTCGAATTTCTTTCGCGAAACGCGCCGATTTCCATGTCAATGCCGCACGGCAGAAGGTGAGTTGATGAATGAGTGCACGGGAGTCATCGCCCGGGATCCGGCGTGAATTGATTCACCCGAATGGCAAGCCGACTGTCAAAAATTCGGGCAACTTCACTCTTGGGTGTGCACGCTCGAAAGTACATAACAATAAGGCGAAAGAACCCGTTATTTGCCACCGGCGTACGCGGGCTCACGGAATTCTCGCATCAAACGCGAAATGAGCGGTCGCAGTGAGCCGGTGTGTCGGGTTCGGCGGGCGGTGCGGGCCCCGGGACGGGAGCGTGCCGCGCTCGATGGGGGCGCCGCTCCGCTCCCGGAATCTCGTGCGCCGAGCCCGAACGCGCGACCTGATGAACGCAGTTCGAGGCCGCATCCGCGGCCTGTGCCGGCTGGCCTCCGACCGGTAGTCATCGAGTGGGCGCGGGTCGTCGCGTGCGAGTCCGGGCCGACTGCCCGGTCCTTCCTCAGGCCGATTCGCCGCCCCAGAACCTTGGAGGGAGGCCGCGGGCCGCGACCAAGCCCCGAGCGGCAGCCAGGGCTTTCGACTCGTCGCGAATGCCGGTAAGCACGCAGAGCGTGTAGAGCGTGCCCTCGGTCCCGGGCCTGACCGTGCAGTCCCACTGGGAGGCGTCGAGACTCTGCAGCTCGTCGTAGCGGTTGACCAGCTCGCGCAGGATTTCGGGATCGGTTTGCAGCACCATAGGCCTTCCTCGGGTCGGGTCACCTCTGGTTTCTTTACGATGGTGCGGTGCGCGACACGGCGCCGCCACTGCGGCCGCCCGCCAGTCGAGAATCGACCGCCGCGATCCCCATGGTTCGCTTGCTCATGTACTTACGCTGTCAGGGAATTCCGCCGTGACCGTCGTCCGCGACGAGGACGTCGCGCACAAGGCGTCGTGCTGTCCCGTGTGCGGGCCGGCGCAGAAGTCGCGATCGGGCGGCGAGCAGGGAACGCGGCCGATGCCGAGCTGCTTTATTCCCTCGCTCGTTCGAGGAAAGCGTGGAATGGGCGCGCGCGGATCCGCGAGACGCCGGACGGTGTCGGTGACCACGGCCGCTTCCGCCCCTGGCCCCGAGGCCCGGGGCGGACGCTCAGGCGGCGTCGGCGTAGGCGGGAAGCTGCCAGTCGCCGCCGCGGTCCTCCTTGGACAGCCGTGCGACCAGGTCGGGGATGCGCAGGAAGCAGGCCAGCGCGGTGGCGTTCTGGAAGGCGCTGATGGCGTGCTTGGTCAGTGGCATGCCCACGCGCAGGATGCGCGGATTGACCTCGCCCTGGATCTCGTCGACGAAAGGCCGCAGGACGCGCTCGTAGTTCGCCAGCGCGGCCGGCAGGTCGTCCGGAGCCCGGTTGATCTCACCGGCCAGGACGTATGCGCCGGCCAGGCCGCCGGAGATCCCCATGCCGCTGTAGGGGGAGGCGCAGTGCGCGGCGTCACCGGCCAGCACCACCCGGCCCCTGGACCAGCTGTCGCTCCGCACCTGGACGACCTCCTGGGAGTAGAAGAACGGGCTGTCCTTCATGCCCTCGATGAACCGTTCCGTCTGCCAGCCGGCATCCCTGAACCGCCCGGCCCAGAACTTCTGCTGCTCTCCGACGGGAGCCCGGTGGATCGCGGAGGCTTCCGCGGAGTCCTCGCGCAACACGAAGTACGCCTGGGTCTCGGTCGCGTTGTGGCTGCGCCGCATGATCTGCCGACCGCCAGGAACCATGTAGGTGTCACGGATGTTGGTGTCGGAGGCGATGCGCGGGACGAACCAGTAGGCCATGTGGATGCCTACACGCCAGTACGGGTCGAAGCCCTCCGGCAGCAGCGCCCGCCGGATACGTGAGCCCTGCCCGTCGGCGCCGATCAGCAGATCGAAGTCGCCCGACGTCCCGTCCGAGAAGTGCGCGGTGACCCGGTCGGCGTCCTGGTCGAAGCCGTCGACGCTCTTGCCGAAGACGTACTCGGCGTCGCCCTTCGTCGCCTCGTGCAGGATGCGCACGAGGTCGCCGCGCATGATCTCGTACTCCGAGGTCAGCGTCTGCCGGCCCTTGCCGGAGGTGTTCGCCATGATCGTCGCCTTCGGCTTCCCGCGGGAGTCGATGAAGGCCACGCCCGCCTCGTCCACCAGCTGACCGCGCACCTCCTCCAGCAGCCCCATCCGCGCCACCGCGTCGATGCCCTGCCCGCGTAGATCCACCTGCGCCCCCGAGGCGCGCAGTGCCGGGAACCGCTCGACGACGGTCGCCTCGTGACCGCCGCGCGTGAGCCAGAAGGCCAGCGCCTGCCCCGCGACACCGCCGCCGGCCACCAGGATCCGCAGGGAACGCTTCGCGATCTTGTTCGTCATGACCCATTCCAAAATCTATCGGTGATTGATTTCTTTCCAGATTCTTCTATCGGCGATAGATTGTCAACGTGACCAAGATGAACCGTGCGACCGTCGTCACCGAGGCGCTGGACCTGCTGGACGACGTGGGCCTGGAAAATGTCAGCACCCGGCGGCTGGCCAAGCGCCTGGGTGTGGAGCAGCCGTCGCTCTACTACCACTTCAAGACCAAGAAGGACCTGCTGGTCGCGATGGCGGAGGCGGCCATGGCTCCGCACGCCCACGCCCCCCTGCCGGAGCCCGAGGACGACTGGCGGGGCTGGTTCCTGGACAACTCCCGCAGTTTCCGCCGCACTCTGCTCATGCGCCGCGACGGCGCACGCCTGCACGCGGGCAGCACCCCGACCGGCGACCTGGACCGGATCCGTCGCAAGATGGCCTTCCTGGTTGCCTCCGGCGTGCCCGAGCGGCAGGCGCAGATGGCCATGCTGGCCGCCGGCCGCTTCACCGTCGGCTGCGTACTGGAGGAGCAGGCGGACGTGGACGCGCCGGACGCCGGGGACCTGCCGGACGACGTTCCCGCGCTCGATCACGAAGCGGCGTTCGAGGCGGGCCTCGCGCTCATCCTCGGCGGCCTCGAACAGCACACCGCCGCCCCCGCCGCCCGCTGACCGCCGGCGGACAAGGCCAGGACAGGGCGCTCAGGGGCCCGACTCGTGGCGGGTGAGGCGTCCCGGATATCCGGAACGCCTCACCCGCCACAAGGCCGGCGGAGCTGTAACGACCACGGCGATCGATCGCACCGGCGAGGTCCGCCCAGCGAAACGCGGAACCGACGGGCCGGCCTCCCTCCCCGTGTGCGGGCTGCCCGCACACGGGGAGGTACCGGGCACTACCGGCCCGACACCGTGCTCGGCGCCGGGGCGTAGCCCGTGGCCCGGGTGGTGAACGTCCCCCGGCCCTGGGTCCGGCTGCGCAGCCGGGTCGCGTAGCCGAACAGTTCGGCCAGCGGCACGGTCGCCGTGATCACCGCCGTACCGGGCCGCGCGGTGGAGCCGGACACCTGGCCACGCCGTGCCGCCAGGTCACCGAGCACCCCGCCGACGGCGTCGTCGGGCACGGTGACCGTCACCTCTGCCACCGGCTCCAGCAGCACCATCGCGCAGGCACGCAGCGCCTCCCGGAGCGCGAAACGCCCGGCCGTGCGGAACGCCATCTCCGAGGAGTCCTTGGGATGCGTGGCGCCATCGGTCAGCGTCACCCGTACCCCGGTCACCGGATGCCCGCCGAGCGGGCCCTCCGCCAGGGCGTCCCGGCAGCCGGCCGCCACCGCCCGGACGTACTCCTGCGGAACCCGGCCGCCGACGACGGACGAACGGAACTCGAACTCCGCCCCGCCCTCGCCGTCATGACCACCGGCGTCCCCCAACGGTTCGACAGTGAGCACGACATGGGCGAACTGCCCGGCCCCGCCGTCCTGCTTGACGTGCCGGTACACCAGACCCGGCACCCCGCGCACGACCGTCTCCCGGAGTGCGACCTGCGGCCGGCCGACCCGGACCTCAAGACCATGGGCCCGGCGGATCTTCTCGGCCGCCACCTCCAGATGGAGTTCGCCCATGCCCGAGAGCACGGTCTGACCCGTCTCGGGGTCCGTCCGCACCGCCAGCGAGGGGTCCTCCTCCGCCAGCCGCGCCAGTGCGGACATCAGCCGCTCCGTGTCGGTGTTCCGGCCCGCCTCGACCGCCACGGAGACGACCGGATCGGCCACAGTGGGCGGTTCGAGGACCAGCGGGGCATCCGGCGCGCACAGGGTGGCACCGGCACGGGCGGCCTTGAGACCGATCACCGCGACGATGTCGCCGGCCACCGCCTCGTCCACATCGACGTGGCGGTCCGCCTGGACCCGCAGGATCCGGCCCACTCGCTCGCTGCGCCGCGCACCCGCGTCCAGCACCGTGTCCCCCTTCCTGAGGGTGCCCGAGTACAGCCGCAGATACGTCAGCCGGCCCGTCGGGGTCGCGGTCACCTTGAACGCCAGCGCGGCCAGCGGAGCCGCCGGATCCGCGGTCCGTTCCTCCACCTCACCGCCGAGCGCGCCGCGCACCGGCGGCACGTCCAGCGGAGAGGGCAGATAGGCCACGACGGCCTCCAGGAGCGGCTCGATACCTCGGTTGCGGTAGGCCGAACCGCACAGCACCACGACGCCCTCGCCGGTACGGGTCAGATCACGCAACGCCTCGGCCAGCGTCTCCGCGGAGAGTGTGGACCGCGCGCAGAACTCCTCCAGTGCGACCGGGTGGAGCTCCGCCACCGCCTCCTCCAGCAGCCGCCGGCGCCGCGACGCTTCCTCCCGCAGGTCATCGGGCACCTCCCCTTCCCCGTACGTGTCACAGCCGTCGGCCCAGACCAGTGCCCGCATGCGCAGCAGATCCACCACTCCGGTGAACCGCTCCTCGTCCCCGATCGGCAGCTGGACCACCAGCGGGACCGTGTGCAGCCGCTCCCGGATCGAGGCAACGGCGGCGTCGAGGCGGGCGCCGAGCCGGTCGAGCTTGTTGACGAAGGCGATGCGCGGCACGCCGTGCCGGTCGGCCTGCCGCCACACCGACTCGCTCTGCGGCTCCACACCCGCTACGGCGTCGAACACCGCAATCGCACCGTCGAGCACCCGCAGCGAACGCTCGACCTCGTCGGCGAAGTCGACGTGTCCCGGGGTGTCGATCAGGTTGATCCGGTGGTCCGCCCACGTACAGCTCACCGCGGCGGCGAAGATGGTGATGCCACGGTCGCGTTCCTGCGGGTCGAAGTCGGTGATGGTCGTCCCCTCGTGGACCTCGCCGCGTTTGTGGGTGGTGCCGGTGGCGTAGAGGATCCGTTCGGTGACGGTGGTCTTGCCCGCATCGACGTGGGCGAGGATGCCCAGATTGCGAACGCAGTCGAGTGTGCTGGTGAGTCGGCGGTTCGGTTCGGTACGCACGGTCCGTGGCCCTTCGGGGTGATCCGGAAGAAGACGGCGCGATCCCCGGACGAGGCGGCCCGCGTTCAGGCCCGCGGAACCCCTGGCCGCGGCGCGCCGGGCAGGGCGCGACCGCGATGACGGCCCGTCAGTGAAGGTGTGGGGTTCAGGCGTTCGTCTCGGGTGTCCGGGGCCGGCCGCGCAGCCGGCGCCGGGCGGAGGTGGACACCAGGATCACCTCGTACCGCGACAGGGGAACGACGACAGCGGTGCGGTAGCGCACGGCAGGTCTCCCCTCGCTGGTCACGGTGCGCGCCCCGACGTGACCGAGGTGCGCGATTTCGTTGCGAGTCTAGGCAGTTGGGTACGGCGGGGGAACCGGTTTTCCGGCTGACCCTGCGCCGTTGCCGGGCCGTAGCCGTCCGGGGACGGGACCGTGTCACATCGGAAGGGAACCGCGCCCCGCGAACCGGGCGCGGGGCCGGCATGCGCTGCGGCACCGCCGCAGCGCATGCCGGCCGCAGCCGCGCCATTCGGCCGCCGAGACGCCCGCTCCCCGGCCGCCCCGGGTGATCAGCGCGTTCACCGGGCTGTGCGGGTCCAGGGCCATGGTCCGGGCCAGCAGGACGCCGATCACCAGCGGAGCCAGGGTGACGGCCAGCGTGGTGCCGGCACTGGTGACGTGCTGGATGCGGGGGCGCGGTGCGTCGGGAGCCATGGTCCCATTCGAGCAGCGGGGGACCGGTGCGGGATCGGCCGGCGTACTCAGTCCGGGCGGCTCGGGGACTCACCCGCGCCGCCCGTCGGCCCCCGGGGGAGTGGCTATGCCGTGGTGCCGGGGCCGGAACCCGCGCCCGAGGCGGCCTTGATGCCCTTGGTGATGTCCTCAAGCACGGACAGGCCGGGTGCCTTGCTGTTGATGTCGAAGCCCGAACGGACGACGATCAGCATGTTCTCGGCCCGGGGGGAGGGGAAGGCCAGCGACTCGACGTATCCGTCGTCGCCGTTCTTCGTCACGACCTTCCAGCGCACCCGGTAGCCCTGCTGGCCGGCCACCGTGACCGCCTCGGACTTCAGCTCCTGGTGCGAGGTGATGCCGCCGTAGATCTTCTCGCCGTACGATTCCTTCGCGTTGGCCGCGATGTCCTTCCTGGCGGTGGCCTTCGCGGTCTTGGTGCTCAGCTTCAGCGCCTCGGCCGGTACGGAGAACACTCCGCCTCGGACACACTTCTCCTTGGTGTCCCCGGGGCAGGCGTACGAACCCGTGGTCACCCCCGCCCCCATGCCCGACTCGCCCTTCCAGCCGTCCGGGACCGGGATGCTGATTCCGCTCGCCAGGTCCGTCGCGTAACCGTCCTCGGTCTGCGGCAGCTGCTGCTCGGGGTTCTGGTTCCCGCCGCCGTCGCTGCCGCCACTGCCGTTGCCGCCGTCGCTGCCACCCGGCGCGCCGGGCTGGCGGCTGGGTGCGTGGGAGGGCGGGTCGGACGGTGCGGTGGCCGAGTTCTCCGACTTCTTGCCGGAGTCGTCGGTCAGCAGGTACACGCCACCGCCGATGGCGGCGAGCACCACCACACCGGCGGTTATGCCGGCGCCGATGCGTATCCGGCGGCTGCGGACGGTCGTCGGTGGCACGCGGAGGTGATCGGTCCACTGGCTGCCGTCCCACCAGCGTTCCTGGATGGGGCCAAATCCTGTGTACCCGGGGTCTGGATGCCAGCCGGGCGGGCTCGTCTGCGTCACGGCAGCCACCGTAGCCGGGTTGCGTGAGAATCCTATGAATCGGATGAGCCGGATGAATTGGGCGATCGGTCCCGGTCCCGCTCGGCCCGTCCAGAAGCCGAATCTGGTCTAGACAATTAATGAGCCCGCTCGCTAGCATCCGCGACGGAGCGCGGCGGCCTGGCGGCAGCGGTTCGCCCGGTCCGTCGGCCACGGCAGGAGAGAGGGCACATGGAAGCGACCGCTCCTGACCGTCGGTTCGCAGAGGACTACCGGATCGCCCGGGAGATTCCGCGTAACGGGCTCACCGCCTGGCGCGCGGCCGTCGCCGCCGAGGTGCCGTTGGCGCCGGGGGCGGTCGTGCTGGACGTCGGGGCCGGTACCGGGGCCTTCGCGGCCGCGTTCGTGGACTGGTTCGGGGCGCGGGTGCTGGCGGTGGAACCGGCCGCCGCCATGCGCGCGCTGATCCCTCGGACCGCGGACATCGAGGTGCTGGACGGCAGGGCTGAGGCGCTTCCGGTGCCGGACGGGTGCGCGGACGCGGCCTGGCTCGGCTCCGTCGTCCACCACATCGAGGATCTGCCCGCCGCGGCACGGGAGATACGCAGGGCGCTGAAGCCGGGGGCGCCGGTACTGA
This sequence comes from Streptomyces sp. AW19M42, assembly GCA_000470535.1. Classification (GTDB taxonomy): domain Bacteria; phylum Actinomycetota; class Actinomycetes; order Streptomycetales; family Streptomycetaceae; genus Streptomyces. The sequence goes on from CBRG010000086.1 coordinate 47,370, forward strand.
TCCGCAACTCGTTCCCCGGCCGGTGTACGCGTGACCTGCGGGTGCGGTTCTTCCCCGGGGCCGCGCGCATCGTCGACTCGTACCCGACCGTCGAGCAGACCTGCGCGGCGTTCGCCGCCGCCGGCTTCGCGCGGGTCGCGCTGCACGCCGTGCCGCAGGAAAGCGCGCCGAGCCTGTCCGGCTTCGCCGAACGGATCCGGCGGGACACCGATGCGAAGCTCCGGTCTCTAACGGACGAGGAGTTCGCGGACGGGATGCGGCGGTTGCGGCGGGCCGCGGCCCAGGAGCCGGACCGGCCGGCCGTCAGCTGGATGGACCTGCTGGTCCTGGCCTGAGCGCGCGCGACACGGCCTAGGGTGCTCGCATGAGCGGAAGCGATGAGGAGGAGCGGTCCGTGCGGGCCGCTGTCGAGGGCGAGCTGCGGTTGCTGGATCCGGCGGTGCGGGCCCTGCCCGAGGCGGTGACCGAACTCCTCGACCCGGAGTTCACCGAGTTCGGTGCGTCCGGGCGCCGTTATGACAGGACGTCGGTCCTCGCCGTCACCTCTGCCGACGGCGCGGGGCCTCCCGCTCCGGTCACCGCCATGTCCGGCACGCTGCTGGCCCCCGGACTCGTCCACCTGACGTTCATGACGGAGAGCGACGGCCGCAGGGTGCGGCGCAACTCGATCTGGCGCCGTACGGAGTCGCGCTGGCGGCTGTACTTCCACCAGGGCACACCGGTCAAAGCGGCCTAGACCAGCCGGAATTCACGGGACAGCCCTTAGGCTCCTCGAATGACGAACGCCAGCTGTCCCGCCAAGCCCCGGCCCGGTGACCGCGTCGCCGTGGTGTCCCCCTCGTCCGGGCTCCCCGGCATCCTCCCGCTCCCGTACGAGCTGGGGCTGCGCAGGCTCCGCGAGGAGTTCGGGCTGGAGCCCGTGGAGTACCCGAGCACCCGGAAGATGGGTTCCTCACCCCAGGAGCGGGCCGCCGACATCCACGCGGCCTTCTCCGACCCCACGGTCAAGGCCGTCATCGCCAGTATCGGCGGGGACGACCAGATCACCGTGCTGCCGCATCTTGACCGGGAACTGCTGCGGGCCAACCCCAAGCCGTTCTTCGGTTACAGCGACAACACCAATCTCCTGGTGTTCCTGGAGCACCTGGGCATCGTCGGCTACCACGGCGGATCGGTGATGGTCGAGCTGGGGCGCCCGGGGGCGATGCACCCGCTGACCGCCGAATCGTTGCGGGCGGCGCTGTTCGCCCACGATGCCCATGAGCTCGTCCCGGCGAAGGAGAGCGGCTGTGTGAACGGCCGTTGGGAGGACCCGCGGACCTTCGACGGCGAACCCGCCATGCTGCCCGTCGACGGCTGGATCTGGCACAACGCCGACCGGGTGGTCGAGGGCGCGAGCTGGGGCGGCGAGCTGGAGATCCTGTCCTGGCTGCTGATGGCGGACCGGGAGATACGGCCGGTGGCCGAGTACGCGGGCCGGGTCCTGTTCCTCGAAACATCTGAGGAGATGCCAGGCGCCGAGCAGGTGTACCGGATCCTGCGGAACATGGGGGAGCGCGGACTCCTGCGCCAGTTCGCCGCGCTGCTGATGGGGCGCGCCAGGCACTGGTCCTTCGAACAGCCCCTCGACCCCGAGGCCGGAAAGCGGTACCGCGAGCGGCAGCGCGAGGCGGTGCTGCGTGCCCTGGGCGAGTACGCCCCCGACACCATGGCCGTCTTCGACGTCGACCTCGGCCACACGGACCCGCAGGTGATCATTCCGTACGGCGGTGAGGTGCGGGTGGACGGAGTGGCCCGGCGCATCGTGGTGACGTACTGAGCCGTGCCTCCGGGCGTGTCCGATCCGTTCAGGAAGGCGGCGACGGTGGTCCTCTACCGTCACCGCCACGAACAGCACCGACAGAGAATCACGCCACCTCGGCCTCCACATCGACCGCCCGGCCGACGACGTCTGCACCTACGCCTCGGACCCGGTGAACCTGCCCGCGTGGGCCTGTGGACCGGGAGGGTCGATCAAGAGGATCGATGGCCGGCGGGTCGCGGAATCCTCCCCCGTGGGAAGGGCCGTGGTGACTTCGTGTCCCGTGACGGGCTGGGGGTTCAACCGGTGCGCGTGATCAGCGACGGCACGGGAAGCAAGGTCGTCTTCACCCTTCGGCGGCAGCCTCACCTGAGCGGCGCGGACTTCGAGCGCGACGTCGGCATGGTGGCCGCTGACCCCGGACCGGCTCCGGGAGCTGCTGGAGTCCGCGTAGCCGCACCGGATGTGCCGGACGGGCCGGGGTGCGACGGCCGGTCGGTTCTGGTCCGACCACATGGCGTGTGTGACATAGTGGCGGATTCGTACCGGACCGGTCGGCAGCGGACGGCTCAGGCCGAGGCAGGGAGTGGCGGATGCCCGTCGAATGGCAGCCCGTACGGCAGTCGCGCACCCATGAGCTGGTGCTCCAGAGCATCGAGCAGCGGGTGTTTGCCGGTGAGCTGAAGGCCGGCGACCGGCTGCCGCCCGAACGGGAGCTGGCCCCGGTCCTCGGAGTCAGCCGGTCCGCCCTGCGCGAGGCCCTGCGGGTGCTGGAGACCATCGGCGTCCTGGTGGCCCAGCCGGGCAGGGGACCGGACGCCGGGGCGCGGATCGTGCGCCACCCCGACGACGCGCTCGGGCGCCTGCTCCGGCTCCACTTCGCCCTCGGCAGCTACAGCCTGGAGGACGTGCTGGAGGCGCGTGTCGTGCTGGAGCGGTCCAGCTTCGAGGCCGCCGCGCGGCACGCCTCCGCCGAGGACCTGGACGAGGCCGGGGCGCTGCTCCTACGGATGGGGGCGCCGGACGTCGGCGTGCCCGAGTTCAACGACCTGGACACCAGGTTCCACGTACAGATCGCGCGCAGTTCCGGCAACGAGCTGACCTCCACGCTCACCTCCGCCGTCCGGGAGTCCGTCCGGCCGCTCATCCTGCGCGCCCTGGAGGCCGCGGCGGACTGGCGGGCCACCGCCGCCGCGCTCAACGCCGATCACACCGAACTGCTGCGCCTGGTGCGCGCGGGCGAGGGGACGCGGGCCGCTGATCTGGTGGAGGCGCACATCCGGGGGCTGCACGGAACGCTCGTCGACGAGAAGCCCGTGTCCTGACCGATACTGCCCCGACCGGGGGCAGATCCGGGAATGTCCCGCGCCCTTCCCTCGGCCGAGCGCGCGTACTATGGTCCGACCATACAATGGTTCATGACTCCGTTCGGGGTCATGAAAGGGATCACGACGATCACGTGCAGAGAAACGATCGGGGAGACCCATGCGCATCGGACTCTTCGCCACCTGTCTGGGAGACACGCTCTTCCCGGAGGCGGTGAAATCCACCGCGGTCCTGCTCGCCCGCCTGGGGCACGACGTGGTGTTCCCGCCGGGGCAGACCTGCTGCGGCCAGATGCACGTCAACACCGGCTACCAGCGCGAGCCCGTCCCGCTGGTGCGCAATTTCGCCGAGCAGTTCGGTGACGCCTCCATCGAGGCCGTCGTCATGCCCTCGGGATCGTGCGCCGGCTCTGTCCGCCACCAGCACGAGATCGTCGCCGAGCGGTACGGCGACGCGGCGCTGCGCGCGGGCGTGGCCACGGTCAAGGAGAAGACGTACGAGCTGTCGGAGTTCCTCGTCGACGTGCTGGACGCCACCGATGTCGGCGCGTACTTCCCGCGCCGGGTCACATACCACCCCACCTGTCACTCCCTGCGCATGCTGAGGGTCGGTGAGAAGCCGCTGCGGCTGCTGCGGGCCGTCGACTCGATCGACCTGGTCGAGCTGCCGGAGGCCGACGCCTGCTGCGGGTTCGGCGGCACCTTCGCGCTGAAGAACGCCGACACGTCGACCGCGATGCTCCAGGACAAGATGCGCAACATCGCGACCACCGGGGCCGAGGTGTGCACCGCCGGCGACTCGTCCTGTCTGATGCACATCGGCGGCGGGCTCTCCCGGATCAGCTCCGGCACCCGCACCCTGCACCTGGCCCAGATCCTCTCCGCCACCCGCACCTCGCCGTACGCCCCGACGGAGGCCGCCCGATGAGCAGCACCTTTCTCGGCATGCCCGCGACGCCGCCCCGCTCCCCGTACGGGACGGGCAATCTGCGCGGCGAGCGGAAGTTCCCCGCGGCGGCCCACGACGACCTGGGCAACGGACAACTGCGCCGCAACCTCGGCAAGGCCACCCACACCATCCGCGCCAAACGCCTCAACGTCACCGGCGAACTGCCCGACTGGGAGGAGCTGCGCGACGCGGGCGCGGCCATCAAGACCGACACCATGAACCGCCTCCCCGAACTGCTGGAGGAGCTGGAGCGCAAGGTCACCGAACGCGGCGGCACCGTCCACTGGGCCCGGGACGGCGGCGAGGCCAACGAGATCGTCGCGCGACTGGTCAAGGAGACCGGGAGCAAGGAGGTCATCAAGGTCAAGTCGATGGCCACCCAGGAGATCGGTCTCAACGAGCACCTCGAATCCCTCGGCATCACCCCGTACGAGACCGACCTGGCCGAGCTGATCGTGCAGCTCGCCCACGACAAGCCCTCGCACATCCTGGTGCCGGCGATCCACCGCAACCGCGACGAGATCCGGGAGATCTTCCTCAAGGAGATCCCAGGCGTCGACCCCTCGCTGGACAACGTCCCCGCGCACCTCGCCGCCGCCGCCCGCGCCTATCTGCGCGAGAAGTTCATGACGACGAAGGTCGCCGTCTCCGGGGCCAACTTCGGCATCGCCGAGACCGGGACCCTGTCCGTCGTCGAGTCGGAGGGCAACGGCCGCATGTGCCTGACCCTGCCCGACACCCTGATCACCGTCATGGGCATCGAGAAGGTGCTGCCGCGCTACCAGGACCTGGAGGTCTTCCTCCAGCTCCTGCCGCGCTCCTCCACCGGCGAGCGGATGAACCCGTACACCTCGATGTGGACCGGAGTGACCCCGGGCGACGGGCCGCAGACCTTCCACCTGGTGCTCCTCGACAACGGACGCACCGCGGCCCTCGCGGACCGGATCGGCCGCGAGGCGCTCAACTGCATCCGCTGCTCGGCCTGTCTCAACGTCTGCCCGGTGTACGAACGGGCCGGCGGCCACGCCTACGGATCGACGTACCCTGGCCCGATCGGGGCCGTGCTCACCCCGCAGCTGGCCGGGATGCACGCCGCCAAGGACGACCCCAACAGTTCGCTGCCCTACGCCTCCAGCCTCTGCGGGGCCTGCTTCGACGCCTGCCCGGTAAAGATCGACATCCCCTCGCTGCTGGTCGAGCTGCGCCACCAGCACACCGAGCAGGCCGGCATGACGGCCGAACAGCTCGCCATGAAGGCGGCGGCCGCGGTGATGGGCAGGCCGAAACTGTTCACCACCGCGCAGAAGGCGTCCGGGATCGGCCGCGTCATCGCCGGCCGGGACAAGAAGATCTCCCATCTGCCGCCGCCGTTCAACGGCTGGAGCGACAGCCGCGACACACCGGCCCCGCCCAGCCAGACCTTCCGCTCCTGGCTTGCCTCTACCGAGGGCGCGGCGACGATGCGGGCGGCCGCCGACGAGCACACACGCAACGAGCAGGAGGAGGAGAAGTGACGACCGCTCGTGAAACGGTGCTCGGCCGCGTCCGGGACGCCCTGGCCCTGGCGCCCGCCGCAGCCACCCCGATCCCCCGCGACTACCGCACCGGGCGCACGCTCCCCGACGCGGAGCGCCTGGCCCTGTTCACCGACCGGCTCGTCGACTACAAGGCCCAGGTCCACCCCTGCACCGCCGACCGCACGGCCGAGGTCGTCGCCGCGGTGCTGCGGGAGCGGGGAGCCGGCCGGATCGGGGTGCCCGCCGGGCTCGACCCGCGGTGGCTCGCCGCGTACGACGGGCAGGTCCAGCGGGACTCGGCCGACATTCCGGCACCCGGGCTCGACGCCCTCGACGGGGTCGTCACCGCGTCCGCCGCCGGCTGCGCCGAGACCGGCACGATCTTCCTGGACGGTTCGCCCGACCAGGGCCGGCGCGCCCTGTCGTTGGTGCCCGACCTCCATGTCTGCGTCGTCGACCTGTCGGCCGTGGAGGTGGGCGTACCGGAGGCGGTGGCCCGGCTGGTGCCCGAGCGGCCGACGACCCTGATCAGCGGCCCGTCGGCCACCTCCGACATCGAACTCGAACGGGTGGAGGGCGTACACGGCCCGCGCACCCTGGCCGTCGTCATCCGCACGGACGTGTGACAGGCGTGTGACGGGGGCGGGAGCGAGCCGGAGCGCCCCCGCCCCCGTCGGCTATCCGTGCTCGACCGTCACGGGGCCGAAGCGGACCCGGGTCGTCGCCGCGTCCTCGGCCCAGCACACCTCGACCGTGTCCCCGGCGACGTTCACCCCGCTCACCACCGCGTCGAGCGCGGCGGCGCCGGGCTCGGCGGTGAGCGAGGCGAGCGCGACCAGGATCACCGTGCCCTCTGCGTCGGCGCCCAGTCGGGGCAGCAGCGCCCAGGGCGTGTACGCGGTGCCCTGCGGGGCGCGTACCTCGTCCCGTGACTCCCAGCCGTGCAGGCCGTGCAGCGCGGACGTGATCTCGGACCCGGGCCCGGTCGCCCAGCCCGTCTCCTCGACCCGGGCGCCGGGAGGCGCGCCGAGCACCCGGTGCACCCGGAGCTCGTAGCGGCCGCGGACCACCGTCACGCTCTCCACCCGCAGTCCCGGCTCCGTGGCGGCGCCGCTCGCGAAGACCGGGCGGTGCCAGGAGGCTGCCCACCCCCAGCCGTCGCCGCCGCCCGCGCCGAGCGGGCGGATGGCGCGGCGGCGGCTGCGGGTTCCGCCGACGACCATGGCCAGGTGGTTGTCCGCGGCGTTGGCCCGCGCCGTGGGTCCGGTGACCGTCGAGTACGCCTGACGGCTGTACAGTGGATCGTCCTGCGCCGCCGACTCGCCCTCGTGCGGCCTGACATGGTCGCTGCCGTGGTTGTGCAGCCGGACGATCCCGTCCGCCCGGGTCGACTGGACGAGCAGCCCAGGCGCGGGCAGCGCGAGCACCCGGTCGGGCCCCTCGCTCGGCGCCGGCTCCTCGGTCGCCGTCCACAGCGGATGGTCCTCGGGAGCCAGCAGGGACACGAAGGCCTTGGACGCCCAGTAGGGGGACGACGGACCCGAGTAGGGCTGGAGCGTCGCATCGTGCGGCCCGTGCCAGCCCAGGCTCAGCAGTCCGTCGGTGCCGGTCGCGCCGCGGTCCAGGAAGTAGCGCAGCGCCCCGCTGATCACCCGCCGCGACGTACCCGGCGTCAGCGGGGTGTGCCCGGTCACCGCACCGAGCCCGACCGCCGCACCGGCCGCGAAACGGTAGGTCAGCGAGCGGCCGAAGTGGACCGGGGCCCCGTCCCCGCCGAACAGCAGCGCGAAGCTCTCCAGGTGTTCACGCAGGCGCGCCCCGTAGTGCGCGGCGAACTCCGCGTCGCCGGAGAGGTGGGCGTCGAGCACGGGGTAGAGGTGCAGTGCCCAGCCGTTGTAGTGGTCGAAGGCGCGCCCGTCGCCGTCCGCGTACCAGCCCTGTCCCCGGTACCAGACCTCCATCAGGTCGCGGGCCCGCTCCCGGGCCCGCGCGGTCTCCGCGTCGCCTCGGCCCACCGACTCCAGGAACCCGGCCACCGAGTACGGGAACAGGTACCAGTTGTTCGCAGCGGGGGTGTGCCGCAGGGCGCCGCGCAGCCACTCCTCCGCACGGTCCTGCACGGCCGGCTCCAGCCGGTCCCAGAGCCAGGGCCGGGTGAGCCGCAGTCCGATGGCGACCGAGGCGGACTCCACCATGGGCTGGCCGAAGACGGTGTGGTCGCGGATCAGCGGCCAGGACTCGGCGTCGTCCCGGCCCGGCGTACGGGTACCGGCCGCGAGCCCGTCCGCGTACCGCTCCAGCCAGCCGTGCGGGTCCCTGCCGCCCGCGCCCGCGACCCGGAAGGCGGCGGCGAGGAACGTGCGCGCGTACCCCTCCAGGCCGTCGGAGCGGACCCCGGACGCGGACGGGCGTCCCGGCAGGTCGAGCAGCGCGCTGCCGGGGGTGGCCCACTGCCAGGCGGCCTTGAGCAGTCCGTCCGCGGCGGCCTGCCAGTGCGCGCGGGTGTAGCCGGTGACCGGGCTCGTCGCCCGGTCGTCGGCGGGGAGCTCCAGCGGGGAGTCGGGGTGCGGTCGGTTCATGCGAGGAACGCCAGCCTTTCGCGTCGTACGGGATGGGCGAATCCGTCGCCCGCGGCCCAGCGTTCGCTCTCGCCCACGGCCAGGTCGACAAGGCGCCGCCACTCGTTGCCCTGGGAACCCGCGAGATGCGGGGTGATCAGGGCGTTCTCGCACTCCCACAGGGGGTGGTCGGCCGGCAGCGTGTCGGGGTCCGTGACGTCGAGGACCGCCCGGATGCGGTTCTGCAGCAGGACGTCGGTCAGCGCGTCCTGATCGACGACGGCGCCGCGGGCGGTGTTGACGAGCACCCCGTCCGGCCGCATGGACATGAGCAGTTCACGGCTGACGAGCCGGTGGGTGGCGGGCAGCAGCGGGGTGTGGACGCTCACCACGTCGCTGCGCGCGAACAGTTCACCGAGGTCCACCGGCCGGACACCGAGCGCGGCCGCCTCCTCGTCGGAGACGTACGGGTCGTGCAGCAGTACCCGCAGGTCGTAGGGGCGCAGCAGCTCGATGACCCGGCGGCCGATGAGCGAGGCGGACAGGATGCCCACGGTCCGGCCGTAGTTGCCCACCTGCGGGGAGGTGGCCAGCCAGTTGCCGCGATGGCGCTCGGCGCGATAGTCGCGGGCCCGTTCCAGCGCCTGTTTGCCGGAGAGCAGGATCATCGCGACGGTGTACTCCGCGACCGGCAGGGCGTTGGCCGCGGCGGCGGAGGACACCTCGATGCCACGATCCCAGCAGGCATCGGTGATGTGCCCGCGCACGCTTCCCGCCGTGTGCACGACGGCGCGCAGCCGGGGCGCGGCGGCCAGTGCCGCCCCGTCGAGCGGTGGACAGCCCCAGCCGGTGACCAGCAGCTCCGTGTCCGCGAGTACGGCACGGGCCCGGTCGGTGCCGAAGTCGTCGAGTACGGGCAGCGGCGCGAGGTCGCACACCTGCGAGAGCGCGTCCAGCGACGGGGCGTCCAGCAGGGCGGCCGCGGCATCCGGCTTCATCGCGACGGCGGCGCGCGGCCTGCGCCGTGCGGCGGGGGTGGGGGCGGCGGTGCTTGGCATCTTTCTCCTGGTACGGGGGATGAGGTGCGGACCGGTGCGGCTACTTGACGGCGCCCGCGGTGAGCCCCGACTTCCAGAAGCGCTGGAGCAGCGCGAAGGCGAGGATCAACGGGAGGACCGCGAGCAGCGAACCCATGATGACCACGGGGTAGTACTCGGGTGAGACGGTGGCGGAGCTGTTCCAGGTGTACAGACCGAGGCTGACGGGATACAGGTCCTGGTCGGACAGCATCACCATGGGCAGGAAGAAGTTGTTCCAGATCGCGGTGAGCTGGAAGAGGAACACCGTGACCAGACCCGGACCGAGCATCCGCAGCGCGACCCGGAAGTACGTGGTGAGTTCCCCGGCCCCGTCCACCCGGGCCGCTTCGAGCACTTCGTCGGGCACATAGCCCTGGCTGAATATCCGCCCCAGGTACACGCCGAACGGGTTGAAGAGCACCGGGATGAACACCGACCAGAAGGTGTTGACCAGGCCGACGCCGGACGCCATCAGATACAGCGGCAGCGCCAGCACGGTCTGCGGCACCATCACCGCCGCGAGGACCAGGCCGAACAGCTTCTCCTTGTGCGGGAAGCGGTACTTGTCGAAGGCGTACCCGCAGGCGATGCTGATCAGTGCGCCGAGCGCCGCGCCGAGGACCGCGTACAGCAGGCTGTTGCCGTACCAGCGCCCGTACACACCGCCGTCCATCGCGAAGAGGTCCCTGAGGTTCTGCGCGAAGGAGAAGTGGTCGAGCGAGAGCACATCGCTGCCGAACAGGGCGTCGCGGTCCTTCGACGAGGCGAGCACCAGCCACAGCACCGGCAGCAGCGTGTAGAGCACGGAGATGCCGACGACCAGATTGACGACGGAGCGGCCGAGCAGGCGGGGGCGCAGGGCGGCGGCGCGGGCGGGACTCGTCGCGCTCATCGGACGTCCTCCTCGGGGGCGTTGGAGCGGTTGGTCCAGCGGGTCACGCCGTAGGAGAGCGCGATCGTGAGGACGAGCAGGACGACCGACGCCGCGGCGGCCAGACCGTAGTTGTTGCGGGTGAACGCGGCGTCGTAGATGTACATGCTGGGCGAGAACCGGGAGCTGATCATCGGCGTCGACTGGCTCAGCAGCATCGGCTCGGTGAAGAGCTGGAGCGCGAAGATCAGGGTGAACATCGCGACCATCACGATCGAGGAGCGCACCAGCGGCGCCTTGACCTGGAGTGCGGTGCGGACCGGTCCGGCACCGTCGACGACGGACGCCTCGATGACCTCGCGCGGCACGGCCTGCAACGCGGCGTAGAAAACCACCATGTTGTAGCCGAGGTTGCTCCACAGCGCGATGTTCACGATCGACGGGACGACCGTGTGCACGCCGAGGAAGTCGATGGTGATGTCGGCTTTGCCGAGCAGGTCGACCACCGGGCTCAGCCCCGGCGTGTAGAGGTAGAGCCAGATGACGGCGGCGATGATGCCGGGCACGGCGTGCGGCAGGAAGAGCCCGAGCTGCGCGCAGGAGCGCAGCCGCACCACTCCGGAGTCCAGCAGCAGCGCCAGCGCGAGCGCGCCGATCACCATGACCGGGATGTAGATGAGGCAGTACAGGACGACGGTGCCCAGGCCGCTGAGGAACGTCGGGTCGCTCAGCACGGCGGTGTAGCTGCGCAGCCCGACGAAGACCCTGTGCTCGGGGCCGAAGCCGAGGCCGGGCTGGTCGTCGGCGAAGAAGCTGAGCCAGACGGCGGTGGCGACCGGGATCAGGAAGACCGTCACCAGGAGGATGAAGAAGGGGGTCATCAGGGCACCGGCCGCGCCGAGTTCACGGCGCCGGGCGGACTTGCGGGGGGTGCCCGGGGGCGTGGCGGGATTCGGCGACGCGGCGGAACCGGTCGCGCCCACGGGGGCGGAAGCCTGCGTGGTGAGCGGGCTGGTCATCGGTGTCACCTGCCTCTCTGCTGCTGGGATCGGGGGCGGGCTGCGGATCTTCCACAGGCACGGGCTGCGGGCCTGCTGCGGGTACGGGCTGCGGGCCGCGGATCAGCTGCTGTGTTCTGTGGTGGACAGGCCCAGCGCCCTGAGGTCGGGCATCGTGCCCCTCTGGGCCGCGCGTACGGACTCGATCACCGAGCCCTGGCCGCCGCCGACCCGGGCGAAGCCGTCCTGCATGACCTTCTGTGTGGCGGTCATCCGGGGTCCCCACGTCCAGCCGTCCCGGATCTTGTGGGCCTCCTGGTCGAAGAGCGTGTAGATGTCCTGGCCGCTGTAGTAGGCGCGGTCGAAGGCCTTGCGGCCGACGGCGACGAGGCCGGGGGCGGCCGGGTACTGGCTGCTGGCTCCGCTGGAGAGCCGGGCCAGCAGCGCGTCGGGGTGCGCGACCTGCCACTCGATGAACTCCAGCGCGGCTTCCGGGTGGTCGCTGCTGCTGGTGACCGCGAACGTCGATCCGCCGTGGGTGCCGAGCGCCGGCTCCGCCCCGCTCCACTGGGGGAGCGGGGCGATGGCCCACTGCCCCTTCTGGCCGGGCCGGGCGTTCATCTGCGCCCCGGCCTCCCAGGCGCCGCTGAACCGGACCAGGACCTCGCCGGAGCTGAGCAGGGCGTCGTAGGCCCTGCTGTCCACCGGGCTCATGACGACCAGGTCCTCGTCGATCATCCGCTGCCAGTACGCCGCCACGCGGCGGGTCGGCGCGTCGGCCAGCGACAGGTTCCAGGCGCCGCCGCGGGTGTCGAACCACTGGCCACCGGCCTGCCAGGCGAAGCCGGCGAACTGGAAAGCGCCGTCGGTGGCGAACGCCGACAGCCGCCGGCCGGGCGCCTTGTCCCGCACGGTGCGGGACGCCTCCTCGAACGCGTCCCAGGTACGCGGGACTTGGATGCCGTACTTCGCGAACAGGTCGCTGCGGTAGTGCATCACCATCGGTTCGACGTCGAGCGGCAGGCTGAAGACGCGCTTCTCGAACGTGGTGAGCCCCAGCGCCTGCGGCAGCAGCTTGGCCCGCAGGCCGTCGCTCATCAGGTCCGTGATGTCCAGGGCGACCCCGTCGATGGCGAAGCCGGGGATCTGGGGGTACTCGATCGTCGCGACGTCCGGGGCGTTCCCGGCCCGGGAGGCGTTGCTGAGCTTCGCGTAACCGCCCTGGGGCCCGGAGGGGATCTGCTGGAAGTCGACCTGGATCGTCCGGTGCGTCCGGTTGAACGCGTCCACCACCTCCTTGCTTCCGCGCAGGGCGGACCAGAAGGTGATGTGCGTGGCATTGCGGCCGGTCCCGCCGGCGTTGCTGGTCCTGCTCGTGCTCTTCGGCCCCGACGTACCACCGCTGCAGGCGCTCAGGGCGCCCGCCAGCGGTACTGCGGCCATCGTGGCGAGCATGGATCGACGGCTCTGTCGACCGGGCATGGGCGCCTCCCGCGGCTCCTGGTTGAGGACACGGGGAATCCTGTTCGGCTGATCGGTAACGGTCAATAGATCGCTCAGAAGAAAATCAAAGCGGTCAAACGATCAGTCTGTGGTGGGAGTGACCTCCTGGGCCGATCCACGGACCTTCAACTCCGGCAGCAGCTCCGTCCGGCGCACCGGTCCTGCCGCCCCGGCCGCGCCGGAGAGCCGGTGGAGCAGCAGCTCGGCGGCCGCCCTGCCGATCTCCGCCTTGGGCGGCGACACCGCGGTCAGCGGCGTGCTGCCGAGGGCCGCGACCACATCGTCGTACGCCACCACCGAGCAGTCCCTGGGCACGTGCACACCGTTCTCGGCCAGGCGCTGCACCAGCATCAGTGCGTCCACGTCGCCGTGCAGCACCGCCGCCGTGGCCCCGCGCTCGCGCAGCAGGACGGCCAGGTCGGGTGCGTGGCCGACGCTCCCGGGGGAGACGGCCGGCGCCTGCCCCGCGCCCGCCGGACCCGGGCCGGGCACCGCGTTCGGCGAACTCAGCACGACCGTCCAGTCCTCCACGTCCGGGCGCTCGGCCGCGATCCCGGCGAACGCGGCACGCACCGTGCGGGCCGTCGGGCTGTCGTCACGGGCGGCCAGCACGATCCGGCGATGGCCCAGCGACACCAGGTGCTCCACGGCCAGGTGCACCCCGTACCAGTGGTCGGAACAGACGGAGTCCAGGGCGTGCAGCGCACTGCCCGGCCGGGGCCGCCGCTCCATCAGCACGGTCGGCACCCCCACGTCCGCCAGCCAGCCGTAGTCCAGCTCCTCCGAGAGCGCGTGGCGCCATCGCGGGGCGATCAGCAGCCCGCGCGCCCCGTCCGCCAACGCCCGCTCCACCAGCGGCCGTTCAGCGCCAGCCGACTGCGGCGCGATGTGCAGCGCGATCCGTATCCCGGCCTCCTCCAGCACGCTCCGGGCGCCGTGCAGCGTCTCGTACAGGTACGAATGCCGCTCCGGCACGACCAGCGCGACCGCCCCGCCCTCACCGGCCGGCTCGGCGCCCCGCACGGCCGGCGCGGCCGCGGCGCCCGCCGGCTCCCGCAACGGCCGGGCAACGCCGTGACCGCGCCGCAGCCGCCCGGCCCGGGTCAGCTCCTCGACATCGCGCCGCACCGTGACCACGGATACGTCCAGTTCGGCGGCGAGCACGCTGACCTTGACCGGGCCCCGCGACTCCACCACCCCCATGATCCGCTGACGCCTGAGCTCAACCGGCTCCCGCATGCTGCTGGCCCCCTGCCGTACCGCTGCGCGTTGTTCGTTTGAACGCTTCCAGTGAGCGCTTGGAGCGCAGCATAGCCATGCCGCTTCCGCAGCTCGGTCAAGGCCGAAGATCATGGCAGATTACGATCTGTTTTCGGCATGGACACTCTCACTCTCTGGCAACTGGCGGCACTGGCCGCGGCATCCGCGCTCGTCGGCTTCTCCAAGACGGCCGTCAGCGGTGCCAACACGATCAGTCTCGCGGTTTTCGCGGCGGTACTCCCCGCCCGCGAGTCCACCGGAGTACTGCTCCCGATCCTCATCGCCGGCGATGTGCTCGCCGTGCTCACCTACCGCCGCCACGCACACTGGCCGACGCTGCTGCGGCTCTTTCCCGCCGTCGCCGTCGGTGTGGTGGCGGGCACGCTGTTCATGATGTGGGCGGGCGACGCCGCCGTACGGACCTCGATCGGCGCGATCCTGGTCTTCATGGCGGGCGTCACGATCTGGCGCCGCCGCCGCACCGCCGCCGGGAGCGGGGAGCCGTCGGCGGACGCGGGCCCACCGGACGCGGCGGAGCGGCTGAAAGCCCGCTCGTACGGCGTGCTCGGCGGCTTCACCACCATGGTCGCCAACGCGGGCGGCCCGGTGATGTCGCTTTATCTGCTTTCCGCCGGTTTCCGCAAGCTCGGCTTTCTCGGCACGTCCGCGTGGTTCTTCCTGATCGTCAACACGTCCAAGGTGCCGTTCAGTGTGGGCCTCGGGCTGATCAACGGGCGGTCGCTGCTGCTCGACGCCTGCATGCTGCTGTTCGTGCTCCCGGGCGCCTGGATCGGCCGCATGTGCGTGGACCGGATCAACCAGACGCTCTTCGAACGCCTGGTCATCGGGGCGACCGTGCTGGGCGGCCTCCAACTGCTGCTGAACTGACGGGCCCGCCGCAGAACCGACGGCAGCCCTCCCGGATCGCGGTGATCCGGGAGGGCCGGCGGGCGGCGACGGCCGAGGGGTCAGATGATGCCTTCCTCGATCTCCGCCTGCTCACGGGCGTTGCCGTACGCCGACGGCGTGCTGTACGAACGCCGCGCGATGAACCACCACACGGTGGCCAGTACCAGCACGGCGACCAGCGCGATCGAGGCGTAGTTCATCGAGTCGATCGTCACCGGGGACGACTGCGGCAGCAGGAACAGCACGGTGACGATCGAGACCCACACCACGGCGATCCAGCCGACCGGCTTCGACCAGCGGCCCAGGTGCCACGGCCCGCGCTCGAAGCGGTCACCTGCGCGCAGCTTCAGGAAGATCGGGATCGCGTAGGCGGGCGTGATGCCGATGACGTTGATCGCGGTCACCGCGCCGTACGCGGTCGCGGAGTACAGCGACGGAACGGCGAGCAGCCCGGCGACGACGACCGACAGCCACACCGCGTTCACCGGCGTCTGGGTGCGGGCGCTCACCTTGCGCCACAGCGCGGAGCCGGGCAGCGCGTTGTCCCGGCTGAAGGCGAACACCATCCGGCTGGCGGCGGCGACCTCGGCGTTGCCGCAGAACAGCTGCGCCGCGATCACGATCAGCAGCATGGCCGTGGCGCCCGAGGTGCCCAGCGCGTCGATCAGGATCTGGGCGGGCGGCACTCCGGTGGCGCTGTCCTGGGTGCCCGCGTAGTCCTGGATCGCGAACGTCAGCCCGGCCAGTAGGACGAAGCCGGCCACCCAGGAGACCCAGATCGAACGGACGATGCCGCGGGCCGCGGAGACCGAGGCGTTCGAGGTCTCCTCCGACAGGTGGGCGGAGGCGTCATAGCCGCAGAAGGTGTACTGGGCCAGCAGCAGGCCGATCGCCGCCACGTAGAGCGGGTTCTCCCAGCCGGTGTCATTGACGAACTCGGTGAAGACGAAAGACGGCGACTGGTGGTGCGAGGGCACGATGGCCAGCACCGAGACGATCACCGCGACGCCGGCCAGGTGCCACCAGACGCTGATCGAGTTGAGCACGCTGACGAGCCGCACCCCGAAGAGGTTCAGCACGGCGTGCAGCAGCAGGATGCAGAGGAAGATGGCCATCGTCTTGCCCGGCGTGGGGGTGAATCCCCACTGCAGGTTCATCAGGGCACCGGTGAACAGCGCGGCGCCGTAGTCGATGCCGGCGATCGCGCCGAGCAGCCCGAGCAGATTCAGCCAGCCCGTGTACCAGCCCCACTTGCGGCCGCCGAGCCGGTCCGCCATGTAGTACAGCGCCCCGGAGGTCGGGTACGCGCTGGTGACCTCGGCGAGCGCCATGCCCACGCAGAGTACGAACAGGCCGACGCCCGCCCAACCCCACAGCATCACCGCGGGCCCGCCCGTCGACATGCCGAAGCCGTACAGGGTCATGCAGCCGGACAGGATCGAGATGACGGAGAAGCTGATGGCGAAGTTGCCGAAGCCGCCCATCCGGCGTGCGAGCACCGGCTGGTAGCCCAGCTCACGCAGCCGCTGCTCCTCGTCCTTCGGTGCGTTGGCCTCGGAACCCGTGTGGGGCGAGGTGGATATGGACATGAGGGGGGCCTCCGTGAGCGGTGATGGTGCGGGGGACAGTGAGGGACGGCGCGGGTGCGGGGGAGGGCGGTGCGGGTGCCTGCTCAGCCGTGCGGTCCCCTGCCGGGGTCGCGGGCCGCGGCCAGGGCACGGCTGCGGGCGCGCAGGAACACTTCCTCCGCGTCGCCGGGGTCCTTGGGACCGCGGGTGCGGTACGCCCAGGGAACTGAGGTGAAATAGGGACCGAGCTCTCTGAACACCGGCGCCGCGTCGGCGAACTTGAGCGCCCCCCACAGCGCGTGCGCAAGATAGTTCAGATCGAGAAGCGTGTGGCTGGGCGCGGGGGTGCGCAGGAACCAGATCTCCAGAGCGCGGACGGCGTCGCGCTCCGCGTCCTCGGTCACCCAGTGCAGGTCCAGGGCCTTCTCGTGGCCGCGTTCGCGCCGGTAGCGCTCGACCCGCACGTACAGCGGAAGCACATGGAGGGCGGACCCGTCCGGTGCGGAGGAGGCCGCCCACTGAACGAAGTTGACGGCTTCGGAGAGGGCGCCGCCGGCCTTGCGCGCGTACACGAACTGGAGCATCCGGTGGTACGCCTCGCGGTTGTACGGATCGCGCTTGTCCGCCTCCGCCAGCAGGCCCCAGGGGCCGGGGAAGAGCATGGGCCCCGGCGGGTGCAGCCGGTGCTCCTCCAGCCGCTGGCGCTCGTCCAGCTGGGAGAGGGCCAGCAGGCACACCCAGGGCACCGGGTCGGCGGGCGAGGCGTGGGCGGCCGACCGGCAGGCCTCCCAGGCCTGCTGCCACAGCTCCTGCGCACGACTGTGCCCCTCGCGGTGGGCCCGGACTGCCCGCTCCACGACGACCCGGGCGTGCATCACGGTGGCCGCGACGCTGCGGGGTTCCTCGGTCAGCCAGGCCTGTACCGCGTCCGAGCCTGCGGCGACGGCTCCGAGCACCTGGGTGCGCTGGGTCCACAGGGTCCAGTCCGGGGTGCTCTCCAGCAGATCGCGCATGGAGAGCCAGCGTCCCGTCCGTAAGTCCTGTAACGCGGAACGGAGTTCGTTGTCGTGGCCGGCCGGATGGTAGACCGGCCGGAAGTCACTGTTGGCCATGGACGCGCTCTGGGCATGGTGTCGGTCTCATCGATCCTCAAGGACGTGGGGGGTGGAGCAGCTGTTGAAATATGAACTGCTGTAAAGCGTCCGGTTGTTGCTCGGCGGTGAGTGTAGAGCGCATTGCGCCGTACTCCCGAATGAATCACAGATCTTATTCAAGTCGATTCAGTGAATGAGAGGTTGGACGTCAAAGGGGGGTTCCGGACATCCGCATTTGCGGTGCTTGACTCAACCGCTGGGCTGCACCACTCTGGGGTCCCGCCACCGAAGATCACGATTCCGGTCAAGCACCGGAGCACGCGTCCCCATGGAGAGCCGATGACAGGCCCGGTACTCGCCGTGGACCAGGGGACTTCCGGCACCAAGGCGTTGGTGATCTGCCCTGAGCGGGGTGTGATCGGTTCCGGTTCGGCTCCGGTACGCCCGCGGTTCGGCTCCGGCGGAGTGGTCGAGGCGGACCCGGTCGAACTGTTCGATTCGGTCGTCGACGCCGGACGGCGGGCCCTGGCCGAAGCGGGGGAACCGGCCTTCGCCGTCGGCCTCGCCAATCAGGGCGAGACGGTGCTCGCCTGGGACCCGGAGACCGGCGGACCGCTCACCGAGGCGATCGTCTGGCAGGACCGGCGGGCCGCCGGACTGTGTGCGGAACTCGCGCAGCACGATGAGCAGTTGAGGGAACTCACCGGACTGCCCCTCGATCCCTATTTCGCCGCCCCGAAGATGGCCTGGATCCGCCGCGAACTGACCCGCGAAGGAGTCGTCACCACCAGCGACTCCTGGCTCGTCCACCGGCTCACCGGAGAGTTCGTCACGGACGCCGCGACAGCCGGACGCACCCAACTACTCGATCTCGACCGGGTCGGCTGGTCGCCCGCCGCGCTGGACATCTTCGGTCTCGGGGACGAACGCCTGCCGTCGGTGGTCGACGCCGCCGGAGCGTTCGGAACGACGACCGCGTTCGGGCCCGAGCTGCCGCTGACCGGCCTCCTCGTCGACCAGCAGGCCGCCCTGCTGGCGCAGAGCGCGCTGGAGCCGGGCACCGCCAAGTGCACCTACGGCACCGGTGCGTTCCTGCTGGCCCAGACGGGCCCGGTGCCGCGCCGCAGCTCCACCGGACTGGTCAGCTGCGTGGCCTGGCGGCTCGGCGGGCGGACCAGCTACTGCCTGGACGGGCAGGTCTACACGGCGGCCTCCGCCGTGCGCTGGCTCACAGACCTCAAGGTGATCTCCGGCGCCGCGGACCTCGACCCGGTCGGCGGCTCCGTCCCCGATTCCGGGGGCGTCACCTTCGTACCGGCGCTCGCCGGACTCGCCGCCCCCTGGTGGCGCGGAGACCTCCGTGGTTCGGTAACCGGCCTGAGCCTGGACACCACCGCGGGACACCTGGTGCGGGCGCTGTGCGAGGGCATCGCCGCACAGGTGGTCGAGCTGGCCGAAGCGGTGGCGGCCGATCTGGGGGAGCGGCCGGGGGTGCTGCGCGTCGACGGCGGGCTGACCCGCTCCGCACTGCTCATGCAGACCCAGGCCGATCTGCTGCAACGGCCCGTCGAGGTGTCCGCGCTGCCCGACGTCACCGCGCTCGGCGTCGGTGCCGTGGCCAGGATCGGGCTCGATCCGGGGCTCTCGCTGCGCCGGGCGGTGCCCGACTGGGAACCGGCCGCGGTGTACGAGCCGCGCATCGGGCCCGACGAGGCCGCAGAGCGCCTCGCCGGATTCCGTGCGGCTGTCGGCACCCTTCTGGAGCGGTCGTGACCGCTTCCCGGACCGGCCGATGACCCGGACCGTCACCAGGGCCGGGCAGCCGCTGCCCGACGGCCAGGACTACGACGTCACGGTCATCGGTGCCGGCGTGGTCGGCACCGCCATCGCCCGTGAACTGGCCCGCCACCGCGTCCGTACCGCACTCGTCGAGGCCTCGGACGACATCGGCACCGGCACGTCCAAGGCCAACACCGCGATCCTGCACACCGGGTTCGACGCCGTGCCCGGTTCGCTGGAGGCCCGGCTGGTCCGCGAGGGGCAGCGCAGACTGGTCGCGTACGCGGCCGAGACGGGCATCCCCGTCGAACGTGTCGGCGCCCTCCTGGTCGCCTGGGACCGGCATCAACTCGACGCACTCCCAGGTCTGTTGGCGAAGGCCGAGAGGAACGGCTACCACGCGGCACGGCTGCTGGACGCGAGCCGGCTCGCCGAGCTCGAACCGCACCTGGGGCCGGGCGCGCTCGGTGCGCTGGAGATTCCCGACGAGTCCGTCATCTGCCCGTGGACCACCCCGCTCGCATTCGCCACCCAGGCGGTCCTGGCCGGCGTCCACCTGCACCTGGACTGCCGCGTCACGGCCATCGAGCCCGGCACCGGCACCCACACCCTGACCACCACCCGCGGTCCGCTCCGTACCCGAGCGCTGATCAACGCCGCCGGACTGCACGCCGACGAGATCGACCGCCTCCTCGGGCACGACGCCTTCACCGTCACACCGCGCCGCGGACAGCTCATCGTCTACGACAAGCTCGCCCGCGATCTGGTCCGCCACATCCTGCTTCCCGTCCCGACCGCCGCAGGCAAGGGCGTCCTGGTGGCACCGACCGTCTTCGGCAACGTCCTTCTCGGTCCCACCTCGGAGGAGCTCGACGACAAGGCCGCCACCGAGTCGACGGAGGACGGACTCGCGCTGCTGCGGGAGAAGGGCCGCCACATCCTGCCGCGGCTGATCGACGAGGAGGTCACCGCCGTCTACGCGGGGCTGCGGGCGGCCACCGGTCACGAGGACTACCGGATCAAGGAGTACCCGGAGCTCCGCTACGTCGCAGTGGGCGGCATCAGGTCCACCGGGCTGACCGCCTCCATGGCCATCGCCGCACACGTCACCGCCCTGCTCGCCCGCACCGGCCTCGACCTGGGCACGCCCGCCGGGCTGCCGCCCGTCACCATGCCGAACCTGGGGGAGGCTGCCGACCGCCCCTACCTGGACGCCGGTCTCATCGCGGGGGACCCCGCCTACGGCACCGTGGTCTGCCACTGCGAACGCGTCACCGAGGGCGAGATCCGCGACGCGCTGGACTCCGTACTGCCGCCGTGCTCGGTCGAAGGACTCGCGCGCAGGACGCGGGCAGGCAACGGGCGCTGCCAGGGCTTCTACTGCGGAGCCCGGCTCCGCGCACTGACGGGGAGGACACGGACATGCCCCGCCGCGAGCGGACGGTCGACGTGCTCGTCGTCGGAGCGGGCCCGGCCGGACTCGGCGCGGCGGCCGAACTCGCCGCAGCCGGGGTGCGGGTGGAGGTCCTGGAGCGCGAGCAGAGCGCCGGCGGCATCCCGCGCCACTGCCACCACGGCGGCTTCGGCGGCCGCCGGAGGACCGGCGGCGGCCTGACCGGTCCCGAGTACGCCCTGCGGTGCACGGCCGCCGCCGGACGGGCCGGCGCCACCCTGCGTACCGGCATCACCGTCACCGGCTGGGCCGGACCCCGCACCCTCGACGCCACCGGGCCCGGTGGACTGGAACGGATCACCGCCCGCGCCGTCCTCCTCGCCACCGGCGCGCGGGAACGCCCCCGCAGCGCCCGGCTCGTCCCCGGCAGCCGCCCCGCCGGGGTCTACACCACCGGAGAACTCCAGCAGGCCGTCCACCTCCACCACCAGCACATCGGCACCCGCGCGGTGGTCGTCGGCGACGAACCCGTAGGCCACGCCGCGGCCGACACCCTGCGCGTCGCCGGTGTCGAGGTCGCCGCGCTGGTGACCGGCTGTCCGCCGGAACCCCTCGCCGTACTGCGCCGGGGCCCCGGCGCGCCGGTGCTCAGCCGCACCACCGTGACCGGCCTGACCGGTCGCGGCCGGCTCACCGGGGTCACGGTGCGGCACGACGACGGCCGGACCACCACGCTCCGCTGCGACACCGTGGTCTTCACGGGCGACTGGATCCCCGAACACGAACTGGCCCGGCGGGGCGCGGTCGTCCTGGACCCCGGCACCCGAGGACCCGCCCACGACGCCTCGTACCGAACCGGCGAGCGCGGAGTCTTCGCCATCGGAAATCTGCTGCACGCGGTGGAGAACGCGGGCACCGCCGCGGCCGAGGGACGGGCGGTCGCCGCCCCCGTACTGCGCCACCTGGCCACCGGATCCTGGCCCACCGGCCGTACCGCGCTCACGGTCGAGGCCCCGCTGACGTGGATCGCGCCCAATCTCGTCGGCCCCGACGGGGAACCGCCGCTGAACAACCGCTTCGTCCTGCGCACCGGGCGGCGCCGGGCCGCCCCGCTGTTCGAGGTACGCCAGGACGGGCGGCTGCTGCACCGGCAGCGGCTGCTCCTGCCCGCCCGGCCCGGCGTCCCCCTCCACCTGTGCGCGGACTGGCTTGACCGGGCCGACCCGCACGGCGACACCGTACGGATCCGCATGCGCTGACCGGGCGGGGGCGCAGCGCTCCGGAGGTCAGGGAATCAGCAGCCAGTCCGAACCGATCGCCGCGACCAGCCCGATCCCCAGCAGCCAGCTGCCCAGCCGGGTACGGCCGTTCCGGCTCAGCTCGATCACGATCCCGCACAGGATCAGGGCCAGCCCGTACACCCCGACCACCAGGACGGAGGACCGGCTCGCGATCCGCAGCCCCAGGACGACCGCCATCGCGGCCATGCCGACGGAGGACAGGACGATGCGCA
The DNA here is from genome assembly GCA_000470535.1 of Streptomyces sp. AW19M42. Lineage (GTDB taxonomy): Bacteria > Actinomycetota > Actinomycetes > Streptomycetales > Streptomycetaceae > Streptomyces. The sequence continues at coordinate 69,487 of CBRG010000086.1, forward strand.
GCCGTCTCGCCTGACGTGGTGTCAGTCGGCGCTCTTCGGCGTCGGGTGCGGTTATCGGGGAGTCCACGGCCTGGTCCTGGTCAGAAGTGCTCATGACGCGGGATGGTAATAGCTTCGCGCGGCCCTGTTCACCGCTCTCGGTCAAGGAGAGGGAAAGGACGCGCGCCCCCGGCGCCCGCCACCGTCCGGGCTACCGGCCGCCGCTCCGCAGCCGTGGCGCCTCCGCGGCGGCGTCGACGGGCTCCGCACCCGGCCCCTCCACCCGCCCGGCAAGCTCCCGCGCCCAGCCGGTGAGCGCACCGACATCGATCCCGTGCGCCGGAGCACCACCGCCGGCCAGGGCCGTGGACTCCACGGACTCCACGGCGTCCGAGGGGCCCATGAACTCCGTGAGCGCCGCCGCGCCCCGCCGCAGCAGCCGGGCACCGCCCGTCGTGTTACCCCGGGCGGCATGGGTCAACCCGACCGCCAACTGGGCCAGCCCCCGCCACAACTCCCTTTCCACCACTGGGCCCGACTTCCACGCGTCCTCGAAAACCTCATGGGCGTGGAACGGCATCCCGGCGTCCAGCAGCCGCTGCGCCTCCCGCACGGTCTCCTGCGGCGAACGGACCACCCCCTCGGGCTGCCGCTCCACCCCCGGCGAGCCGTACGGCAAGGGGCGCCCCAGCCCGTCGCGGGGGCGCGCGTTGTGCGCCCGTCCTTCGGTGTCCCGGTCCCTGCGTGTCTCGTCCACCCCTCGATTGTGCCCCGCACCTGCGGCGAACTCCCCGAAGCACTGTCGGTGGACACCCGCGCACGACTACTCTCGACAGTTGTCCGTACCACTTTGGGGGAGGGTAGGTATGCAACCGTCCCGGCCGCTGTACGAGCGCGAACCGGAGATCGCCGCTGCCGCACAAGCCGTCGACGCACTCTGCGGCGCGCAGGCGTCCGGCGGGCTGCTGATCTTCAGCGGTGAGGCCGGCATCGGCAAGACGGCGCTGCTGGCCGAGATCCAGGCCATGGCGGCCGACCGGTGCACCGTCTGGTCCGCACGCGGCGGCGAGACCGTCACCTCCGTACCGTTCCACGTCGTACGCCAACTGCTCCAGCCCGCACTGGAACAGCTCCCCGCCGACGACGTACGCGCCCTCTTCGGGTCCTGGTACGAGATCGCCGCGCCCGCCCTCGGGCTCGTCGAGCCGACCGGCCCGCAGCCCGATCCGCAGGGTGTGCGCGACGGCCTCGACTGGGTCGTCTCACGGCTCGCCTCCCGGCTGAGCCACCGCCCGCTGCTGCTCCTCATCGACGACGCGCACTGGGCCGACGGTGAATCCCTCGCCTGGCTCGCCTCGTTCACCGCCCGGCTGGGTGAACTGCGCGTCCTGGTCGTCCAGGCACACCGCCCCGAGGAGCTCGCCGCCCGGGAGCCCGCGCGCACCGCGGCGGGCGGACATCCGGCGCAGGTGCGGGTCGCCCTGCGGGCCCTCACCCCGGAAGCCACCGCGGAACTGGTCCGCGCGGGCCTCGGTGAACACGCCGACGACCCGTTCTGCCGCGAGGTCTGGGCCGTCACCGGCGGCAACCCGTACGAGGCGGTCGAACTCGTCGCCAAGGTCCAGGACCGCGAGCTGGCTCCGCTGCAGGAGTCCGCCGGGCTGCTGCGCGAACTCGGTGCGTCGGCCCGCGGCAGCGGACTGGTCGCCCGGCTCGAACGGCTCGGCACCAACGCCAACCGGTTCGCCTGGGCCGCCGCGGTGCTCGGCACCGACATCTCCCAGGACCTCGCCGCGACCCTGGCCGGAATGAGCCCCGCGGAGGCGGCGGACTGCACGGCCCGGCTGCGCGAGGCCCGTATCGTCAGCGGCTTCGACCCGCTGGAGTTCGTGCACCCGCTGATCGCCACCGCCGTGTACCGCTCGATTCCACCGGCCACCCGCACCGCCATGCACGGCCGGGCGGCCTGGGCCATCACCCGGGCCGGTCTCGGCCCCGCCGCGGCCTCCCGGCATCTGCTCGAAGTCCATCCGGACGACGATCACGAGCTGGTCGAGCAACTCCGGGCAGCCGCGGCACAGCACCTCGCCGTCGGCGCCCCCGAGGCGGCCCGCCGATGTCTGGAACGGGCCCTCCAGGAACCACCCCGCCACGACGTGCACGCCACCCTGCTCTACGAGCTGGGCTGTGCCACGCTGCTCAGCTCGCCGCCCACCACGGTGCGGCATCTGCGTGCCGCGCTCGACCTTCCGGGCCTCGCCGACAACCTGCGGGTCGACGCCACGTTCCGGCTCGCCGCCGCACTGTCCCACAACAACCAGCTCAAGGAGGCCGCGCTCGCCCTCGCGGTCGAGGCCGAGCGGACCGCGCCAGGCCCCGGCCTGATGCGCCTCCAGGCGGCGCACTTCCTCTGGGAGGGCATGCAGGCGGCCGAGGACGACGGTCCGGGCCGCTCCCGCCGGCTCGCCGCCAACGCCGACCACCTCACCGGCCGGGACAACGCGGAGCGGGCCCTGCTCACCCTGCGCGCCTTCGACGCCATGCTGCGTGGTGAGAACTCCCAGCTGATCGTCGACCTCTGCGAACGCGCCCTGGTCAACGGCCGTCCCGCCCGCGGCCTCGGCTGGACCGATACGGAATGGGGCTTCGAACTCCCCACCCTGCTCGGCATCACCTACGCCTTCACCGACCGGCTCGACCGCGCGGAGGAGCTCTTCGGCGAAGCGGTGCGCGCCTTCGAGATCTCCGGCTGGAGCGGCGCCCACCTGGCCTTCGCCCATACGCTCCTCGGTCTGGTCAACCGCCGTCGCGGGCGCCTCGCGGAGGCCGAGGGCTTCCTGCGCGAGGGGCTGCGCCTGGCCGACCGGGTCGGCAGCGGACTGCCGGTCCACTGGGACGCCGCCTGCCTGCTCATCGACACGCTGCTGGCCCGCGGCCGCGTCACGGAGGCCCGCAAGATCGCGGACCAGTACGACTTCGGTACGCCCTACCCCAGTGCCATGGTGCTGCCCGACGGCCCGTGCGTCCGGGGCCGCCTGCTGTTGGCCGAGGGGCGTACGAAAGAAGCGGTCACCGAGCTGGAGGCGGCCGGCCTGGCCCTCGAACCGCGCGGCAGGTTCAACGGCATCTGGGGGCCCTGGGCCGGTGACCTGGCACGCGCACTGGCAGAGGAGGACCCGGGCCGTGCCGCCCGGATCGCCAACTCCGCCCGGATGCACGCCGAGCGCTTCGGAACGGAGACCGCGATCGGTGAGGCACTGCGCTGTGTCGCGCTCTTCGCCCGCCCGGAGGAGGCAGAACGGCTGCTGGCCGAGGCGGTCCGCCATCTGGAGGCGTCCCCGTCCGGCTACGAGTTCGCACTCGCCCTCGTCGAGCACGGCATCGCGGCCCGCTCCCCGGGGGAGCTCGCGCGGGCGTACAGGCTGGCGACGGCCTGCGGCGCGGAATCCCTGGCGGCCCGCGCCCAGCAGGCACGGGCGTCGATGCGGTCCACCGAGTGAGGTAATGTTTGTCCTGCGCGGCCACCCGGGACACCGGGAGGAATCGCAACGGGACGTGGCGCAGCTTGGTAGCGCACTTGACTGGGGGTCAAGGGGTCGCAGGTTCAAATCCTGTCGTCCCGACTGGAGACAGTCGCAGGTCAGGGCCGGTTTCGGAGCAATCCGAAACCGGCCCTTGATCATTTTTGGGGACCAGTCGGAGACCGGCATTCCTCGACCGGTGCCAGCGGGTGAGGATGCGCGCGGTCGACAGAGGGCGCGGGCGTGCAGCGCGCCGAGGTGTGCGGTGCGTGCGGTTCCGGGACACCTCACGAACCACCGGCTGAGCACCTCGCCAGCTCTTCAGGCTGTTGCGTACTCGGCGCCAAGATCTTTACGGGACAGCCCTGGGGGAGCCTAACCGTCCAGTAGGAAGCGCGCTTCACGGGACGCGTCGAGGAATCCGTCGTAGCGGTGTTCGCCGACTTTTTCCCTTCGCCTGCTCCTGACCGATTCCGGACGCACCACGGTGAAGGGATGCAGGGCCCGTGCGTTACGTACGACTTCGGATGCGGCCGCGCAACGCTGCGCGTGCAGCAGCGAGAGGCCGGCCGTGGCGCCGATCGCAGTAGCCAGAAAGGTGACGCACCCAATCAACGCCTCTCCTTTGGCCACGCCTGCCGCGCTGTCGGTGATCACGACGTCGACCCTGATTCCCGTTGATTCATGCAGCCTGGTGGCCAGTTGGCTTGCCACGCGGTTGGGGTTCTCCGGCCCGAGAAGGTACTCACCGTCGCGCGCTCCCCGATCGAGCATGATCACATCACGCAGGTCCGCATCCGGAAACTGCAGGCTCAGGGCGTTCTCCAGAGCCGAGCGACGCGCCTTGGACCGGATGTCCGGGGCCTCGGGCAACTGGACCACCCTGCCCTGCCACAGAGAAACAATCTTCGACGCGACGACCACGAGCGAGGGGTGCTTCTTGATACCTCGGGTGGCTGATCGCTTCGGCCCGAATGAGGAAGTGAGTATCTTTTGTGGCGGGTGGGGCGGGTGACGAATTTTGAGGGTTGTTTCGGTCCCGTCCCTCTTGTCTGATCCCGACACGTCCCCGGGTAGACCCATGTGCGCCCCGTGCCGTGACGTCGGGCATCGGAACTACAGAAACATGCCTCGTCGAAAGCGCCCGTATCCACGTATAGGGCGGTCACGGGTCCGTTGTGGAGTTCCGCCGACTGCGTCACGTCGCCGAAGGAGCGCGCCCTTCCAGCGGTGTCTCCGAGCACCGCCACCCCCGTGATGCTGTCGTCCGTCCCCGGGCGGGCGGCGCGGGCCGGGCCGGCGGCGCGAAGGGCAGGCTGGACGCAGGCGGGTCTGATCGGCTGACGAGGCCGACGGGAGCAGCGTGTCGGGGGGCGACGGGGCACGGTGACGTCGGAGTGTACGAGGGTCATGCCCTGCCGCCGCCACCACGAGGGTCGCAGGCCCTCACAGCCTCAGCGATGGAGTGTTGGATATGCGCATGCTCTGGGGCGGCGTGACCGCCGCCGCTCTGTTGATCGCGCCGCTGGGAGCCCCCCTGCCACCGGCCGCGGCTGCCCCTGTGTCGGCCGCCCCCCTCTACCATTCCGGCCGGGCCGTGCCGGGCCAGTACATCGTCCGGCTCGACAGGAATGCGAACGTGTCGGGGACGGTCGCAGGCCTCGGCATCAAGACGATGTTCACCTACGACACGGTGCTGCGGGGCTTCTCCGCCGCGCTGACCGGTGTGCAGCTCGACGCGGTACGCGCGACGCCCGGCGTCACGGCGGTCGAAGAGAACTCCGCCATCGCCGTGTCCGACGGCACGCGCAGCGAGCGGCAGTCCCGTGCCACGGCCGCCGCATGGGGGCTGGACCGGATCGACCAGCGGAACCTGCCGCTCGACGGGCAGTTCAACGCCGTCGGCACCGGGACGAACACGACGGGCTACATTCTCGACTCCGGCATCGACTTCGGCCACAGCGAGTTCGGCGGGCGCGCGGTCGCGGGCTTCGACGCGGTCGGAGACGGCCGCAACGGCCAGGACTGCAACGGTCACGGCACACATGTGGCGGGCACGGTCGGCGGCGAGACCTTCGGGATCGCCCGCTCGGCGAAGCTGGTGAGCGTGCGGGTAGTGGACTGCTCGGGCGAAGGCAGCATCGCCGGGACCATCGCGGGCCTGGACTGGGTCGCGAGGAACGCCGTGCAGCCCGCGGTGCTCAACGCCTCACTCGGCGACTCCTACTCCTCGGCGCTGAACCTTGCAGCCGACGCCCTGGCCGAAAGCGGCGTCCTTCCGGTGGTCTCAGCGGGCAACGACGCCAAGGACGCCTGCACCACCTCACCCGCGAGCGCACACGATGTGCTGGCCGTCGGGGCCAGCGATAGAACCGACCGCCAGACGGGCTTCAGCAATTACGGCCCCTGCGTGTCACTGTTCGCCCCCGGGCAGGACATCGCCTCGGCCAAGCTCGGTGGCGGCAGCGTCTCCAAGAGCGGCACCTCGATGGCCAGTCCGCACGTAGCGGGCGTTGCCCTGCTGTACAAGGCGGCGCACCCGCAGGCGGACGCCGCAGCCGTGGCCGGCTGGCTCGGCGACGAATCCACGAAGGACATCCTCTCGGTCACCAGCGGCTCCCCCAACCGGCTGCTGTACACCGGCGGGTTGTGACCTCGAAGCAATCGGGGGCAGGAAAGCTGTCCCTGACGGACGAGGTCGTGGTCTTTCGCACGGGAGAACCCGAAAGCTTTGGAGGCATCTGCCACGCTGCTGGTGCCAGCCCACGTGGCACGGATGCGTGCGGGACTGTAAGCCGCTTTCCCGGCATGCGCACGGGGTCGGGGATCGCGCCGGCCGTCATGCCGCCCACCACTACCGTGCCCGCCGCTGCCAGCGCGGGCCACAGCCGCAGGCCCGACTCTGAGACCCCGAACAACGACAGCGAGAGCCGGGCCAGCAGCGGCGCCAGCACCGGCCGGCCCACGTGACCCGGCTGGAGGTGCCGGGCACAGTCGAGGAAGTACAACTCGTCGATATGGAAGCCGTAGCGCGGGGACAGCGCCATCAGCAGGGCGAAGACCAGCCCCGCGACGGCGAACACCCGCCGGTCCGGCATAGCTTGGCTCCCGTACGGGGCCGAGGTACCTCCGACGGGCGGGATGGTCCGATGCAGAGCACAGCCGTACGCCTCGGCGGCGCCGTGCCGTCCGCCGACGCGGCATGCGTCGCGGCCCTGCCACCGGTCGGCGTGCTGTTCGCGGCGCTCCTGGGATACAACCCGGTACGCAGCCTGCTCGGCCCGGAGACACTGGCGCAGCTGCCCACCAGTCACGCCGACTACCTCCCCGGGCGGGCGTTCTTCCCGACGCTGATCTCCGGACCGTTCGAACAGGGCCTCTCCGTGGCCTTCGACTTCGCCATCGCGGCGTGCGTGGTGGCCGCGGTCGTCTCGCTGCTTCGCGGCGGCCGCTACATCCACGGCGAGACAGCGACCACGAAGGCGTGACGCCCGCAGGCCCGCCGGGGACCGTCAGCGGCGGCGCAGCCGCAGCGGGGCGTAGACGGCGAGGGCCGCGAGGAACGCCACCCCGTAGGCGAGGTCCGCCCCGTGCAGCGCCTTCGCCACCGGGCCCACGTACAGGCCGGTGCTCATGAACGGCACCGCCGCGGCGAAGGCGGCGGCGAACGCGGTGAGCGCCGGCCACCCCGGCTGGGGGCGGGAGCTCTCTGCGGCCAGGTCGACGGGGGAACCGTCGCGCGCCCTCGCCCGGACGGTCCAGTCGACGGCCACGATCGCGACGAACCCCGGGATCCAGTAGCCGACGAGCAGCAGCACGTTCTGGAAGCGGGCCGTGGTGTCGGCCGCGTGCATCCACAGGACGAGAGGGAAGCCGAGGGCGGCGGCGAGCGCGGCGGCGGCGGGGCGCGGCAGCCGGACCCCCATGGTCTGCAGTGCCAGCGATCCGCTGTAGTCGTTCATGGCGTTGCTGCACAGCGCGGCGAGCGCCACGGCGAGCAGCCCGAACGCCCCGAGCACGCCCCCGCCCAGCAGGGCGTCGATGCCGTGCGCGGTCTGGTCGGTGAAGACGGACGCACCCCACAGGCCGAGCGTCTGGACCGCCACGAACGAGACGCTGATGCCGAGCAGGGTGCACCAGAACATCCGGGGCCGCGATGTGGTGCGCGGCAGATAGCGGCTGAAGTCGCTGGCGTACGGCGCCCAGGACAGCGCCAGGCTCAGGGCGATGGTGCACGTCAGGACGAACGCGCCCGCCCGGTCCGCGCCGTGTGCGGTGCCGGTCGCGGCGGGGTGGACCCCGTCCAGCAGCTTCGTGGCGAGCACCGCGAAGGCGGCGGCGAGGACGAAGGTCATCACGGTCTGGAGCCGGTGGATCACCTCGTAGCCCAGAACGCCGAGCGCGCCCTGGGCCGCCATCATGACCAGCACTCCCAGCCAGAAGGGCCAGCCGCACAGCTGGGCCAGTGCCTCCCCGCCGAACAGCCCGATCAGCGCGTCCCAAGCGATGGACGACAGCCACTGGAGTGTGCCCGGCAGCACCACACCCCGGCCGAACGCCAGCCGGGCGAGCGGGAGTTGTCCGGCGCCTGTCTGGCTGCCCCAGGTGCCCAGATACGCGGTGGGCGCGGCGCCCACGAGCGTGCCGAGCACGACGGCGGTGAGCGCTGTGGCGAAGTCCAGGCCCAGCGCGATGCCGACGGTGCCGGTGAAAACCCCGGTCATGGTGAGATTGGGGGCGAACCAGACGGTGAACAGCCGGCCGGGCCCGCCGTAGCGGCGGTCCTCGGGAACGGGGGCTATCCCGTGCGCCTCGACGCGCAGATCGCCGGGGGCGGTGGGCATCCGTCCGTCGAACGCGGGCCGCGGGTCCGTGGCCGCGCGCTCGTCCTGGGCATACGGCAATGACATGAAGACATCCCTCCGCCAGTGCTAACTGGTTCAGGTTCGACGGGTGTGTTCTCAGCCCCTGCGCGGGGCACCCCGTGTCCGGTGCGGCGGCCAGGATAGCCGGATGTCCGTGGGTGGCGATGCGGGGGGTCAGACCGCGAGCGCACAGCGGAAGCCGCCGTGGCCGGTCGTGCTGTCGGGGGTGTTGGAGGTGCGGGCGGCCACCCGGTAGCGGTTGCAGTAGGAGCGGTGGCACAGGTGCGAGCCGCCGCGCAGCACCCGGTTCTCGCCGTGCGGCGGGCCGGTGGGGTCCCCGCCGTACAGCCGGCCTGTTCGTCGCCCTGGCACTCGGTTCCGGCAACCTGGACTTCGGCTGTCTCGGCCCCGGCGCACTGTGGCTGCCCGCCTGGGGCCGCGCGTCCATCGTCTCCGTCAACATGCTGGGCCTGGCCGACCGGGTCATCGCCCGGCCCGGCTCCGGCATCGAGAAGCCCGCCCTCAAGGGGAAGAAGGTGGCCGTCGCGGAGGGCACCTCCGGCGACATGATTCTCAACCTGGCGCTGAGCGAGGCCGGTCTGAAGCAGGACGACGTCAAGAAGGTCGTCATGGACGCCTCGACCGTCGTCACGGCGTTCTCCTCCGGCCAGGTCGACGCGGCGGGCCCCCTGGTACCCGCTCATCGGCACGAAGAAGAAGGTCCCCGGCCTCAGGGAGATCAGCCGCACCCAGGACTACTACCCGAAGCTGACCTTCCCGAATGTCTTCGTGACCCAGCCGAAGCTGGCTTGGCGTCACCGGCCTGGTGGCCCTGCGCACGGGAACCGGCGGCGCGGGCCCGGTCGCCGCCGGGCGGCTGGCGGACGCCGGACGGGAACTCGACGGTGCGCCGGAGGACTCCTTCACCCTGCTCGGCGACGCACCCTCCTCCTGTTGACCGGACACGGCGACCGAGCTCCGCTGTATGCCGTGTACGCCCTCCTGGAGCGCGCCGGCGTGCGCTTCTTCGCCCCGGGACCCGGCTGGTCCCCTCGCGCGTGGAGACCGAAATCCGCTGACCGGC
>CBRG010000087.1 GCA_000470535.1 Streptomyces sp. AW19M42
GCGGCCGCCTCCGGCCGTACCCCGCACCCCCGGGTGGGCGGGCAGCGGTACGACGCGGGGGCCGGGGAGCCGCAGAGTTCGCGCACCCTGCCCGGCTCCGGCACCCGCGGCTGGGACGGGTCCGCGGACGTGCGGGACAGCGACAGCCTGCGGTCCGCCGGTTCCGGGCGCTCCTCCGGCCGGGTCAGCGGGCCGCGTCAGGGCGACGCTTCCCCTATCGCCACCAGGGACACCGGTTCCCGCCCGGCGGCCCGTCCCGACGAGGGCGCCGCCTTCGCGGGGCGGCCCGTCGTGGTGCTCGGGGCCGGTCCCCGGGGCCCGGTGAGCGTGGATCTCGCCGACGAGGGGCCGCACCTGCTCATCGAGGGGCCCGGCGGCAGCGGGCGTACCGAGCTGCTGAGGGCCGTCGCCGCGTCGCTGGCGGCCGCCGCCCGGCCCGACCGGCTCGGCATCCTGCTGGTCGACGGCGCCGGGGGCGAGCGCGGTGAGAGCCTGCGCCCGTGCACCGAACTCCCGCACGTTTTCACGCACTTGGTGGCTTCAGAGCCGGTCAGGATGCGGGAGTTCGCGCAGGCGCTGGGCGCCGAGGTGAAGCGGCGGGCCGAGCTGCTCGGCGGGCTCGACTTCACCGAGTGGCACAACCGGTCGGACGCGGCACGGCGTACGGCCGGGCCGCGGCAGCCGAGCGCGCCCGGCGGGCCGCACGGTGACGTGGAGATGAGCGGCACCCTACAGCTGCGGCCCATGGCCCGGCCGCCGGAGCCGGGCCCGTCACCGCTGCCCAGGCTCGTCGTGCTCGTGGACGACTTCGACGCGCTGATCGCGCCGGCGCTCGGCAGTCCGGGCCGGCCGGCCGCCGGTTCGGTCGTCAGGGCGCTGGAGACCGTGGCCAGGGAGGGCGGCAGGCTCGGCGTCCACCTGGTCGCGACGTCCGCCCGCCCGGACCGTACGCAGGACACCGACCTGGCGCACGGGGCCCGGCTGCGGGTCGTGCTCGATCCGCCCGCCGTGCCGCCCTCGCCGGACGGTCCGGCGCCGGGCCGGGGCCGGCTGGGCCATCCGGACGGGCGGGTGACGCCGTTCCAGGGCGGCCGGGTGACGGGCCGCATTCCGCGTACGGCGACGCTGCGGCCCACGGTCGTACCGCTGGAGTGGGAACGGATGGGCGACCCGCCGACCCGCCGCCCGGTGCGCGAACTGGGCAACGGGCCGACCGACCTGGCACTGCTGGCCAGCGCGCTGGAGCGCGCGGCGCGTTCGGTCAACGCCGTGCCGCTGGCACCACTCGCGCCCGCTCACCCCTGAGGGCGCCGGGCCAGGAGGTACGGGCCGGTCGTCCCCAATCTCCGGATACCGTCACTGACTTGACGTCACGAGCCCATTACGATCATTGAGTTGGGCCCGATTCCGGTATTGCGGCACCCGGGTGCCGGGCGTAGGACTGTGCGCACACGACCAAGTGAAGAATGACCGGAACCATCGGGAGTCCGGTGGTGCCGGTCGGTGAAAGCGCACAGGAGAGACGGGGCAGGGATGCGCACAACGCTTCGGATTCGCAAGGCCGCCATGGCCTTCACAGCCATCGGAGCACTAGCCCTCACAGGCTGCGGCGACGACGGTGACGGCGGAAAGAGCAAGGCAGACGGGGGCGGCTCCGAAGGTGGCAAGGACAGCGCGTCGAGCGTCGTCCTGCCGAAACTGAACGGCGAGAAGATCTCCGTCGCGGCGGTCTGGACCGGTCCGGAACAGGCCAGCTTCGTCAAGGTCCTGAAGGAGTTCGAGAAGCGCACGGGGGCGACGGTCACCTTCGTCCCGGCGCAGGACCCGATCGTCAACTTCCTCGGTACGAAGATCGCGGGCGGCCAGCCGCCGGACGTCGCGATGATCCCGCAGGTCGGCGCGATCCAGCAGGCCGTCGCGAAGAAGTGGGCGAAGCCCGCCGGAACCGGGGCGAAGGCCCAGCTGGCCAAGAACTACTCCAAGGTCTGGCAGGACCTGGGTGCCGTCGACGGCACCCAGTACGGGGTGTATTTCAAGGCCGCCAACAAGTCGCTGATCTGGTACAACGCCAAGGCGTTCGAGAACGCGGGGGCGAAAGAGGCGAAGACCTGGAAGGACTTCCTGGCCACCGCGGAGACGGTGTCCGCCTCGGGTGTCACTCCGGTCTCGGTCGCCGGTGCGGACGGCTGGACGCTCACCGACTGGTTCGAGAACGTCTACCTGTCCCAGGCCGGCCCGGACAAGTACGACCAGCTGGCCCAGCACAAGATCAAGTGGACGGACCCGTCCGTCAAGGACGCGCTGACCACGCTCGGGCAGCTCTTCGGCAAGCCGTCCCTGATCGCGGGCGGCGCCGACGGCGCACTCCAGACGGAGTTCCCGGCTTCGGTCACCCAGACCTTCACCGGCGGTGACCAGCCCAAGGGCGCGATGGTCTTCGAGGCCGACTTCGTCGGCGTCAACATCCAGCAGACCAAGGCCAAGATCGGTACGGACGCCAAGGTGTTCCCGTTCCCCGCGGTCGGCGCCGAGTCGCCCGTGGTGACCGGCGGGGACGCGGCGGTGGCGCTGAAGGACAGCAAGGGCGCCCAGGCCCTGCTGACCTGGCTGGCCTCCTCCGACGCCGCGAAGATCGCGGCCGAGCAGGGCGGGTTCATCTCGCCCAACAAGGCCCTGGACGTGGCCGCTTACCCCAACGAGGTGCAGCGCACGATCGCGCAGGCGCTGATCGCGGCCGGTGACGACGTCCGGTTCGACATGTCCGACCAGGCCCCGCAGTCGTTCGGCGGGACGCCCGGCAAGGGTGAGTGGAAGAGCCTCCAGGACTTCCTGAAGAACCCGAAGGACATCGCGGGGACCCAGGCCAAACTGGAGTCCGACGCGGCCAAGGCGTACAAGAGCTGACGGGATGACGACAGCCACAGCGGGGGGCGCCGACGAGGCGCCCTCCGCCGACAACGGATCCCGCGGCGGGACCTCGGTGCCCGCCCCCAGAAAGCCCGGGGACGGGCAGCCGCCCGTCCGCCGGGTGCCCAGCCGCAAGAGCGTGACCGGTACCCGAAGGGTCATCGCGGCGCTTTTTCTGCTGCCCGCGCTGGTACTGCTCGGCGCGCTCGTGGTCTATCCGATCGTGTACTCCGTCTACCGGTCGTTCTTCGACCAGGCGGGGACCGGATTCGCCGGACTCGACAACTACAAGGCCCTGTTCACCGACGACACCATCCTCACCGCGGTCAAGAACAACGCGATCTGGGTCGTCCTCGCACCGACCGTCTCCACCGTCCTCGGCCTGATCTTCGCCGTGCTGACCGAACGGATCCGCTGGGGCACGGCGTTCAAGCTGATCGTCTTCATGCCGATGGCGATCTCGATGCTCGCCGCGGGCATCATCTTCCGGCTGGTGTACGACCAGGCACCGGAACGCGGGATCGCCAACGCCGTGGCGGTGGGCGTGCACGACACGTTCGCCGAGTCGACCGGGTTCCCCAAGGCGCACCCGCTGCCCGTCCACCCGCTCAAGGCGGCGGACGGCGGGTCCTTCGTGACCAAGACGCCGGTCCGGGCCGGGGAACCGGTCCAGCTGCCCCTGGTCGGGGTGGCGCCCGCGAAGATGCCCGGCGACGCGAAGCCCGCACGGACCCCCGCGAAGGCGGACGGCGGGAAGATCACCGGCACCGCCTGGCTGGACTTCACCAAGGGCGGTGGCGGAAAGCCCAACGTCATCGACCCCCAGGAGCTCGGGCTCAAGGGCATCAAGGTCGAGGCCGTCAAGGGCGGCGAGGTGGTCGCCTCGGCCACCGCGGGCACCGACGGCACGTTCACCCTGCCCGCGGCGGCGGACGGCGCCGAACTCCGGCTCCCCGCCTCCAACTTCAGGGAGCCGTACAACGGCGTCGACTGGCTCGGGCCGAGCCTCGTGACGCCCGGCATCATCGGCAGCTACGTCTGGATGTGGGCGGGCTTCGCCATGGTGCTGATCGCGGCCGGCCTGGCGGGCCTGCCGCGCGAACTCCTCGAAGCGGCCCGGGTCGACGGGGCGAACGAGTGGCAGGTGTTCCGCCGGATCACGGTGCCGATGCTCGCCCCGGTCCTCGCGGTGGTCCTGGTGACGCTGATGATCAACGTCCTGAAGGTCTTCGACCTGGTCTTCATCATCGCGCCGGGCTCCTCGCAGGACGACGCGAACGTGCTGGCGCTCCAGCTGTACCGGTCCTCGTTCGGCACGGACGCGGACCTGGGGATCGGCAGCGCCATCGCGGTGCTCCTGCTGCTGCTGGTGGTCCCTGTGATGCTCTTCAACATCAGGCGGATACGGAAGGAGGGGCGCCGATGACGACACCCACGGCCACGGCCCCGCCCGCCGGGGCGGGCCCCGCCCCGGACACCGGCACGGCGAAGGCCCGCCGGTCGCTCGGCGCCCGGATCGCGACACGGGCCGGTGGCGGCGTGATGCGGGTCGTCCTGATCCTGGTGGCCCTGTTCTGGCTGATGCCCACCATCGGGCTGTTCCTGTCCTCGCTGCGCAGTGCGGACAAGATCGCGGCGACCGGCTGGTGGAAGATCTTCACCACCCCGTCCGAGCTCACCTTCGACAACTACTCGCGGCTGCTGGACAATTCGACGATCACCGACTCGCTGTCCAGCACCGTGATGATCACCATCCCGTCGACCGTCCTGGTCGTGGTGATCGGCTCGCTCGCCGGATACGCCTTCGCATGGATGGAGTTCCCGGGCCGCGACTGGTGGTTCCTGGTCGTGGTGGGGCTGTTGGTGGTCCCGGTGCAGGTGGCACTGATCCCGGTCTCCAAGCTCTTCGGCACGGTCGGCATCTTCGAGACGACCTTCGGTGTGATCATCTTCCACACCGCCTTCGGACTGCCCTTCGCCATCTTCCTGTTGCGCAACTTCTTCGCGGAGATCCCGCGAGAACTGCTGGAGGCGGCGCGGCTCGACGGGGCGGGCGAGATCCGGCTCTTCACCCGGGTCGTGATGCCGCTGGGCGGCCCGGCGATCGCCTCGCTCGGGATCTTCCAGTTCCTCTGGGTGTGGAACGACATGCTGGTCGCGTTGATCTTCGCGGACTCCGACTCGCCGCCGATCACGGTCGCACTCCAGCAGCAGGTACGGCAGTTCGGCAACAACATCGATGTGCTGGCGCCCGGCGCCTTCGTCTCGATGGTGATTCCGCTCGCGGTGTTCTTCGCCTTCCAGCGCCAGTTCGTCTCCGGCGTCATGGCGGGTGCGGTCAAGTAGCCACCGGGCGGGAGCCACGTCCTCGCGGCCCCGCGCGTCAACCCGGGGCAGTCCGGTCAGTCATCACGGACTGCCCCGTACGCGTGCCCGGAACGCCCCGGTTCCCGGCAGTGGCCCCGGAATGCCACGCCCCGCACGCCCAGGGATGTCCAAGGTTCACCTAAGGGTGTGCGTAGTATGATAAGTGGGGCCTTCACCAGCCGCGCGGCCGAACACCGCAGCCGCTCCACCGGGGCCCCACCCTTCCGCCTCCCCCGGTATCGCACCGTTGCCAGCCCCCTGCCCGTTCTGCTGGGCACTCCGCAGTAATCTGTCTGCGCCCCAGTACGCACAGTCCGAGAAAGAGTCTGTATGCCCCGGCTGAGTGTCATCATCCCCGTCCGTCGCGCCCGAGGAAGTCTGCGCGAGTGCCTGGAGTCGGTGCTCTCGCAGTCCTTCACGGACATCGAGGTGATCGGTGTGGATGACAGCGCTCCGGACGGCTCGGGGCTCGTGCTGGACGAGTTCGCCGCGCTCGACAGCCGGGTCCAGGCCGTCCACCTGCCCGAGGGCGCGGGAGCCCACGGCCGGCGCAACGCCGGTGCCGAGCGGGCCACCGGGGACTACCTCCTGTTCCTGGAGGGTCACTACATCTACCTGCCGAACGCGCTGCAGGAGATCGTGGACCGGCTGGACGCCACCGGAGACCCCGATGTGCTGGTCTTCGGCCACCGCAAGCGCCCGTTCCGCGGCAAGACCCGGGCGACCCGGTCGCTGGAGCTGCTGAGCGGCATGCCCGCGGGCCCGCACACCCTGGCCAAGCGCAACGACCTCCTGGACATCGCGCCGGTCTCCTGGAACCGGGCGGTCCGCCGCACCGTGGCCGAGCGCGAGAGCCTGGCCTTCGGCCCCGGCCCGCACGGTGAGCGCATGTACGCGCTGCTGACGCTCGCCGTCGCCGGCTCCGTCGCCACACTGGGCACCGCCTGTGTCGAGCACCGCCAGCAGCGCTACCTGCCCGGCCTCGCGGACGAGACGGAGCCCACGGCCGGCTCGACGCCGCTGGAGCTGGTCGACGCGTACGCGGACCTGATGACCTCCGTCGAGGCGCGCCCGGCCCTGAGCCCCGTGCGCGGGCTGCTCTTCGACCGCGCCGTCCAGGAGCTGTTGTCCGCCTACCCGGCGGTGACCAAGCGCCGCAGGCAGTACGTCAGCGCCGTCGCCGCGTTCCACAGCGCCCACCGCCCCGACGGCTTCACGTTCCCGGGCGGCGCGAAGGGGCTCCGGCCGCAGCTGATGAGCGGCGGGAAGTACGCCGCGCTCGGCGCCCTGGACACGGCTCTGGCCACCCGCCGCGGCCTGCGATCGGCGCCCACCACCGCACGGGCGAAGGCGAAGAAGTCGTTCACCGCCCGCTACTACAAGGCGCAGCGCAGGCTTCCGCTGGACCCGAAGCTCGCCGTCTACGCGGCCTACTGGAACCGCGGCGTGAGCTGCAACCCCGAGGCGATCTACCGCAAGGCCCAGGAGCTGGCCCCCGATGTGCACGGGGTCTGGGTGGTGTCGAAGAACCAGGTGGACTCGCTGCCGAAGGGCGTCGACTACGTGGTGCCCGGCACCCGCCGCTACTGGTCGGTGCTGGCCCGTGCCACGTACTTCTTCAACAACGTCAACTTCGCCGACCACCTGGTCAAGCGGCCGGGTCAGATCCACGTCATGACCCACCACGGCACCCCGCTGAAGATCATGGGGATGGACCAGCAGAACTATCCGGCGGCCGCGCAGGGGCTCAACTTCGACCGGCTGCTCAAGCGGGTCGACCGCTGGGACTGGAGCGTCTCCGCCAACCCGCACTCGACCGAGGTGTGGTCCCGCGCCTACCCGAGCGCCGCGCGTTCGCTGGAGACGGGCTACCCGCGCAACGACGTCTTCGCGACGGCGACGCAGGAGCGGATCGACAGGATCCGCGAGGGTCTCGGCATCCGCCCGGGGCAGCGCGCGCTGCTGTACGCGCCCACCCACCGCGACTACGAGGCGGGCTTCACCAGCCGTCTCGACCTGGAGCGGTTCTGCGCGGCCGTGGGCCCGGACACCGTGGTGATGGTGCGCGCGCACTACTTCTACGGCGGCGCCGGCCTCCCGGAGAACCCGCAGATCATCGACGTCAGCGACCACCCCCGGATCGAGGACCTCTGCCTCGCGGCCGACGCGCTGGTCACGGACTACTCGTCGGTGATGTTCGACTACGCCCACCTGAACCGCCCGATCGTGGTGCACGCCCCGGACTGGGAGACGTACCGCACGGTCCGCGGTGTCGTCTTCGACCTGCTGTCCGGCAAGCCCGGCGAGACCCCGGGCGCCGTCGCGACGACCACGGACGAGCTGGCGCGGGCGTTCACCGACGGCAGCTGGGACAGCCCGGCGAACGAGGCGCTGCTGAAGGCGTTCCGCGAGCGGTTCTGCCCGTACGACGACGGCCGCGCCGCCGAGCGCGTGGTGCGCCGCGTCATCCTGGGCGAGGAGCCCGCACCCGGAACGGCCTGACCCGCCGCGCACCAGGTCGTGAGGGCCCGCCACCGGAGCGTTCCGGTGGCGGGCCCTTCGCCGTGCGCGGCCTCAGCCCTGCTGGCCCGCCATGACCGTGGCGAGGCCGACGACCACGAGCACGGAGCCGCCCCAGGTCCACATCGAGGTCCGCTCGTGCAGCACGGTCGCCCCGGCCCCCACGATCAGCAGGTAGCCGAGCGCGTTGAACGGGTACGCGATGGAGAGCGGCACCTTGGCCAGGGTGGACATCCAGGCGAGGGCGGAGACCGCGAAGATCACCAGGCCGACGACCACCCAGGGGCTGGTGGCGGCCCGCAGGGCGACGGAGCCACCGTGCTCCCCGGCGGCGGCCGCGGCGCCCTTCATCCCGTGTTTGAGCAGGATCTGGCCGCCCGCGGACGAGAACACGGCGAACAGCAGCAGCATCAGACTGGGAAGGGTCAAGACCTTGCTCCTGACGGCGGCGGCCGGATTCTCGGACGCGTGGGCTGCGGTGGGTGGGGGGACGGTCGCCTCAGACACCGACCCGGTCGGCGGGGACGTACTGTCGGTTGAGGATGTCCTGTACATCGACGTGCTCTCCAGCGATGATCGTCTCGGCCGCATGCGGGGTGAGCAGTGCGACGTGCTGATAGCCGAACAGCGTCGGCCGGATCCGGGTCAGCAGCCTCGAAAGACCGCCGAGTACCGCCGCGAGCGGGCCCCGCCCGAGCAGCGACCAGAAGGGCGCCCCCGTCGAGGCGATGTCCAGGACGTCGTAGCCCGCGGCGCGTACCGTGCGGCGCAGGCTGGCCCGGGTGAAGAAGCGCAGATGCGTTTCGTCGAGGATGCCCCGGCGGTCGTAGTCGAAGGCGCCGATCGCGACCCGCATCCGTGAGTACCAGTGGCTGAAGTTCGGCACGGACAGCAGTACCTGCCCGCCCGGCCGGAGCACGGTGGCGACCTCGGTGAGTACCCGCTCGGGGCGGGAGAGGTGCTCGATGACGTCCCCGGCGACGACGTAGTCGAAGCCCACGCCGACCTCGGGCGGCAGGCCCTCCTCCAGGTTGGCGAGGTGGAAGTACGTGCACTTCTCGCGCACTCCGGGGACCTCGACGAAGTCCACCCCGGTCACCTCGTGCCCGAGTGCCTCCAGCCGCTGCGCGAACAGGCCGCCGGAGCATCCGAGGTCCAGGACCCGGCCGGGCGGCAGCTTGCGCATCTTCTCCAGGATGACCGCGTGCGAGGAGCCGTCGCCCTCCTTGAAGGCGTACTCGACGGGCTTCGGGATCCAGTCGCAGGTGCCGAACCCCTTGACCGCCAGGCGGTATTCGAGGACGTCCTTGACGACGTCCTTGGCGTACTTCATGCCGTTGACGTAGCAGATCTCGTCGCCGTAGTACGTGGGCACGGGGATCTCCTTGATCCGCATTCCCGCGTCGAGCAGCTGGACGATGATCTGGGTGTCGAAGTCGAAGGCGTCGGTGTTCCGGTCGACCGGCAGCTTCTTCAGGGCCTCGACGCTGTAGGCGCGGTACCCGGAATGGAATTCGGTCAGCTGCGATCCGAGGAGGCCGTTCTCCAGCCGGGTGAGAATGCGGTTGCCGAGCCATTTGTAGAGCGGCATACCGCCCTTGAGGGCGTTCCCGGATTTCATCATCCGGGACCCGAACACCGCCTCGCATTCGCCGCGTTCGATAGGTGCGACCATTTCGGGGATCAGTTCCGGGGCGTACTGTCCGTCGCCGTGCAGGAGCACGACGATGTCCAGTCCGTGTGCGGCTGCCAGCGCGTATCCGGCCTTCTGGTTTCCGCCGTATCCGAGGTTCTTGGTGTGCCGCATCACGACGGTGCGCGGCATTCCCTCCGCCTGCGACCAGCGGCAGCCTGCGGT
Organism: Streptomyces sp. AW19M42; assembly: GCA_000470535.1. Lineage (GTDB taxonomy): Bacteria > Actinomycetota > Actinomycetes > Streptomycetales > Streptomycetaceae > Streptomyces. Next base: position 9,653 of record CBRG010000087.1, read on the forward strand.
GAAGGTCGCGTCGTGACTGGCGTCGTCGAGAATGAGGATCTCGTCGACCCTGGACCGGAAATCCTCCGGAATCCGGTCGAGGGTCTTCTCCAGCGTTGTCTCCGCGTTGTACGCGACCACCAGGATGCCGATCCTGGGACTCGGGCTTTCCTTCACGGGGCGTTCTCCAGTTGCGCTCGGTGCTCGTTGCTGGGATCGGGAACAGGTCGGTGAGGGGGCTGCGGCCCCGGTGTGCGCGGTCAGTTGACGGCGGAGCCGGAACGCTGCGACGTACGGGGTACGGCGAGCGGCGGGCGCCCTGCGGGGGGCCAGGGGGGTGTGTCCGGCCGGGTGGCGAGGATGCGGCGGACGCCGGTGGCGAGGCCGGCCGCGAGGACGATCCATCCGGCGGCGCCCAGCTCCAGCACCGGCTCGCTCCAGCGCACCGCGGAGCGTCCGCCGTAGCCGAGGACGGTCGTCAGCCCGACCACGCCGCTGTACGCGAGCCCTTCCCGGAAGCCGAGGACGAACGTTCCGGCGGCCGCCCAGGTCAGGTACTGGAGGCCGGAGGCGGTGGACAGGAGCAGCAGCAGGCCCAGCGTGACGGCGACGACGCCGGGGAGCTGCGCGGGCCGCAGCCAGGCCAGCCAGACCCCGGCGGCCACGCAGACCAGCACGAAGAGGAAGTGGCCGCCGCCCTGGATGAAGGTGATGACGGACTCCGGCAGCCCGAGTACGTCCGCGAACCGGACGAGCCCCCAGAGCCGGTAGCTGCCGCCCTCGTACTCCAGGACGTTCTCCTTGAGGTGCTGCGGCACGGTCACCAGGGCCGGTCCCCAGACCAGCGCGAACAGTGCGCCGAAGCCGGCGGCGAAGCGGACCAGCACCGGCCGGCCGCCGCGCAGCGCGGCGACGAACAGCGCCGGGATCACCACCACCGGAATGAACTTGACGCTGATCGAGAGCGCCGCGGCCGCCCCGGCGGCCAGCGGTGACCTCCGGTCGGCCAGCAGATGCGCCGCGGCCAGGGCGAACGCGATGGCGACCGCGTCGGTGTTGCCGTGATAGCCGGAGGTGGCGATCAGTACCGGACTGACGGCGACTCCGACACCGCACAGCACCGCCGTCGTCTGCGCGGCCCGCCGCCGCACGATCTCGAACACGAGAATCGCGCAGCAGAAATCAGCGAGGGACGCGGGTGAACGGATGAGCGTGGCGAACGACATTCCGAGTTCGGAAAGACCGTTGAGTCCCAGCAGCATCCAGCCGGCCAGTGGCGGGTGGTTGTAGACGGGCAGTCCGGACAGCGGGTGCTCATAGATCCGGACGGGGCCGTACAGGGTGACCGCCTTGGCGAATCCCGCGAAGATGCGCACATCGGCCGGGCCCGGCGAATTCGCCGCGATGACCATGCGAGTCAGAAGGCCGACGGACGCGGCAACGAGCACAACGGCTCGTGCGCGTCGCACGTCCCAGGATTCGCACCGCATTCGGATACCCATGAAAACAGAACGTAGCAACCCGGCGACGCTATGCAACGCACCGATGAGCACACTTTTACGGCGCACGGCTCGAATGCACCGCGCGCCGGCGCGAACACCGGGAATGCCGAATCACCCGAACGGCTCATGCAGTTCGCACCGTCCGTACGCCGGTTTCCGTTCGCCGTGGCGCCGCCCGGGGGTTCACCACATGCCGGTGCCCGGCAGGTACGGGTACCGGCCGGGCACGTGGGCCCCCGGGGGGGGCGGCGTCTCGCGCGGAGCGCGGACTACAGCATCCGGTCGACCACCCGGGCGGTCGCACGGCCGTCGTCGAGGTCGCAGAAGTCCCGCTTAAATGCCTCGTACGCTTCCGCGTGTCCCGCGATGGCCCGGACCGGGTCGCGCAGGGCTTCGATCAGCTCTTCGGAGCCCGGGATCAGCGGACCGGGGGCACGCTCCTCGAAGTCGAAGCTGAATCCGCGCAGCGTGTCGCGGTAGTGCTCCAGGTCGTAGGTGTGGAACAGCATCGGACGGCCGGTCTGGGCGAAGTCGAACATCAGCGAGGAGTAGTCGGTGACCAGCGCGTCGCTGATCAGCATCAGCTCGCCGACGTCCGGGTAGCGCGAGACGTCGCGGACGAATCCGGTGCCGCTGTCCGGCAGCCGGTCGGTGACCATGTAGTGACGCCGCACCAGCAGTACGGTGTCCGCGCCCAGTTCGCGTTCCGCGGCGGCCAGGTCGAGCTGGAGGCCCAGCGAGTAGCGCCCGCCGCCCAGCTGCTGGTCCTCGCGCCAGGTCGGCGCGTACAGCACGACCCGCTTGCCCTTGGGGATCCCGAGCCGCTCCCGTACCGCCTCCGCGACCTTCGTCCGGTCGGCGGCGTGGAAGAGGTCGTTACGGGGATAGCCGCACTCCAGGACCTCGCCGTCGAAGCCGAACGAGCGGCGCAGGACGGGGGTGGAGAAGGTGTTCGGGGAGACCAGGAAGCTCCACTGCTGGGCGCGCTGCTTGAGCGTGCCGATGTAGGCGGCGTTCGCCTGGGCGGTGCCCGCGAGCTCCAGGCCGATCCGCTTGAGCGGGGTGCCGTGCCAGGTCTGGACGACGGTCTGGTCCTCGCGGCGCAGGAACCACTCGGGCAGCTGCGTGTTGGTGACGACGTACCGGCTGCGGCCAGCGCCTCGTGCCAGGCGGCCGAGCCGTGCTCCACGGCGACGGCGCCCGCGGGGATGATGGCCTGCTGGTCGCGCACCACCCACAGGTGCTCCAACTCGGCGCCCCTGGAGACCAGTTCCTCGTAGACCGCCCGCGGCGAGTCGGAGAACTGACGGCCGTCGAAGGCGCTGTACAGGGCGGCCTGGCGCAGCGGCGCGGTGCGTCGCTCGGCGTAGATGTCGCTGAGCAGCTTCTTGGCGCGCGGGCCGCGCTCGGAGGCGGTGAGCACCGGGGCGGAGACGACCAGGAGCTGGTCACCGAAGCGCCGCGCGATGGTGTAGTCGCGACCCGTGAGGGTGCGGGCGGCGGGCAGGGTGCGGAAGGCGGAGGCGGGGATGCGCAGCGCGATGTCGCCGCTCTCGTCGGCCGCGCCCTTCTCGCGGAAGAAGAAGTACCAGTTGCCCTCGCCCAGCGGGAGCGGGCCGCCGGGTCCCTCGACGGCGTCGGGGCGCAGTTCGGCGCGGAAGCGCCGGGCGTCGTCGTCTCCGGAGAACTCGACCGGGAAGGTCGCCTCCTCGCGGTGGGCGCTGTTCTGGACCACCAGCTCGACGGGGTGTTCGCGGTCCTGCGGGAACGTGCCCTCCAGCAGGAGCTGCCCGTCGTCGGTCCAGCCGGCCAGTTCGACGTGGGGCTGCACGGTGCGGTCGGCGATCAGCAGGTTCCCGCGCGAGCTCGTGACGAAGGCGAGCTCGCGGCGTACGCCGGCCTCGCCGTCACCGAGCGGGTAGCGGCCGGGCGTCACCGGGCCGGGGACGTCGATCGGCGTCCTCCGGCCCTCGGGGCCGACGAGGTGGACGCTGTAGCCGAGGTTCCTCGGTGTGCCGTCCGCCGCCGGGCGGGCCTCTGTGACGGACGCGAGCGGGAGTTCGGCGGTGAAGCGGCGCCAGCCGGCGGCCGCGGACCCGGCGCCCTCGCCCTCGCCCACCGTGACCGGGAAGTCGCAGGCGGCTCCGGTGGCCTTGTGGGTGAGGCCGAGCCGCAGCTCGCCCTTGGCGAGGCGGTCGCGGACCATGCCGGACACCACGACGGTGCCGGCGGTGTCACCCGCGCTGTGGGTCTCGAACCGGGCGTCGATGCGCTCCGCGTGCAGCACCAGCTTGTCGCCGTCGAAGGCCGGGACGATGCGGTGGTCCCCGTCCGGGCGGTAGACGGGCGGTGCCACGGTGGCCTCGCGGACGGAGGGGAAGGCGCGGCGCAGCAGACCGTTCCTGGCGACGCCGATCTCCAGGTTCCAGCTGAGCTGCTTGGGGGTGCCGTCGGCGGCGATGCGGAGCTTCGCCGGGTCGATGACCGCCTCGAAGCCCGCGCGGTCGTAGTCGTGCAGGCTCTGCCGGGAGCGGGCGGTGGCCTCAGGCTCTCCGGTCCTGCGCAGCCGCAGCGGCACGACGTTGCGGCGGCCGGCCCGCAGCCAGCCGATCCGGAACTCGCCGGGGCCCGAACCGGCGGGCAGGTTGCGGATGTAGGCGTACCCCGTGAGGTGCAGCTTGCCGTCGCGCCACTGTGCGTCCCGCAGCCGGGCGGCGAGCGGGAGGTCGCGGTCGGCGACGCGGAGCACCTGGGCTGGCACCGGCTGCTTCAGCACCGGGTACTCGGCCTGCCGGCGGCGCACACCGCGTACGGCGAAGGCGCCGGGCTCGCGCTTGTCGTAGGTGAGCAGCGCGAGCAGTTCCGCCATGCGGTGCTCGCGCACCAGGTACCACATCACGCGCAGCCGCAGCGGGAGTCCGTCCAGGACCTTCGGGTCGACCTGGTCGATGAACGCGTTGCAGTGCGTCAGGAAGGCCTCGCGGTAGTCCGCGTCGCCGTCGGGGAGGACCTCCATGAAGTACCAGAGGTCGTTGGCGAGGGCGTGTGCCTCGTAGTGGTTCTTGTCGGCGGCCGGGCGGTTCTCCGCCAGGAAGGTGGAGACCCCCTGCACGTGCGCGACCCGGTCGCGGACGCCGCGGACGACGGCCCGGCTGGTGGTGATCGAGCCCGGCCGGTCCCGCCAGTGGTAGACGGGGTCCTTCACGATGTCGACGGAGCCGGCCAGGAAGTGGGCCGGCAGCACGACGGGGATGTCCTCGTAGAGCGCGCCGACCGGGAAGGCGAACTCGTGCTTGTCCCAGAAGGAGCGGCGGAAGACCTTGTTGCAGGCGATCCGGTCCCCGAGGAGCTCCAGGTCGCGGGAGACGTGAGTGCGCATCCGGGTCGTCGCCATCGGCTTGCGGAACATCGGCGACTGCTGGAGCTTGCCGCCGGCGCGCAGCCGCAGCACGTTGCCGGACGCGAGGTCGGAGCCGGTCTCCTCCAGCGCCCCGACGAGCAGTTCGTACGCGTTCGGCGGGATGATGTCGTCACTGTCGACGAAGGCCAGGTAGCGGCTCTCCGGATCGCAGTTGCGGACACCGGTGTTACGGGCGTGCCCCAGCCCGCCGTTCTGCTGGCTCACCAGTCGGAAGCGGTCGTCCCGTGCGGCGAACTCGGCGGCCAGCGCCGCACTGCCGTCGGTGGACCCGTCGTCGACCATCACCACCTCAAGGTCGGTCATGGTCTGCTCCGCGAGGGACTGCAGGCAGTCCGTCAGGAAGAGTTCCACGTTGTAGACGGGGACAACGACACTGAGCCGTGGCGGCATGTTGAGCACGTCCGTTCATCGGGGGCCTGGCTGTCCGTATGGGCTCAACCGCGGATACGGTCGGGGGTCACCGGTTACGGTCCCGAACGAGTGACTACGCCTGCCCCGTGCTCGCCCCGTGAGCAAGGCCGCTCGGGGCGACGGCCGTGCCGGAGCTTCGCCCGGACGGTCCTGGAGCACGCTCTGCGCATGTTCCGGAAGGCCCGGTTGGGCGGCCCGCCGACCACACTAGCGGATGGTCGGGGACCCCTGAAAAACGCGCCGGAACGGCCGCCCCCGGTGTGCGGGCCCCGGTGTTCGGGCATCGCCCTGCGGCCCGTGCTCAGCCGGTGAGCGCGGCCACGGCCGAGGCCGCCAGGTCGTCCAGGTATCCCGCGGGCAGCTCGCCCCTGACCACCGCGAGGCGCCAGTAGAGCGGGCCGACGATCAGGTCGAGGGCGCGGTCGGGATCGCTGTCCTCAGGCAGTTCCCCGCGCGCCACCGCGTCCCGTACGACGACGGCGGCGATGCCCAGCTGCGGGTCGAGCAGGGCGGCCTTGATGGTGGCGGAGATCTCCGGGTTCCTGGCCGCCTCGACGAGCAGGTCCGGGATGACCTGGGAGGCGAGCGGGTGGCGCAGGGCGTAGGCGGCCAGTTCGAGCACGGCGCGCACGTCCCCGTACAGCGAGCCGGTGGCCGGGGCGGGCATGCCCTGCACCGCGACGGCGGAGACCAGGTCCAGGACCAGGTGCAGCTTGGACTTCCAGCGACGGTAGACCGCGGTCTTGCCGACGCCCGCGCGCCGGGCGATGCCCTCGATGGACATCCGGGCGAAGCCGACCGCGGCCAGCTCCTCGAAGACCGCGCTGCGGATCGCGTCGGTCACGTCCTCGCGCAGCACGGCGGCTCCGGCGGGGGCACGGCGGCGGCTTCCCGGGTCGGTGGTCATGGCCCGAATCATAGTCCGTTACGACGAAACGGTTGCGTTGCGACGTCGTGGCGTCCTACCCTCGGCGTTGCGACGATACGGTTGCGTCCCGTCGCTCGTGTGTGTTCCTGCCCCTCGACGAAAGCGATCGTGGTGAGCCAGACAACAGCCCCGGCGGCACCGGCGACCCCGGCGACCCCTGCGGCACCGGTGGTCACCCCGCCGGCCGCGTCCCCTCCCGTGTACGCGCCGGGAGAGCTCGCCGCCCTCGCCGCCCGGCACGGGCTGACCGTGAGCGGCGCCCGGCCGTCCCTTCCCGCGTACGTACGGCAGCTGTGGGGGCGGCGGCACTTCATCACGGCGTTCGCCACCGCCAAGCTGACCGCCCAGTACAGCCAGGCGAAGCTCGGCCAGATCTGGCAGATCATGACCCCGCTGCTCAACGCGACGGTCTACTACTTCATCTTCGGCGTCCTGATGAAGACGAAGCACGGCGTCCCCGACTACGTGCCCTTCCTGGTCACCGGCGTCTTCATCTGGACCTTCACCAGCAGCTCGATCACCGCGGGCACCCGCGCGATCAGCGGCAACATCGGGCTCGTCCGGGCCCTGCACTTCCCGCGCGCCTCGCTGCCGGTCGCGCTGGCCCTGCAACAGCTCCAGCAGCTGATCTTCTCGCTGGGCGCGCTGGTGCTGATCCTGCTGGTGTTCGGCCAGTACCCGCAGCCCTCCTGGCTGCTGGCCCTGCCGGCCCTCGCCCTGCAGGCCGTCTTCAACACCGGCATCTCGATGGTCATGGCCCGTCTCTCCGCACGCACCCCGGACATCGCCCAGCTGACACCGTTCATCCTGCGCACCTGGATGTACGCGTCGGGCGTCATGTGGAGCATCGGCACGATGCTCCAGGGCGACCGGGTCCCGCACGCCGTGAAGCTGGCGCTGGAGGTCAATCCGGCCGCCGTCTTCATCGACCTGATGCGGTTCGCGCTCATCGACAGCTTCGGCGGCGGTCAGCTGCCCCCGCACGTGTGGCTCATCGCCACGGGCTGGGCGCTGGTGTGCGGCGTGGGCGGATTCATCTACTTCTGGCAGGCAGAGGAGAGTTACGGACGTGGCTGACAGCACTTCGCCCGGAGTACCGACGGTCGTCGTCGACGACGTCCACATCACGTACAAGGTCAACGGCGCCCGCACCGGCAAGGGCAGCGCCACCTCGGCCCTCAGCCGGCTCGCCTCGCGCCGGCAGTCCCCCGGGGTGCGCGAGGTACACGCCGTGAAGGGGGTCAGCTTCGCCGCGTACAAGGGAGAGGCGATCGGCCTGATCGGCTCCAACGGCTCGGGGAAGTCGACGCTGCTGAAGGCCGTCGCCGGGCTGCTGCCCGCCACCAGGGGCCGCGTCCACACCCAGGGCCAGCCCTCGCTGCTCGGGGTGAACGCCGCGCTCATGAGCGATCTGACCGGCGAGCGCAACGTCGTCCTCGGCGGACTCGCGATGGGCATGACCCGCGCCGAGATCCGCGAGCGCTACGAGGAGATCGTGGAGTTCTCCGGCATCAACGAGAAGGGTGACTTCATCACCCTGCCGATGCGCACGTACTCCTCCGGCATGGGCGCCCGGCTGCGCTTCTCGATCGCCGCCGCGAAGAACCACGACGTCCTGCTGATCGACGAGGCGCTGTCCACCGGCGACGCGAAGTTCCAGCGCCGCAGCAAGGACCGGATCATCGAACTGCGCCAGCAGGCCGGCACGGTCTTCCTGGTCAGCCACCACAACAAGTCGATCACCGAGACCTGCGACCGGGCGATCTGGCTGGAAGCGGGAACACTGCGGATGGACGGCCCGGCGAAGGAAGTGGTCGCCGCCTACGAGAAGTTCACCAAGAAAAAGTAGTGCCCTGATCCCCCGGGGCGGG
>CBRG010000088.1 GCA_000470535.1 Streptomyces sp. AW19M42
CTCGGCGACGGTGAACTCGGCCTGGACGCCCCGGCGGCTGTCTGAGGGGGCTGCCCGCGTCAGAGGGCGTTGGGCCCGTTCACCGTACGGAAGGGCAGGCCCAGCAGGTCCGCGGCTGCCCGGAAGTCCCTGGCACGGTGGCCGGTGCACAGCGCCCAGTGGTGCCCGATGCCGGTGGCGGACCAGGCATCGGTCCACTCACCGGGATCGAAGCCGAAGTCCACCCGGGAGGTCGTGTTGCCGATCTCCAGGAGAGGACCGGGCACGACCTCCCCCTCGGACGCGATCAGGATGAAAGAACCGTCTGCCTCCTGACCGATGCCGAACGTGGTGACCGGCCCGTGGGTGACGTCGAATTCGACGCTGACACCCCAGCCGCGCTTGCCGTGGTAGACACCCAGACCGCGCAGCAGCGGGTCCTTCGCGCTGATCGCCAGATGGGCGGGTCCGTCGTGCCCCATCTCCACGACCCGGTCGCGGAAGTTGAGCGCCTGCAGTTCGGTGAACGAACCGCCCGCCCCCATGGTGTCGGCGATCAGCATGGCGAGGCTCGTGCGCAGCTCGTACTCACCGGCCATCGGCACCCCGCGGGCGGTCAGGAGCGAGGCGCCCAGGATCATGCCGGCCCCCAGCCGCTCGTGGATCTCGCCCTCCAGCCCCCGGTGGTAGTAGGCGAGACTGTCGAGCGTGAAATCGGCCACCAGCCGGTCCAGACCGACCGAGACCCGGGCCGCCCAGGCGAGATCACCCTCATCGACGGAGTCGTCCAGAGTGAAGACCTCCCGGGCCAGGGCGACCCGTTCGGCGGTCTCCTTGTCCGTGACCGCCGAGACCCGGACCCGCAGGTCGTCGAACTCCAGAACCTCGACATGGCCGCCCAGCTGCGAGGAGACCAGCGTCATGTCGGTGGAGACGTCGAGCATGCCCGGGTACAGATGCCCCATGAGCCCGTGGCGGCCGTGGCGCAGCGCACCGCGCACCCCGGCGGCCGAGATCCAGCGGCGGATCCTGCCCCAGGCGTTCTCGTCGCGCAGATGGCCCGAGACCGAGCGGAACGGAATGCCGCTGCGCCGGAACACGTTGGCGACCTCCGGCAACGGGCACTGACCGCAGTACGCCAGCCACTCGCCCGTGCCGGTGTTCGCGTGGTCCATGGCCTCGGTCGGCTGGAGGTCGATGACCAGCACCGGTGTGTGCGTGCGCTGGGCGACCGGCAGCACCATCGACGCGGTGAGGTACGTCGTCAGGAACGTCACCACCAGGTCGCAGTCGGCCCGCCGCAACTGTTCGGCGGCCCTGGCCGACTCCTGCGGATCGGAGACGAAGCCCGCGTCGACCACCTCGCACCCCATCTCCTCGATCCGTGCGGTCACGAACCGGGCCGACTCCCGCAGCTGGTCGAGAAGGCCGGGGAACTGCGGCCAGTACGCACCGAGGCCGCCGGAGACGAGGCCCACCCTGGTCCGGCGGCGGGACGTCCGTGCAAGGGCCCCGCCGGGCTCGGCGGCGCGGTCGTCAGACATCAGGTATTTCCCTTCCTCGCAGGTGATTTCCCGGTGAGCCGGGCCTCGGCGCGGTCCCAGTCCCGCGCAACCCCCCGCGGTGCGTAGTGCCGCAGCTCCTGGGTACGGGCGACCAGCCGGCGCACCCCGGCGAGGCCGCCCACCAGACCGTGGGCGCGGGCCTGCAGCAGGATGTTGCCGAGCGCCGTGGCCTCGGCGGGCCCGGCCGTCACGGGCAGCCCGCTCGCGTCCGCCGTCCACTGGCACAGCAGCTCGTTGCGCGAGCCGCCGCCGACCAGGTGGATCCGTGTGGGCTCGCGGCCCGCCAGCTCCGCGGCCTGCCGCAACGTCCTGCGGTGGGCCAGCGCCAGACTCTCCAGTACGCATCGCACATAGCCTCCGCGAGTCCCCGGAGGCTTCTGCCCCGTCCGCAGCAGATACGCGTTGATCCGGGAGGGCATGTCGTCCGGCGCGAGGAACGCCTCGTCGTCGGGGTCGATCACCGCGGTGAACGGCTCCGCCGCGGCCGCACCGCTCAGCAGTCCGGCCAGGTCGGTGGCCGGGCCTTCGCGGTCCCACGCTCTGCGGCACTCCTCCAGCAGCCACATGCCCATGATGTTGCGGAGGTACCGGACGGTGCCGTCCACCCCGCGCTCGTTGGTGAAGTTCGCCGCCCGCGACTCCTCGGACAGCACCGGGGCGTCCAGCTCCAGACCGGCCAGCGACCAGGTCCCGCACGAGACATATGCGAAGTCCGGCTCCGTCGCCGGTACCGCCACGACCGCCGACGCCGTGTCGTGCGAGGCGACGGTGGTCACCGGGGTCCCGGCCGGCAGCCCCGTGGCCGCGGCGACGTGGGCCAGGAGCGTCCCCGCCGGGTCACCCGGCTCACGCAGGGGCGGAAAGAGTGAACGCGCCAGCCCCAGCCGCCCGATCAGCGCGTCCGACCAGCCACCGGCCCGCGCGTCGAACAGACCGGTCGTGGACGCGTTCGTGATCTCCGCACCCACCGACCCCGTCAGCCAGTGCACCAGCAGATCAGGCATCAGCAGCACGGTCCGCGCCGCCTCCCACTGGGCCGTGACACGGTGGGCCAGCAGCTGGAACACCGTGTTGAACGGCAGATGCTGCAACCCGCTCACGGCGTACAGCTCCGCCGCACCGCAGCCCTCCGGCAACCGCTGCGCCATCCCGTTGCCCCGCCCGTCCCGGTAGTGGAACGGCACCCCGAGCAGCGCCCCGTCGGCGTCCAGCAGACCGTAGTCCACCGCCCAGGTGTCGATGCCGACCGAGGTGAGCGGACCGCTGCGCCCGGCCGCCCGCAACCCCTCCAGCATCCCCTGGTACAGGGCCAGTACGTCCCAGTGCAGCCCGTCCGGCAGCCGCACCGGTTCGTTGGCGAACCGGTGCGCCTCGGTCAGCACCAACGTGCCGGGGCCGACCCGGCCCGTCATCACCCGGCCGCTGGTGGCACCGAGGTCCACGGCGGCGAAGACGGCCTCGCCGGCCGGCCGGTCGCAGGAGTTCACAGCCATCGGGATCGTGTCCGGGTCATCGCAGGAAGGCCGCTGCCACACCGGCGTCGACAGGGATGTGCAGACCGGTCGTGTGCGTGAGGTCGCCGCCGGTCAGAGCGAACACGGCATTGGCGACATGCTCGGGCAGCACCTCGCGCTTGAGCAGGGTCCGCTGGGCGTAGAACTCCCCGAGCTTCTCCTCCTCGATGCCGTACGTCGCCGCCCGCTGAGCGCCCCAGCCGGCGGCGAAGATCCCCGAACCGCGCACCACACCGTCCGGGTTGACGCCGTTCACCCGGATCCCGTGCTCGCCGAGCTCCGCCGCCAGCAGCCGCACCTGATGGGCCTGGTCGGCCTTGGTCGCGGAGTACGCGATGTTGTTCGGACCCGCGAACACGGCGTTCTTGGAGGCGATATAGATGATGTCGCCGCCGATGCCCTGAGCCCGCATCACCCGGGCGGCCTCCCGCGACACCAGGAACGAACCGCGCGCCATGATGTCGTGCTGCAGATCCCAGTCGCGCGCTGTCGTCTCCAGCAGCGGCTTGGAGATGGAGATCCCCGCGTTGTTGACGACGAGGTCCACACCGCCGAAGGCGAGCACAGCTGCCTCGAACGCCGCGGCGATCTGCTCCTCGCTGGTGACGTCGACCGTCACCGCGACCGCCCGGTCGGCCCCGCCGAGGTCCTGGGCGACCGCTTCGGCGCTCTCCGCGTTCAGATCCGCGACGACCACACACGCGCCCTCGGCGGCCAGCCGGTGCGCGATGGCTTTCCCGATCCCCGATCCCGCACCCGTCACCAGCGCCACCCGGGTGGCCAGCGGCCTCGGCTTCGGCATCCGGCGCAGCTTGGCCTCCTCCAGGTCCCAGTACTCGATCCGGAACTTCTCGGACTCCTCGATCGGCGCGTACGAGGAGACGGCCTCCGCACCGCGCATCACGTTGACGGCATTGAGGTAGAACTCCCCGGCCACCCGCGCGGTCTGCTTGTCCTTCCCGAAGGAGAACATGCCCACCCCGGGCACCAGCACGATCGCCGGATCCGCACCGCGCATGGCGGGGGAGCCGGGGGTGGCGTGCCGCTCGTAGTACGCGCGGTACGTCTCGCGGTACTCCGCGTGCAGCTCCCTCAGCCGCGCCCCGGCCTCGTCCGCCGGCGCGTCCGCCGGAAGGTCCAGGACCAGCGGCCTGACCTTCGTACGGAGGAAGTGGTCCGGGCACGAGGTACCGAGCGCGGCGAGGCGTGGATGCTCCGCGCGGGACAGGAAGTCCAGGACCGGGGCGGCGTCGGTGAAGTGCCCTACCTGGGGGCGGTCCGTGGACGCGAGCCCGCGGATCAACGGGGCGAGCGCGGCGGCCCGTTCGCGGCGCGCCGCCTCCGGCAGAGGCATCCGGTCCGGCAGTACCGGACCGAAGGGCTCGGCCCTGCCGCGTTCCAGCAGGAACGTCTCGGCGGTACGGATCATCCACAGCGCGTTCTGTTCGCACGCGTCGGACGTCTCGCCCCAGGCGGTGATTCCATGTCCGCCCAGAACCACCCCGACCGCCTGTGGGTTTGCCTCCTTGACCGCGGCGATGTCGAGACCGAGCTGGAACCCCGGCCGGCGCCAGCCCACCCAGGCCACCTTGTCCCCGAAGCACTCGGCGGTCAGCTTCTCGCCGTCGGCCGCGCACGCCAGGGCGATCCCCGAGTCCGGATGCAGGTGGTCGACGTGGGCCGCCTCGACCAGGGCGTGCATGGCGGTGTCGATGGACGGCGCGGCACCGCCCCTGCCGTGCAGGCAGAAGTCGAAGGCCGCCACCATCTCGTCCTCGCGCTCGACGCCCGGGTACACCTCCTTGAGCGCGCGGACCCGGTCCAGCCGGAGGACGGCGAGCCCCGCCTCCGTCAGCGTGCCGAGGTCGCCCCCGGAGCCCTTGACCCAGAGCAGCTCGGTCCCGCCACCGGTGACCGGATCGGCGCCGACCGCCTTCACCGACGCGTTGCCGCCGGCGTAGTTGGTGTTGCGGGGATCGGAGCCGATCCGGTGCGCGCGCTCCAGGAGCGCTGCGACCTCGGCGTGCGTCGCGGACGTCATAGGGGTTCCTTCGGGGTGAGAAGTGCGTACACGGCGGGGGACGTACGGAGGGCGGGGAGCGTGCGGAAGGGGTCAGGCGCCCCAGCCGGCCTGCGTGCCGCCCACCCGGGCGGCGGCGATGCGCTCCTGGTTGCCGGAGGCGAGGTAGGCGGCGGACGGGTCACGGGCCAGCCCCTGCTCCTCGCGCACCTCGGCGAGCAGCGGCCGCACATCGGTGTTGTATGCATCCATCAGGACGGCGTTAGAGGCGAGCACATCGCCCGACTTCTGCGCGGCGCCGAGCGCGTCACCGTCCACCAGCAACGCCTTCGCGGTCGCCTCCTGCACATTGGCGACCGACCGGATCACCGCCGGGATCTTCGCCTCGATGTTGTGGCACTGGTCGAGCATGAAGTTGACGTTGGTCTCGGACTTGAGGCCGCCGTTCTTGACCACCTCGTGCATGATCCGGAACAACTGGAAGGGATCGGCGGCACCGACCATCAGGTCGTCGTCCGCGTAGAAGCGGGAGTTGAAGTCGAACGCGCCGAGCCTGCCCTCGCGCAGCAGGATCGCCACGATGAACTCGATGTTCGTGCCCGGTGCGTGGTGCCCGGTATCCACGACCACCTGGGCCTTCGGGCCGAGCTTGAGACAGTGCGCGTAGGCAGTGCCCCAGTCCGGCACATCCGTCGTGTAGAACGCGGGCTCGAAGAGCTTGTACTCCAGCAGCATCCGCTGGTCGTCGCCCAGCCGCTCGTACACCTGCGCCAGCGCTTCGGACAGCCTGTCCTGGCGGGTGGCGATATCGTCCTGGCCGGGGTAGTTGGTGCCGTCGGAGAACCACAGCTTGAGATCGGGCGAGCCGGTCGCGTCCATGACGTCGATGCATTCCAGCAGATGACCGGTCGCCTTACGCCGCACCGCCGCGTCGGGGTGGGTGACAGAGCCCAGCCTGTAGTCGTCGTCCTGGAAGACGTTCGAGTTGATCGCGCCGATCCGCAGCCCGAGGCTCTCGGCGTGCCGGGTCAGCGCGGCGTAGTCCGTCACCTTGTCCCAGGGAATGTGCAACGACACCTTCGGCGCGACCCCGGTGAACGCGTGTACCTGCGCCGCGTCCTCCATCTTCTCGAACGGGTCGCGTGGCACCCCCGGCTGCGCGAACACCTTGAAACGAGTCCCGGAATTGCCGTAACCCCACGAAGGGGTCTCGATCACCTGAGACTTCAGGGCTGCCTTGACGGCCGACACATCAGACATGAGCACCTCGTAAGCAGAGTCATCCGGCGACCGAGGCCGTCAGGGACGATGTGAATCGTTTCATCTGGAACGTACGCTAGGTTTGGCGCCGCCGACTAGTCAAGCAGCCAGCCCGTCTTCTTCTCGGTTTGAACCGTGGTTTGAATCAATTCACCACGGATCGGGGCGACCCGGCCGAAGACGGACCCGGCCTGCCCCAGGGATCCTCGGGCAGGCCGGGCAGGCCGGGCAGGGTCGTGCGGCCGGAAAGGCCGCTCCTAGAAGGCGGTGCGGTCGTCGCTGCGGGCGTCCTCGACCAGGTGCCCGTCGTAGAGGCCGGCCCGTGCCCTGCGCCGCCAGGGCCTGGCCAGCGCACTGGCGGGGTCCTGCGGGCCCAGCTCTGCGACGGCCAGCGAAGGCGTCCCGTCTCCCGGGCAGCGGGCGGCCCATTCGCCGTCCGGGCCGATGATCCCCGCGGGGGGTGCCAAACGGAAATGCCGTACCGCGTCGGCGCCTGCCGCGCGGCTCGGCTCAGTGCCCGCTGCCCGACATGCTCGGTTGGAGCGACCGGACGAGGTCGAAGAACCGCGACTCGTTGCCCGAGAGCCCGGCCCGCCGCAGCGCACCGTCGGCCTCCTCGATCGGTGCGGCGAGCAGGGGCATGTACAGCGGGGCGTCATCCGGCTCGCAGAGGGCAGCCCGGGTGGCTTCCAGTAAACGGACGTACGCCTGCGCCGCGGCGAGTTCGTCATCGCGCATCTCAGCATCTCCCGGTCAGAGGTGTCGGACCCACAAGCATCCCCCATGGGTCTGACAACATCCCGGGGCCAGGCCCGGCGTGGTCCCTACGGGCCGTCAGGCCCGCGCGCACCGGCCGGTGGCTCGACTTCCAGGAATCTTCGGCGGCGCGGCCCGTGGTACAGCAGCGCGATCCAGCCCGACGCCCGCAGCGCCGCCGCGCACCGGTTCAGTTCGTCGCCCTCCTCGTGCGCCGCCCCGCTGCCGGGCGGGCCGAGCCATTCGACGCGTACGGCGCCCCGGGCCGTTGCGGCTTCCACCCGGTACCCGGTCGCCGTACGACGCCCCGACGCGTCGACAGCCGACGCGGACAGCCCCGACGCCTCCAGGGCCAGGGCGACGGCACGTACCGGACTGTGCAGCTCCCACGGGGCCGGAACGGACTCCGGGGACGGGTGCCCGGAGTTGGCCAGCCGCCGGATCTGCACCATCCCGGCGAACGCGGTTCGTACCGCGGCGGCACGCTTCTCCGCCGGGCCCAGGGGTGACGGGCCCTCACCGGTGGCCGGTTCGAAACCGGCCTCCTCCTCGGTGCTCATCCGTCTCCCCCTTCGCTCGTGCGCGCCTGCTGCCAGTGTGCGCCGCCGCACTGACAACGGCGCCGCACCGGCCACGGGGCTCCGGCCGAAGGCGCCGCGTCAGGCAGTACCTGTGAGGACCTTGCCCGGGTTCAGGATGCCGTGCGGATCGAGCGCCGCCTTCACCGCGTGGTGCATGCCGAGCACCGAGGGTCCCAGCTCCTTGTCCATGCCGCGCATCTTCAGCAGACCTACCCCGTGCTCGCCCGTGACCGTGCCGCCCAGCGCGATCGCGTCGTCCAGGATGTCCTCGAAGGCGGACTGCGCGCGGGCACGGGCCGCTTCGTCACCCGGCGGCGTGATGATAAGGGGATGCAGATTGCCGTCCCCCGCATGGGCGATGTTGGCGATCAGGACGTCGTGCCGTGCCGCCGTCCGCTCGATCCGGGCCAGCATCTCCGGAACCGCGGTCCGCGGTACGCAGACGTCCTCGGTCAGGACCGGGCCCAGCCGTTCGAGCGCCGGATAGGCCAGCCGACGGGCTTGGAACAGGGCATCGGCCTCCTGTTGGTCGGTGGAGACCGCGGCCCAGGTCGCACCGGTCCGTTCGAAGCAGTCCCGGATCAGTTCGGCCTCGGCGTCACCCTCGGCCCCCGGAGTGTCCACCCGCCCGAGAAGCACCACGTCCGCGTCCGCGGACAGCCCCATCTTCTTCCAGGCGTCCACGGCGGCGAGGCAGTGGCGGTCGACCAGTTCGAGTGCGGAGGGGATGACGGCGGACGCGGTCACGGCGCTCACCGCCTCACCGGCGGCGACCACCGACGAGAAGTAGCCCGCGACCGTCCGCTCCTGCAGACGGGCCGGGCGCAGCCGCACGGTGACCTCCGTGATCACCCCGAGTGTGCCCTCGGAGCCCACCATCAGCCCCGCCAGGTCGTACCCTGCCACGCCCTTCGCGGTACGGCGTCCGAGTGAGACGACCTCGCCGAGCCCGTTGACCACTTCGAGGCCCAGCACGTAGTCGCGGGTCACGCCGTACTTGACGCAGCACATACCTCCGGCATTGGTCGCGACGTTCCCGCCGATGGTGGACCACGGGGAACTGGCCGGATCCGGCGGGTACCAGAGCCCGTGCCCCGCGCAGGCCGCCCGGAGGTCGTCGTTGACCACACCGGGCTGGACCACGGCCAGCCGTTCGGCCGCGTCGATGTCGACGATCCGGTTCATGTCCTCGAACGACAGGATGATCGCCCCGTCCACTGCGTTGGCACCGCCGGACAGGCCGGTGCCCGCACCGCGCGGTACCAGCGGAACGCGGTGGGCGACGCAGTGGCGCACCACATCCCGCACCTCGTCGGTGCTCGCCGGGCGGACCACGGCCAGCGGCATCCCGTACGGAGCCCACTCGGCCTCGTCGTGCTGGTACCGGGCCAGGCCCGCCGGATCGGTCAGTACCCGTCTGGCCGGAATGCTCTCGACCGGTGCGTTCGCCACGATGGTGGCCACCTCCCATAAAGATGTATTACCCACCATTGTCGCGCGGGGCTGCCGGCCCGTGGGGGAGGCCCCCGTTCTCCGGAAACGACACCGCGTGGACAGGGCTCGCCGGGAACCTCGGTAGGCTCGGTCGTTCATGAACCCCGCACACCGAAGGACGCAGGCACCGTGCCCGATACCGACCGAGCTCCCGCCACCGACGACCCGGACAGCACCGGCCGGGCAGGCCTGCGCTCCGACTGCGGGAACTGCTTCGGGCTGTGCTGTGTCGCGCTGACCCTCACCCGGTCCGCGGACTTCGCCATCAACAAGGACGCCGGCAAGCCCTGCCGCAACCTTCAGGACGACTTCCGATGTGGCATCCACACCAGGCTGCGTTCCGAGGGCTTTCCCGGCTGCACCGTGTACGACTGCTTCGGCGCCGGACAGAAGGTGTCGGGGGAGACCTTCGGCGGGCAGGACTGGCGCACGGCCCCGGAGAGTGCCCAGCGCATGTTCGAGGTCTTCCCGGTCATGCGGCAGCTGCACGAACTGCTCTGGTATCTGACGGAGGCGGCCGAACTGGCACCGGCCCGCCCCCTCCATGACGAGATCGGCCGCATCCTCGACGAGACCGAGCGCCTCACCCACCTCGACGCCGACGCCCTCGCGGAGCTGGACGTCGCGGCACACCGGGACGACGTCGCCGCCGTGCTCGCGCGCACCAGCGAACTCGTCCGTGCCACCGCCCCTCGTAAGAAGAAGCGCGACCACCGCGGCGCCGACCTCATCGGCGCCCGCCTCAAGGGAGCCGATCTGCGCGGTGGCGATCTACGAGGCGCCTGCCTGATCGCGGCGGACCTCACCGGCGCCGATCTCAGGCTCGCCGACCTCATCGGCGCGGACTTCCGGGACGCGCAACTGTCCGGTGCGGACCTGACCGGAGCACTCTTCCTGACCCAGGCACAGCTGAACGCCGCCCGGGGGGACACCGCCACCCGGCTCCCCGTTTCGCTCAGCCGCCCCTCGCACTGGGAGCGCTGAAGCCTCGGGAGCGGATTACGGCAGGGGCGCGTCCCCGTCCCGCTGGGCCTCCAGCGCCGCCTTGAGCCGCTGGAGCGTCGTGCGGATGTTGCCTCGCTGGAAGTCCGCGAAGGTGTGCCCCCGGGTGGCCGCCCGGTCGAAGGCGTTGGCCAGGAAGTCCGGCCAGCCGCGACGGTCGTCGGTCCAGGTCTCGGTGACCAGGGTGGCGCCGTCCACTTCCTCGAACCGGTACTCCCAGGTGGCGATCGCGCCGGGGAGTCGCGGCCGCCGGGCGCCGATCGCGTGGACCCGGAAGGCGAACCGCTCGCCCGGATCGGCCGCGGTCACCGTGCACCGCGTCGTCCAGTTCATCCTGCCGCGCCGGTTGCGGCCCTCGAAGACCATGCCGACGTACGCCTCCCGGCGCTCCCCGAGCACCTTTGCGCCCCGGTTCTCCGGACTCCAGCGCCCCATCGCGGTCGGATCGCTGACCTGTGCGTACACAACTGAGGGCGCGACGGAGACCACCGTGCTGTCCGACACGGACATGGTGCGGGTCATGAAGCACTTCCGATCCGCGGCCGACTGCGGCAACCACCGGGCGTCGGGCCGACCGCACGGCCGACGGGCTCCCGGGCCCCACACCCTACTGGCCGGTCACATACGCTGAGACGGCGGGCGCCGCGACCGTCCCGTATCCGGTGCGCGGGATCGAGAACGCATTCGCTTCGTTGTTCGTTGCACAGGTGGCGTATCGGGAACACCATCGACAACCGGACCGAGGAGCCCCGCACATGCCCAGCCGCACAGACACCGGCCGTACCGAGCCAGGCAGTACCGACGCAGGCCGCACCCGCCTGGTCGAAGGACTCATGGAGCGGTTCCCGCACGTGCCCAGGGAGGCCGTGATCAAGGAGGACCTGCTGCGCGGCGGTCTGGCCTTCGACGAGTCCGCGCTCAGCGACAACGAGGACGGCGACGTCAAGCCGAAGTCGTACTTCATCTTCTCCTTCGACCACGGAACGCTGCCCGAGCTGGGGGCCGCCGCCCTGCGCCGGCCGCCGGAGGAGATCGTCCTCACCGGCGGACCCTACGAACTGCGGCGCACCGTGGTCTCCGTGCGGGTGAACCCGGCATCGCCCTACCGGGTCGCGGCCGGCGCCGACGGCGTGCTCGGGCTCTACCTCGACGGCAGGCGGATCTCCGACGTCGGGCTTCCCCCGATGCCCGACTACTACCGGCACACGCTGGAGAACGGCAAGTCCGTGATGGAGGTCGCGCCCACCATCCAGTGGGGCTACCTCGTCTACCTGACGGTCTTCCGCGTCTGTCAGTACTTCGGCGCCAAGGAGGAGTGCCAGTACTGCGACATCAACCACAACTGGCGCCAGCACAAGGCCGCGGGCCGTCCGTACACCGGAGTTAAGCCGGTGGAGGAGGTCCTTGAGGCGCTGGCCATCATCGACCGCTACGACACCGCGAAGACGTCCACGGCCTACACGCTCACCGGCGGCGCCATCACCTCCCACATCGGGGGCCGGGACGAGGCCGACTTCTACGGCCAGTACGCGAAGGCCATCGAGGAGCGCTTTCCCGGCCGCTGGATCGGCAAGGTCGTCGCCCAGGCCCTGCCCAAGGCCGACGTGCAGCGCTTCCACGACTACGGCGTGCAGATCTACCACCCCAACTACGAGGTGTGGGACCCCCGGCTGTTCGAGCTGTACTGCCCCGGCAAGGAGCGCTACGTCGGCCGCGACGAATGGCACCGCCGCATTCTGGACTCCGCCGAGGTCTTCGGCGCCCGCAACGTCATTCCCAACTTCGTCGCAGGCGTGGAGATGGCCGAGCCGTTCGGTTTCACCACGGTGAAGGAAGCCATCGACTCCACCACCGAGGGCCTGCGGTTCTTCATGTCGCACGGCATCACGCCCCGCTTCACCACCTGGTGCCCCGAGCCGACGACGCCGCTGGGGAAGACGAACCCGGACGGCGCGCCGCTGGAGTACCACATCCGGCTGCTGGACGCCTACCGCTCGACGATGGAGGAGTACGGGCTGGCATCGCCTCCCGGCTACGGTCCGCCGGGCGCCGGACGCGCGGTGTTCTCCGTCAGCTCCTTCATGGACAGCCTGCCGGCGCGCCCCGACGACGTGAAGCCCTGACCGGCGGTCAGCCGGCCGGCGCGTCCGCCGCGGCGACGAGCTCCCGTACGACCTGGACGAAGCCGCGCACCAGCGCGGTGTCCTTGCCGTCCACCCAGGCGAGCACCACCCGCAGCGGTTCCACGTCGGTCAGCGGGACCCAGGCGAGGTCCGGCCGCGCGTAGTACCGGGCCATGCTCAGGGGCGCGAAGCAGACGGAGGAGCCTTCCGCCACCTGCTCCAGCATCTCCTCGACGTTGTCATTGGTCGGCCCCCACTTCGGGCGCGAACCGTCCGGCCGGGGGTTGACCGCCCACCAGTCCACCCACTCGCGCGGCGCGCGCTGGGTCCACAGCAGGGGTTCGTCGGCCACTTCGAGCACCGAGATGCCCGAACGGCCGGCCAGCGCGTGCCCGCAGGGCAGCCCCACGACGCGCGGTTCGCAGTGCACCAGCTCGCTGCGCAGCCCGCTCAGGTCGTTGGGCAGCCAGACGAAGGCGACATCGGTCTGGCCGTCACGCAGTGCGTCGGCCTCCTGTCCCCAGTCGTAGCGCTTGGGCGCCACCCGCACCCCCGGGTGGCGCCGGGCGAACTCCGCGCGGGCGCGCGTGGTGAGTTCGCCTGCGCCGCTCGCCTCGAAACCCACCCGCAGTACGCCGGTCTCGCCGCGTGAGTGCCGCTCGGCCGCCGCCGACACCCGTTCCGCCTGGCGAACGGTCAGCAGCGCCTCAGCGATCACGTCCTGCCCTGCCGCGGTCGCGCAAACGCCCCCGGCATGCCGGTCGAACAGCCGCACCCCGAGCTCCGACTCCAGACTCTTGAGGGCGTACGAGAGGGCGGGCTGGCTGACGAACAGCCGCCGGGCGGCCCGCCCCAGGTTCTCCTCCTCGGCGATCACGGTGAGGTAGCGCAGTTGACGCAGCTCCATCCAGGCATCATAAGTCGTCTTTATCGGTCCGACGGGTCTCTGTCTTGGACCGCCAGGGGAGCCGAATGGCATAACTGAATCGCCGCGACAAACGTGAGAACACCTGGAGTTGATCATGAACGCCGAGCACCGCACGTACGCCGGACACACCGCGGCCGCCGGGGACGGGACGCCGGGCCGGGTCTGGCTGATCACCGGCGCCTCCTCCGGATTCGGCCGTGCCATCGCCTCGGCCGCACTCGCCGCCGGAGACACCGTCGTCGCCACGGCCCGCAGGCCGGAGGCGCTCGACGACCTCGTCGCCGCGCACCCGGACCGCGCCGTCGCGGTCCAGCTGGACGTCACCGACACGGCGCGGATCGCGGACGTCGTCGCGGACACCGTGCTCTGGTACGGGCGGATAGACGTGGTGGTCAACAACGCGGGGATGGGCCTGATCGGGGCCGTCGAGGAGACCGGCGACCGCGAGCTGCGTGATCTGATGGACCTGCACTTCTTCGGGCCGGCCGCGCTGGTGCGCGCCGTGCTGCCGCACATGCGCCGCAACGGCTCCGGCGCCGTGGTCCAGATGAGCAGCATGGGCGGCCGCTTCACCTTCCCGGGTGTCGGCGCCTATTCGGCCACGAAGTTCGCCCTGGAGGGTCTGTCCGAGGCGCTTGCCGCCGAAGTGGCCCCGCACGGGATCAAGGTGCTGATCGTCGAGCCCGGATCGTTCCGGACCGGGTTCGCCGGGGGCGGCGCCCTGCACCAAGCCGCGCCGCTGCCCGCGTACGAGGCGACCGTGGGCCCGGTCCGTGCCGATCTCCCGGGCTCGGACGGTAAGCAGGAGGGGGATCCGGCCAAGGCGGCGATGGCGATCCTCACCGCCCTGGACGCACAGGGCACCCCGCTCCGGCTGCCGCTCGGGAACGATGCCACGGACGCGGTCCTGGCCGCCCTCGACGCTTCCCGTGCCGAGGTCCTGACCTGGGAGAAGCTCAGCCGCAGCACTGCCTTCGAGAACTGACGGACCGAGCCGCCGGGTCCGGATCTCCGGACCCGGCGTCAGGCACGGACCTCCGAACCCGGCGTCAGGCCCGCCACTCGGCGGTCCGCTCGGGGGACGCCGCGGCCAGGGCCTTCTCGACGGCCGCCGCATCACCCTGGTTGCCGTACACCGGCGTCCCCGGCTGCTGGCGCCACGACGTGTCGAGCCCTCCGGCGTCCACGGTGTCGAAGCCCAGCTCGTCGATCAGGTCACGGACCGCCGCCTTGGCCGCCGCGTCGTCACCAGCCACCGGCAGAGCCTGGCGGCCGGCGGTGCCGCCCGGCAGGCCCCGGGTGACGATGTCCTGCGCGTACGTCCCGTTGAAGGCCTTGACGACGGGGTGACCGATCTGGGTCTCCGTCCAGCGGCTCTCCGGCAGGCCGTCCTCGATGGCGGCGATGCGGCCGTCGCGCTGCGGGTAGTAGTTGCCGGTGTCGATGACCACGACGCCCTCGGCGGCGGCGTCCAGGAACCCCGCGGGCAGCGCCGGAACGGCTTTGAGCGGAATGGTGACGACCACGACCTGGGCGTCCCGGGCGGCCTCCGACGCGGTGACCGCGGTGGCGCCGGTCTCCTCTGCCAGCTCGGCGAGTGTCTCTGGACCGCGTGAGTTGGCGACGGACACCTCATGGCCCAGTGACGCCAGGCGCCTGGTGAGATTGCCGCCGATGTTTCCTGCGCCAATGATGCCGATCTTCATGGGTCCGCCTTCCGATGGTGCCTGTGCTGCCTGAATTGGTGTCCGCGATGCGTGAAATGGCTCCTGCCGGTTCACCAACCCGGCCCGGCCCGGCGCTATTCCGGGTGACGGAGAAACGATTCCTCTACCTCACCGGCGGATGGGACGTGTAAGTCGCGGGCAGTTAACGGATGAGGAAGCGGAATCACCCGGACCACTTGAAGGCGGTGCCCATGCTCCACGGTGTCGACGTCAGTTCGCATCAGTCGTCCATCGACACGGACGGTCTGGACTTTGTCTTCATCAAGGCCACCGAGGGACGCTCGTACGTAAACCCGCATCTGGCCGAGCAGACCAAGCGCGCACGGGACGCGAAATGCGTGGTCGGCTTCTACCACTTCCTGTGGCCCGGGAATATCGCGGCGCAGGCGGCGTACTTCCTGAGCAAGGCGCCGGAGAAGGCGGGGGAGCTGCTGGCCGTCGACTGGGAGGAGAACGGTGAGGGCACCCGGGCCAGCAACGCGGAGAAGGACCAATTCATCCGCGAGGTCAAACGGCTGCGGCCGCACCACCGGGTCCTGCTCTACTGCAATCGCTACTTCTGGCTGAACCACGACACCACGTCGTACGCCGGGGACGGTCTGTGGATCGCCGACTACGTCACTGCCGGCAAGCCCCGCATCAAGGCCTCCTGGCGCATCCATCAGTACACCGACCATCCCCTCGACAAGGATGTCGCCGACTTCTCCTCGCGGGCCGCGATGCACACCTGGGCGAAGGGGTAACGGCCGGCCGGCGCCGGCAATGGGCGAGAACCGGCCATCCGAAATGCTCTGCTCCGAGGCTTGTGCGCCCTGCCCGGTGCGTCTCCCCGCGGCGGGCAGGGCGCACCGCACCGAGGCGGAGGTGTACGCAGGAGGGCCGCCGTCGTCCGCAGCTTCACCGAGCCCCTCGTCGTCGAGGACGACCGAGTCCGCCCCGCGACGGCATCGACCCGCTGAACGCGGCGCCCTGAACTGCGCGGGCGTCACCCCGAACAAGGCGGTGTAACTTTCCGGCGCACGCCCCGGCACCCGCGCCCTCGTCTCCGGCATCGGCGGACTGGGGCACCTCGCCCTGCGGTACGCGTGGATCTTCGGCGCCTAGACCATCGCCATCGATGTCACCGACGATAAACTGGCTCTGGCTCTGGCCCGGGAGCTGGGTGCCGATCACGTCGTCGACGCCCGCGTCCAGGACGTCGCGGAGGAGACCCGCCGCCTCGGTGGCGTCGGCGCGGCGATCTCGCGCGCGGTGAGCAGCGAGTCGTTCGGCGCGGCCTACGGTGCGCTGCGCCGGGGCGGCACCCTTGTCCTCGTGGCCCTTCCCGCGGAGGGCGGACTCGAACTCCCGGTCTTCGACACGGTGCTGAACGGCACGAAGGTCATCGGCTCGATCGTCGGAACCCGTCAGGACCTGGCAGAGGTCTTTCAGCTGCACCGCCTCGGCCGTACCCGTGTGGTCCGCGAGAGCCGGGATCCGGCGGCCATCAACTCCGCGATCGGCGAAGTCCTCAGGGGCCAGGTGTCGGGACGCCCCGTCGTCGATGTCGGCGGCACGACGGCCTGATCAGCGCACCCGCACGAGGAGGGACGCCGCGTCCGGGACGGTACCGGGGCGCGGCGGCCAGGTCGCTGACCCATTCCGTCCGCCCGGTGCGGCAGACTTCTGCGGTGACCACAGCCGCGGCTCAGCCGCCTCGTGACCGTGCGCTCGGGCGCGGTATCTCCACCCTCATTCCGCAGGCCGCGACCGCGACCCCGGCCGAACAGGCCGCGGCGGTCCTGACAGCGATGCAGAGCGTTCCGGTACGCGTCGGTGTGCTCCAGGCGGCGGTGGTGCTGCTGGAGGAGCGGGTCCGGGCGACGAACGACGACGCGGAACGCGCGGCGGCCGCGACGACCGTGGCGATGCTCCGTACAGCGATCAGCCAGGCCCGCTGACCCGGCGGCCCGGCATCGCGGGGGACCGGCTCATTCCGGCCAGGGGCCAGTTGAGGTACGAGGTCGGTCACGAGCCGAAGCAACCGCCCGCCGGTGCTTCGTCCGCGGCTGCGGCAGCGGCCGGTACAGCGACACCGAGCTGAACCAGGGCGGGTTCCGGCGTCGAGCAGCAGCCTCCGGCGTCGGACTGTGTGGCGGACGGGTCGTCGAAGAGCCCGGCGCCTCCGCAGACTCCTGTCTCGGGGAGCGTGAGCTCGACGCGGTCGGCGGCTTCGAGGTCGCCGGCGAGGGCTGCGGCCACGGAGCGGACCTGCTCGGAACCGGTCATCGCGAGGAAGGTCGGGGCGCGGCCGTAGGACTTCATGCCGACCAGGTAGACCCCGGTTTCCGGGTGGGAGAGCTCGCGGTGGCCGTGGGGGTAGACGGTGCCGCAGGAGTGCTGGTTGGGGTCGATCAGCGGGGCCAGTCCGGTCGGGGCCTGGAGGCGTTCGTCCAGGCCGAGGCGGAGCTCTTCGAGGAAGCCGAGGTCGGGGCGGAAGCCGGTCAGCACAATGACTTCGTCGACCGGGTCCAGGCGGCGCCCGTCCTCACCGACCAGGACCAGGCGGCGGTCGGGGTCCCGCTCGATCGCTTCGGTGCGGAAACCGGTGACCGCGTCCGCGTGCCCCTCGTCGACGGCGGCCTTCGCCGCGAGCCCCAGGGCGCCGCGGGCGGGGAGCTGGTCGGCGCTGCCGCCGCCGAAGGTGGAGCCGGAGATGCCCCGGCGCAGGACCCACACCCCCTTCGTACCCGTGCCGTCGTCCGACTTCGCGAGGTCGGCGAGGGAGGCGAGGGCGGTGAAGGCGGAGGCGCCGGAGCCGATGACGGCGGTGCGGCGGCCTGCGTAACGGGCTCGCTCGGCCGGGTCCTTGAGGTCGGGGGCACGGTAGGTGATCCGGTCGGCGGCGGCCTTCTCGCCGAGGGCGGGCAGGCCGGAGGCACCGGCCGGGCCAGGGGTGGCCCAGGTGCCGGACGCGTCAATGACCGCGCGGGCGAGGACGCGCTCTTCGTGGCCGTCGGCGTGGGCGATGTGGAGGACGAAGGGCTGCTGGTCGCGGTCGGCGTCCACGATCCGGTCGCGGCCGGTACGGGAGATGCCGGTGACCCGGGCGCCGAGGCGGACCCGCTCGCCGAGGATGTCGGCGAGCGGCTGCAGATACTGCCGCACCCAGTCCCCGCCGGAGGGGTAGGCCGCCGTGTCGGGGCGCGTCCAGCCGGTGGGGGACAGCAGCTTCTCGGCGGCCGGGTCGACGAGCTCACCCCAGGTCGAGAAGAGGCGCACGTGTGCCCATTCCCGGACGGCGCCGGCGGCTGCGGGGCCGGCTTCCAGGACAAGCGGGTCGAGACCGCGCTCGGTGAGGTGGGCGGCGGCGGCGAGCCCGGCCGGGCCCGCGCCGATCACGACGACCGGCAGATCCTTAGGGGTGGTGGTCATGGTGGTGATGTCCTCCGATAAGAGGCGGCAGGTCAGGCCGCTGTTTCGATTGCTGTCTATGTCTGGAGCTTGCACCGGATATCGATGAGTGTCAACATAGACGTATGTCGAAGTCAGAGGTGGTCGGGTTGCGGACCCTGGACCCTGAAGCGGTTGTGCCGTGCTGCCCGCCCGTTACCGCGTGGGAGCTGTCCGTGCCGGACGCGGAGCGGATGGCCGCGATGTTCAAAGCGCTCTCCGACCCGGTGCGGCTGCGCCTGTTCTCCAAGGTCGCCTCGCATCCGGCAGGGGAGGCGTGTGTGTGCGACATCCAGAACGTCGGTGTCTCCCAACCGACCGTCTCCCACCACCTGAAGAAGCTCCGCGAGGCCGGACTCCTGACCTCCGAGCGGCGCGGGACCTGGGTCTACTACCAGGTCGCCCCCTCGGTCGTAGCCGCCATGTCCGCCATGCTCGACTTCCGTCCCTCCACCGACGGCAGCTGAAATCCGGCTACCCGACCGGCTCGGGAGCCCTGGACGACGCAGGAGCATCCCTTCACGCGGTGGCCTGTCCACCCCGACAGCGCCGGCCGTCGCGCCTCCCGCTGAATCCGCCGTCAGCCCAGCAGAGCGGCGATCTCACGGGCGGGGCGGCCGACGCCGCTTCGGCGCGGACCGGGCACGGCGGGGTGCGCTCCCGGTGTTCTCCGGGGGTGCCGATGAGGCTGCCGAGGCGCACGCTGCGGGACGTGATGCACACAGACCGCGTCCCCGCATTTCTGGCACACGCCGACGGTGTGGCTGGCCCTTCCTTCGCCGTGGCGTTCCAGACAGTGCATCAGCTTTCCCTTCCGGGCGTGGTGACGGCGTCGGGGGCGAACCTCTTGCGCCAGGCGAGGGCGACGTAGACGAGTCCGATCAGCACGGGGACCTCGATGAGGGGTCCGACGACTCCGGAGAGGGCCTGTCCGGAGGTGACGCCGAAGGTGGCGATGGCGACCGCGATGGCGAGCTCGAAGTTGTTGCCCGCAGCGGTGAAGGCGAGGGTGCTCGTGCGGTCGTAGGCGAGGCCGAGGCTCTTGCCGAGGAGGAAGGAGCCGAAGAACATGACCGCGAAGTAGACCAGCAGCGGCAGCGCGATGCGTACGACGTCCAGCGGCTGGGAGGTGATGGTCTTCCCCTGCAGGGCGAACAGGATGATGATCGTGAACAGCAGGCCGTACAGAGCCCATGGGCCGATCTTCGGCAGGAACTTCTGCTCGTAGGATTCGCGGCCCATCCTCTTCTCGCCGATACGGCGGGTCAGGAACCCGGCGAGTAGCGGCACCCCGAGGAAGACGACGACGTTCAGGGCGATGTGCCAGACGGGGACGTCCAGCCCTTGTCCGTCGCCCAGGCCGAGCCACTGGGGCAGCAGGTCGAGGTAGAACCAGCCCAGCACGCCGAAGACCAGGACCTGGAAGACCGAGTTCAGGGCGACGAGGACGGCTGCGGCTTCGCGGTCGCCGCAGGCGAGGTCGTTCCAGATGATGACCATGGCGATGCAGCGGGCCAGTCCGACGATGATCAGGCCGGTGCGGTACTCGGGCAGGTCCGGCAGGAAGATCCACGCCAGCGCGAACATGACCGCCGGTCCCACGAGCCAGTTGATGACCAGCGAGGACACCATCAGCCTGCGGTCCCCGGTGACGGTGTCGAGCCTGTCGTAACGGACCTTGGCCAGCACCGGATACATCATCACCAGCAGACCCAGGGCGATCGGCAGGGAGACCCCGCCGACCTCGATCTTCGCGAGCGCGTCGTTCATCCCGGGGACAAGGCGTCCCAGCCCCAGGCCGACGGCCATGGCGAGCAGGATCCACACCGCGAGGTAGCGGTCGAGGGTGGAGAGCTTCCTGACGAACGAGTCGTCACCCCTGGCTTCCGGGGCGGTTCGGGTGGTGGGCGGCTCGGTAGGGGTCACGGACAGGCCCTCTTGTTCTCGACGGCCGTGCGGGCGGACTCGGCGAGCTCGGCGAACTGCGCGGACACCGAGGCCAGGACCTCGGGACGCAACTTGAAGTAGGTGAACCGGCCGCACGGTTCGGTCTCCACCAGCCCGGCCTCGCGCAGGACCTTCATGTGGTTGGACAGATTCGTCTGCCTGGCACCGGTTTCCTCCACCAGATGCGACATGCAGAGCGTCTCCCTGGCCAGCAGGGTGACCACCTGCATGCGCAGTGGATCACCCAGGACCCGGATCACGTCAGTGTCGACTGAAGTCAGCATGCGCTGATACTCTCACATCACTGTTCGCTGATACCGGCGGAGGTGAAGATATGGGCGGAGCCGCGTCCCGCCCGTGCGGCAGGAGAGAGCGATCGTCATGGCCGAAAAGCCTTCCGTCCTGTTCGTCTGCGTCCACAACGCCGGCCGCTCTCAGATGGCTGCCGCCTGGCTGACTCGCCTGGCCGGAGACCGTGTCGAGGTCCGCTCCGCCGGCTCGGACCCGGGTGTTGCCGTCAACTCGGCCGCCGTCGAGGCGATGGCCGAGGTCGGCGTCGACATCTCCGCGGAGACGCCGAAGGTCCTGACGATCGACGCGGTCCGCGAGTCCGATGTGTGCATCACGATGGGCTGTGGCGACAGCTGCCCGGTCTTCCCGGGCAAGCGCTACCTCGACTGGAAGCTGGAGGATCCCGCCGGCCGGGGGGTGGCCGCCGTCCGTCCGATCCGCGACGAGATCAAGGTCCTCGTGGAGAGCCTGATCGCCGAGATCGCGCCGGAGGTCACGGCGTGAGCGTGATCGCCTGCGGGCTGGGCGTCCCTCGGTGCGGGGGCGCAAGTGTGCGTGTCGTCCGTGCGGCGACCCGAACGGGGTGCCCGCGCCTGCTGGTTGGACGGTTCGGGGCAGGGTGGCCGAAAGTCGTCACCCAGCCGGGACGGTGATGTCTGTGTCTGCGTGAACCATTGACACCCGTCCCGGCCTCTCACTACGGTCACGCCAGCATTTCGAACGAACGACGAAATATCGAACGCTGGATGATGCGGTCGCCCGGCTGGTCGACGAGAAGGGCCGACGTCAGCTGCCTGTGGAGCTGGGTGTCCTGGCGTGGCCCGTTACCCGAACCGCGTCCGAAATACCGAACAGACTATGAGGGTATCCGGTCCGCCGGGCCTTCTCCCTCGCACCCGGAGGATCGACATGCGTATGTCACCGACCGCGACCGTCCCGCGCGCCGTACGGACCGCCACGGTCCTCACCGCCTTCGCCCTCTCCGTCACCCTCGCTGCCTGCGGGCAGAGCGGCGAGGGCGGCAGCAAGGAGAAGAAGCCGGGGGGCAAGGGGTCCACCATCGGGATCGCCATGCCGACCAAGTCGTCCGAGCGCTGGATAGCCGACGGCAGGAACATGGCCGCCGAATTCAAGAAGCTCGGCTACAGGACGAACCTGCAGTACGGCGAGGACGACGTCGACCAGCAGGTCTCCCAGATCGAGAACATGATCACCAAGGGGGTGGACGTCCTCGTCGTCGCCGCCATCGACGGCCGCGCGCTCAGCGACGTACTGCACCAGGCGGGGGAGCAGGGCATCAAGGTCATCTCGTACGACCGGCTCATCCTGGGCACCCCCGACGTCGACTACTACGCCTCCTTCGACAACGAGAAGGTCGGGGAGCTCCAGGCCGGCTACATCCTCGACAAGCTCGGGCTGAAGTCGAAGTCCGGCAGTGAGAAGGGCCCGTTCAACATCGAGCTGTTCGCCGGGTCCCCGGACGACAACAACACGCGCTACTTCTTCCAGGGCGCCTGGAAGACCCTCAAGCCGTACATCGACAAGAAGCAGCTCGTCGTCCGCAGCAAGCAGACGAAGCTGGACCAGATCACCACGCTGCGCTGGGACGGCGGCACCGCCCAGAAGCGCATGGACGACCTGCTGACCAGTGCCTATTCCTCCGCCCAGGTCGATGCCGTGCTGTCCCCGTACGACGGCATCTCGATCGGCGTCATCTCGTCCCTGAAGTCGGACGGGTACGGCACCGGCGCCAAGCCGTACCCCGTCGTCACCGGCCAGGACGCCGAGGTCGCCTCCGTGAAGTCGATCATCGCGGGGCAGCAGACGCAGACCGTCTACAAGGACACCCGCGCGCTGGCCAAGCAGGCGGTCCAGATGGCTGACGCCGTACTCAACGACAAGAAGCCCGAGGTCAACGACACCAAGACGTACGACAACGAGAAGAAGGTCGTGCCGGCCTTCCTGCTCGACCCGGTGAGCGTCGACAAGAGCAACTACCGGGCCCAGCTGGTCGACTCCGGCTACATCAAGGCGAGCGACCTCCGATGACGGACCCGACGGCGGACCGGATGACGGACCCGGAAGCGGCACCGATGAAGGCCCCGACGGCCCGGCCAGCACCGGTTCTGGAGATGCGGTCCATCGTCAAGACCTTCCCCGGGGTCAAGGCGCTCTCCGACGTCTCCCTGACCGTGGCCGAGGGCGAGGTGCACGCCGTCTGCGGGGAGAACGGGGCCGGGAAGTCGACGCTGATGAAGGTCCTCAGCGGCGTACATCCACACGGCAGCTACGAGGGAGAGATCCGGCTCCGGGGCGAGGAGTGCGCGTTCAAGGACATCCGGGCGTCCGAGGCTCGCGGCATCGTGATCATCCACCAGGAACTCGCCCTGGTGCCGTACCTCTCCATCGCGGAGAACGTCTTCCTCGGCAACGAACACGCCTCGCGCGGATTCATCAGCTGGAACGAGACGCTCCGCCACGCGGCGGCCCTGCTGGACCGCGTCGGTCTGCGCGAGAACCCGCAGACCAGGGTCGCGGACATCGGTGTCGGCAAGCAGCAGCTCGTCGAGATCGCCAAGGCCCTGGCCAAGAAGGTCGAGCTGCTGATCCTGGACGAGCCGACCGCCGCCCTGAACGACGAGGACAGCGCCCAGCTCATCGGCCTCATCAAGGAGCTGAAGGGGCAGGGCATCTCGTCGATCGTCATCTCGCACAAGCTCGGTGAGATCGCCGCGGTCGCCGACTCCGTCACGGTCCTGCGTGACGGCAGGACCGTCGAAACCCTCGACGTGCACGCCGAATCGACCACAGAGGCCCGCATCATCCGGGGCATGGTCGGCCGGGAACTGGACAGCCGGTTCCCCGAACGGACCGCGTACGAAGGGGAACCGGGGGCCCACCCCGCCCTGGAGATCCGCGACTGGACCGTCCACCACCCGATCGACCAGCACCGCAAGGTCGTCGACCACGTCTCCCTGCGGGCTCAGCGCGGTGAGATCGTCGGCCTCGCCGGACTCATGGGCGCAGGCCGCACCGAACTGGCCATGAGCGTCTTCGGCCGCAGCTACGGCACCGACATCAGGGGCACGGTCCTGAAGGACGGCCGGGAGATCCGGACCCGCACCGTCTCCGAAGCGGTCCGCCACAAGATCGCGTACGTCACCGAGGACCGCAAGCAGTACGGCCTCAACCTCATCGACACCATCGGCCGCAACATCAGCCTCGCCGCCCTGGGCAAGGTGTCGCGGCGCGGGATCGTCGACGAGCACGAGGAGACCCGGGTCGCCGAGTCGTACCGCACCTCCATGAACATCAAGGCCCCCACCGTCTTCGAGCAGACGGGCCGGCTCTCCGGCGGCAATCAGCAGAAGGTCGTCCTCAGCAAATGGATCTTCGCCGGTCCGGACGTCCTCATCCTCGACGAACCCACCCGCGGGATCGACGTCGGTGCGAAGTACGAGATCTACACCGTCATCGACCGGCTCGCCGCCCAGGGCAAAGCCGTCGTGCTCATCTCCTCCGAACTCCCGGAACTCCTCGGCATGTGCGACCGCATCTACACCATGTCGGCCGGCCGGCTCACCGGCGAAGTCCCGCGTGCGCAGGCCACCCAGGAGGTCCTCATGCGCCATATGACCAGCGACAAGAGGTAGCAGGAAATGGCCCAGACCCCCACCGCCGCCCCACAGCGCACCGACAAGGCCGCCCCCGCCCCACCCGTGGCGACCGGCACGGTCCTCCTGGACGCGATCCGCCGCAACATGCGCCAGTACGGGATGCTCATCGCCCTCGGGCTGATCGTCGTGCTCTTCGGGATATGGACCGACGGCGTCCTGCTCAAGCCGAACAACGTCACCAACCTCGTCCTCCAGAACAGCTACATCCTGGTCCTCGCCATCGGCATGATGATCGTCATCATCGCCGGGCACATCGACCTCTCCGTCGGCTCGCTGGCCGCCTTCGTCTCCGCCGCCTGCGCCGTCATGATGGTCGAGCACGACGTGCCCTGGGTGCTCGCCCTCGTTCTCGGCCTGCTCCTCGGGGCGGTCGCGGGCGCCTGGCAGGGCTTCTGGATCGCGTACGTCGGCATCCCCTCGTTCATCGTGACGCTCGCCGGGATGCTGCTGTTCCGCGGCGGCACACAGATCCTGCTGGGCAGCCGCTCGCTCGGCCCGATCCCCGACGGCTTCCAGAAGATCTCCACCGGATACCTCCCGGAGGTGGGACCCCACACCAATTACCACAACCTCACCCTGCTCCTGGGACTCGCACTGCTGGCCTTCGCCCTGCTCCAGGAGGTCCGCGACCGGCGCCGCCAGAAGCGCTACGACCTGGACGTCCTGCCCCGGAACCTCTTCCTCGCCAAATGCGCCGCCATGGCCGCGGCCGTACTCGCGTTCACCATGACCCTGGCCAGCTACCGGGGCGTCCCCGTCGTGCTGCTCCTGCTCGCCGTGCTGCTGATCGGTTTCGGGTACGTGATGCGCAACGCGGTGATCGGCCGTCATGTGTACGCGCTGGGCGGCAATCGCGCCGCGGCGAAACTGTCCGGCGTCAAGGACCAGCGCGTCACGTTCCTCGTGTTCGTGAACATGGGTGTACTCGCTGCGCTGGCCGGAGCCGTCTACGCGGCCCGCCTCGGTGCCGGTGTGCCCCAGGCCGGTACCAACTTCGAACTGGAGGCCATCGCCGCCGCGTTCATCGGCGGTGCCTCCATGAGCGGCGGCGTCGGTACGGTCTTCGGCGCCGTCATCGGCGGCCTCGTGCTCGGCGTACTGAACAACGGCATGTCGCTCGTGGGCATCGGCACCGACTACCAGCAGGTCATCAAGGGCCTCGTCCTGCTGGCCGCCGTCGGCTTCGACGTCTACAACAAACGCAAGGTCGGCTCATGACCGCGTCCGGGACGGCGCACGTGACTTGCGGCCGTGACCACGCTCGCGTCCGTCCGTCCCCGGCCGGAAATTCGGTCGTGCGGCGGTCGAGGGCTCTGCCATCCTGATCCCCGCGCCCGGCGGGGGCGGGGAGTGAAGGACGGCTGAGCAACGCTGATGAGTGTCTTCGAAACCACCTGCGGCCCGGTGCGGGGGAGAGGCCCGGACCGGGAGGTCGTCGCCGTCCTCGGCGTTCCGTACGCAGAGCCGCCCTTCGGGGCGGGCCGGTTCCGGGCGCCACGCCCCCGCAGCCCCTGGACGGGTATCCGCGACTGCGTGGACTTCGGACCCGTCGCGCCGCAGTCCGCGCAGCTGCCGGGAGCACCGGGCTGGTCGCCCGGCGACGAGGACATCCTCAGCCTCAGCATCTGGACCCCGGTGGCCGGGAACGAGCCCGCCGGTGTCCGGCTGCCGGTGCTCGTCTGGATCCACGGGGGCGCCTATACCTTCGGCTCCGGTGCCCAGCCGGACTTCGACGGCGCCGCGCTCGCCCGCGCCGGCCTGGTCGTGGTCACCCTCAACTACCGCCTCGGGTTCGAGGGCTTCGGCCATGTCCCGGCCGACGGCGCGGACCCCTGCCCGCCCAACCGAGGGCTGCTCGACCAGATCGCCGCCCTGGCATGGGTGCGCCGAGACATCGCCGCCTTCGGCGGGGATCCGGACAACGTCACCGTGGCCGGACAGTCCTCCGGAGCGGCGTCGGTGGCCTGTCTGATGGCCATGGACAGCGCACGCGGGCTGTTCCGGCGCGCGATAGCGCACAGCGTGGTCGGCCCCTGCTACTCACCCGAGCTCGCCGGGCACCTCATGGAGAAGGTGGCCGCAGAGGCAGGGGTCCCCGCGACAGCCGCCGGGCTGACGGCCGCCTCGCCGCAGACGCTGGTCAAGGCGTCCGACGCCGTCGTGGACGGATACCGGCAGGACCCGTACTCCGGACGGCACCACTGGGACCCGGTCATCCACGGCCCGGTCGCCGACGGTGTGCAGCTGCGCGGCGACCCGCTCGCCCTCCTGGCCGGCGGGGCGGCTCGCTCCATCGATCTGCTCGTCTGCCACACCACCCAGGAGTACTGGCTGCTGGACGCCGTCAACAGCAGCGCGAAGGTCACGACGGAGGAACAGCTCAACCTTTTCGCCGCGGACTTCGGGCTCCCGGACTCGTTGACGCGCGGCTACCGGGGGCTCATGCCGGAAGCCCCCGTGGGCGACGTCCATCTCGCCCTGTACGGGGACCTGATGTTCGGCGAGTACAGCAGCCGGCTCGCCGACGCCCACGCACGGGCAGGCGGGCGTACCTTCCTCTCACGCTTCGCGCGGCAGCGCGGCGGATCACAGCCGGTGGCGTACGCCTGGCACTGCGCGGACATCCCGTTCGCCTTCGGGAACCTCGACGAGGAGAGCGTCCGGTTCCTGGTCGGCGGCGCGCCGACGGCCGCCGACCATCACCTCTCGGACCGGATGGCCGCCGCCTGGGCCGCATTCGCCACCACCGGCGAACCGGGCTGGGAGCCGCTCGCCGCAGCCGCCGACGGTCCGGTCCGGGTCTGGGAGACAACGGACACCACCAGGTCTCCGGCTCCCGGCCACTGGTCGGACAGCGGGACGGTCCGCGGGCTGTGGCGGAGCTTCGGCTACCGGCCTCTGCGACCCTGACCCGACGCACCCGGCCGGAGGCACCCGCCCCGGCGCCGCCCTGTTGGCCATCTGACATGACCTCAGGGCGAGTTCGGGCCTATGGGACGAGTGCGCCTACGCAACGGGCGGGCCCGTCCAGTCAGTCACGCATTGGCATGGACCTGCAAACGACTCTGGGCTACAGTCCGGAACGGCACACTCTGAGAGCGCTCTCAGACGAGACGTCTCCCGGACGCCTGCTGTTCCTCCCCCACTTCGCCGGAACAACAGAAGGACCAATGCCTTGAGACGCATCACAGCTCTGAGAACCGCACTGTCCGCCGTGCTCCTCGTCGGAGCCTGGGCGGGCGCGGGCTTCCCCTCCGCCTCCGCCGCCGACACCCCCGCCTCCGCTTCCCGCACCGGTTCCGACGCACTCCCGGCGTCCGCCGGACTGCTGACCGCCATGCAGAAGGACTTCGGACTGACGGAGACTCAGGCGAAGGCGAGGCTGTCCGCGGAGAAGACGGCGACCGCCATCCAGGGAAAGGCGAAGCGCGCCGCCGGAGCCACCTACGGAGGCTCCTGGTTCGATCCGTCGACGGGCGGCCTCACAGTGGCCGTCACCAGCGAGAAGCAGAAGGCGGCCGTGCGGGCGACCGGTGCCGACGTCCGCCTGGTCACCCACACCGCGCGCCAGCTCGACGCCGTCAAGGCGCGGATCGACAAGTTCGACGCGCCCGCAGGGGTCAGCAGCTGGCACGTCGACCCGAAGGCCAACAAAGTCGTCGTGAACGTCGTCGCCTCCGCGCAGGATGACAACGATGTCCGCACGTTCGTCAAGCGGGCCCGCGAGACCGGGCCGGTCGTCGTCGAGCAGACCGCCCAGGCACCGCGGACCCTCGCCGCCGGGACGGTGGGCGGCGACCCCTACTACACGGGCAACGTACGGTGCTCCATAGGCTTCTCCGTCTACGGCGGCTTCGTCACCGCCGGGCACTGCGGCCAGGCGGGCGCGGCCGTCAGCGGATGGGACGGCTCGGCCATCGGCAACTTCCAGGGGTCGACGTTCCCCGGCGACGACTACGCCTGGGTCAGCGTCGGCAACGGCTGGTGGACCGTTCCCGTGGTCATCGGCTGGGGCACCGTCTCGGACCAGCTGGTACGCGGCTCCGCCGAGGCCCCCGTCGGCGCCTCGATATGCCGCTCCGGATCCACCTCTCACTGGCACTGCGGCAACGTACTGGCCACCAACGACACGGTGAACTACAGCCAGGGCGCGGTCTACCAGATGACCAAGACCAGTGTGTGCGCGGAGCCGGGCGACTCGGGCGGCTCCTTCATCAGCGGTGACCAGGCACAGGGAGTCACCTCGGGCGGCTGGGGCAACTGCAGCTCGGGTGGCGAGACCTGGCACCAGCCGATCAACGAGATCCTGAACCGGTACGGGCTGACGCTTCACACGGCCTGACGTTCAGCACAGCCTGACGTTCCACCCGGCCGGGGTACCACGCCGGGTCCCGGGGCCTGCCCCGCGGAGCACACCACTCCGCGGGACAGGCCCCTTCGCGTGCCCGCGGGCTCACCCCCGCCCCGAAGGCGCGCACGTTCCCGCACGAACACCGGTCCGCGCCCCACTCGCGCCCCCGCCGGGGCGCCCCTGCTCCCGGCCGCGACGACGACGGGGTTCCGGCACTGTCCCCGGGACGTACACTCCACTCATGGGTCACATGGATGCGGTGAGGGAGTGCCTGCGACAGGCGCCTCACCTGCTGTGCCCCGCCGCCACCCAGGCGCGCTGCCGCGCCCTGCACGGTCACGGCTGACCAGGACCCACCGCAGGCGACCGAGCCGCGCCGTCATTCCGCTTCCGGCTGTGCTCGCCCACTTGGCCCACGGAGTTCTTCCACCGCTTTCGCTGCGCACACAGCAGCACCCCACACCATGCGCAGCTCCCGCGGCGCTCCGTCGGCACCCCCCGACGGCGCCCGCCGGGGGCCGGCCGCATCTTCGAGAGGACCCCGCATGAATCTGAGGGAGTTGCTGGCCGGGCACGATCACGAGGTGCTCCTCGGTGATCCGGAGACCCAGATCACCGCCGGAGCCTGCTTCGACGCACACCGCGTGACACCGGGCTCGCTCTACATCGCCGTGCCCGGCCACCGCGAGGGCGGTCCCGAGGCCGTCGGCCCGGCGCTCGCGCGGGGCGCCGTGGCCGTGCTGGTGGGCAGCGAGGCACCGGACATCCTGGCGGCGGTGCGGGCATCGCCCGGCGGCGCGTGCGTGGTGCAGGTCGCGGAGACGCGTACGGCGGCCGCGGTGGTCACCTCCCGCTACCACGGAGAGCCCGGCCGGACCATGGACATGGTGGCCGTCACCGGTACCAACGGGAAGACCTCGGTCTCGTACATGGTCGAGTCCGTGCTCAGGATCGCCGAGGGCGCACGGGTCGGGGTGATCGGCACCGCGGGCAGCCGGATCGGTGACGAGCTCATCCCGATGCCGCGCTCCGTCCTCACCACACCGGAGTCACCGGACTTCCAGTACCTCCTGGGGCACATGCGCGACCACGAGGTCGGCACGGTCGTGCTGGAGGCGACCTCGATGGGCCTCCTGCACCACCGGGTGGACCGCGCCTTCCTCGATGTGGGCATCTTCACCAACCTCACGCAGGACCACCTGGACGACCACGGCACCATGGAGAACTACCGCGACGCGAAACTCCGCCTCTTCCAGGGGCTGTGCAGGAGCGCCGTGGTCAACATGGACGACCCGGTGGGCGCCGCCATCGCCCCGACGATGCCGGGCAGGGTCACCACGTACGGCATCGACGCCGAGGCCGACTACCGGGCCACGGACCTGAGCATGAACGCCTTCGGTACCCGCTTCACCCTCCACCACGAGGGCAGCAAGTACCCCGCCGCGATCCCGGTCCCCGGACGGTTCTCCGTGTCCAACGCGCTGGCCTCGGTGGCCGCCTGCCACCTCCTGGGCCACGACCTCGCCGGACTGGTCGCCGCACTCGACCGGATGCCTCCCGTCCCCGGCCGGCTGGAGCGCTTCGAGACGCCGCGCGGCACCGCGGTGATCGTGGACTACGCCCACTCCCCGGACTCCCTGGACAAGGTCCTCGGCGCGGTCCGCGACTTCTCGCGGGGCGGCCGGGTCATCACCGTCTTCGGCTGCGGCGGAGACCGTGACGTCACCAAGCGGGCCCGGATGGGTGAGATCGCCGGCAACCGGTCCGACCTGTGCGTCCTGACGTCGGACAACCCCAGGAACGAGGATCCCGAAGCGATCATGGACCAGATCGTCCCGGGTCTGGAAGCCACCGGAACCAGGTTCGAACGCCGCGCGGACCGGCGCTCCGCGATCGCCTTCGCCCTGGAGAGCGCCGGCCCCGACGACATCGTGCTGGTGGCGGGCAAGGGCAGCGAGCCGTACCAGATCGTCGGCGAACAGCTCATCCCGTTCAGCGACATGGCGACGGTGCGCGAACTCGCCACCCTCCAGGGCTGACAGCGGGCGCCCTGAGGCCGGCCCTCAGGGCAGTCAGGCCAGCGGCCACTGCGGCGGGTACGCGTGAAGCCTGCCGCCTGGGCGGCGGTGGCTCTGGTCGACCTCGGCGCCATGACCGTCTTCCTCTGGCACCAGACGGCGATGCTCGCGGTCACCGCGACCGGTCCTCTGCGGCCGCGCCCTGCCCGGACTGCACACCCGCCCCGACGGGACGCAGTGGATCATCGCCCGGCTGCTCTGGCTGCCGGCCTTCGCCGTCGCCCTGGCGGCGTGCTGGGCGGCATTCAGAACGTACGAACGGCGCCGGCAGGGACACACCACGGTGGTGCGTGAAGGACGACTCAGCCGGACCGGTGAGGCACACCGTGCCTAAGGGTGACATCCATGCACAGGCTATGGGCGGGAGCCGGGGCGCTGCTGACGGGGCCTCTGAAGGCGCTCCCGCGCAGCCTGGCCCACGACCTGTGGACCACTGCCGTCGATCCTCCGCCACGTCCGGACCGGTCCTCACCGCACGACTGGCTCCCGGCCTTCCTGTCTGCTCGTGGCCTGCCCGGCGCCGTTCGCGGTCTTCAGCATCAACACGCTCGTGTTGCAGTACGGACTGGACACCCGCAGCGCCGTCCTCCTCGGCGTGCTTCAGTCCGTGGCACTCATCGCCGCCCTGTACCGACCGGTGCCGGCCCGGTGGGCGGTGACCACCGTCATGATCGTGGTCGCGCTGACCGCACAGCCCCACACCGACGACGCCTCGCTTCCCTGGACCTTGCCCGCAACCGTCGTACAGGCGGGGGTGCTGCTGATGATGGCACTGCGACTGCGCCCCCGGGGCGGTGTCGAGGCCCTCGTCCTCTGCGTTCTGGCGGGACTGGCCTGCACCCCCGGGGACGTCGTGCATCCGACCGCTGACACACGGGTCGCCGTGGCCGTTCTCGTCGCGACCGCCGTGGGCGGTGTGGCGCTGCGCGGCTGCCGTCAGGTCGCCCGCACCGAACTCGTGGTTCAGGAAGAACGTACCGTGCCCGCTCGATCTCGACGAGTACGTGTACGAAGCCCTGCGCGCGGGTGCCTCCGGATTCCTGCTCAAGGACGCCTCTGCGGCGGAACTCGTGGAGGCCGTACGGGTGGTGGCGGCCGGTGACGCTCTCCTCGCCCCGAACATCACCAAACGCGTGATCGGCGAGTTCTCCCGCGTCACCCGGACACTGCGCACCCCGGAACGGGGCCGCGCAGGCGTCCTGACGGAACGCGAGACCGAGTTCCTGGCGCTCATCGCGCAGGGTCTCTCCCACGCCGAGATAGCCGCGAATCCGGTGGTCGCGGAACAGACGGTCAAGACTGACGTCGGCCGGATCCTGGTCAAGCTGGGACTCCGGGACAGGACCCAGGCCGCCGTGTTCGCCTACGAGACCGGCCTGATACGCCCGGCCGGCCGGTGAAGGCCCAGACGGATTGCGGCCGACCGTCGGCCCGGCCGGAGATCAGGCGCCGAACCCATGTGCCCTGAAGCCCGCACGGGCCGCGAGCGCGGTCAGCTCCTCCACCCGCGCGGCCCGCAGGCACACCACCGGATAGCAGTCGGACTCGATGTCGAGGACGGCGAGCGCCGCACCGACATCGCGGAAGCACCGGCCGCACGCCTCCAGGAACTCATGGGTCGGCAGAAGCATGTCGTTCGCCCCGACCAGCACCCAGGGATCCACTGACGGCCGGGACGCCAGCCCCCGCAACTGGCACCTGATCTCCTCCGAGTCCTCCTTCCAGTCCAGCTCCGCCAGCAGCCGGTGGTCGGCCAGCGCGTCGACGAGCGCTATCCAGGCGAGGCCGGGCACGGGCCCCTCGATACCCCGGTCCGCCAACGCGTCGGCGTGGTCGCGCGCGTAGCCCGCGGGGTCGTCGTGGGCATGCAGTACCCGGGCGGTGACAGCCTCATGGGCCGGAGCCAGCAAGGCCGCGACAGCGGCCAGGGAGGTGCGGGCTTCGTCGGTACCGGACATGTTGTGCGCTCCTTCGGCGGCCGTCCGACCGCTTCCGACCGTGTGAATCCGGCTGCGTGATCCCAGCGGCGGGATTCGGACGCTGGGATCCGGGCAGCGGGATTGCGGCAGTGTGATGAGGACACCTGGTCCGGCGCCCTGGAAAAACCCTGCCACAGGGGTACGACAACGGGGCCCCGGACGGGCGGGTGATGACCCGCCGACGAGGCCCCGTACACATGTCGCACCGCCTGCCCGCCAGGGCCGGACGGATCGGACGGATCGGACGGATCTGCCGGGCTCAGACCCCGGCTGCCCGCGCCGCCTCGTACACCTCGGTCGCGACGTCGATGAACTCCGTGGCATCACGCGGGGTGCCCTGGAGGTCCAGCATGATCTCCGTGACGCCTGTACCGGCGTGTGACACCAGGTCCTCGACGATCTGAGCCACACTTCCGTGGAACGGCTGACGGCCGTCGCCCTCCACCGGCTTGACGCTGTACCGCGCGTTGGCACGGGCGCAGACGGCGAGCGGCCGCTCACGCCCTCGCTCGGCGGCTACGTCCCGCACCCGCTGCCACTGCTCGGCCAGCTTCGACGCCCCGGTGGCCACGGGCATCCAGCCGTCCGCCCGGTCGACCAGCCGGCGAACGGCCGGGGGGCCGCTCGCCGCGAGGAGGACCGGGATGGGGTGAGCGGGCTTGGGCCCCACCACGGACGGGGCGATCGAGGTCAGGGTCCCCTCGTACGAGACGGGATCAGGACCCCAGACGGCCGCGAACACGTCGAGCAGCTCGTCCAGGACCGCGCCGCGCTGCTCGAAGGGAGCGACGGACGCGGCGGCGTACTCGTCCAGCGACCAGCCCGTGCCCAGCCCCGCGACCACCCGGCCACCGCTGGCGGCGTCCAGCGAGGCGAGCGAGCGGGCCAGCTGGAAGGGGATGTGGAGCGGCGCGACGAGAACGCTGGTGCCGAGCCGGGCGCGGTCGGTGGCCGCGGCGGCCAGCGTCAGGGTGATCAACGGGTCCGCGACGTCGCGGTAGTGGTCGGGCCAGGCCATGCCCGGGATGCCGTACAGCCCTTGGGTGGCCGGTTCGGGAAACAGGGCCCGCTCGAACACCCACAGACTCTCGTACCCGACCGCTTCCGCGGCCCGTGCCACGTCGGGCACGTCGCGGCCGATGTCGTACTGCCTCATCTGCGGAAGGCCAAGACCGAGCGGGATCGGCATACGAGTGTCTCCCTCTACGAGATGTATGGGACAACTACCTTACGACGCAGTCACGCTGACGGGGCGTCCTGGCCGGTGAAACGATGGCTCCCGGAGCCGACCCGGTACACCGCGCAGCCCTCATCCTCGCGCAGGAACGTCGCGCGGGTGTGGGTGACGGAGTCCGCAGAGTCCGCGGGGACCCACACCTCGGCGGTCGTGTTGGGGGGCACGGTGCACCGCAGATCGATGCCGCCCGAGCGGAGTCTCCACTGGGTCGAGACGGGGCCGTAGACCGAGGCGAACGTGGCGCGGGCCGATGTGACGTCGCCGCCCGGCCGAGGGCGGATGACGATCTCGCGGAAGCCGGGCCGGCCCGCCGCGATGCCGGCGATGTTCGTGTACATCCACTCACCGACCGAACCGTAGGCGTAGTGGTTGAAGGAGTTCATGTCCGGGGTCTGGAAGCCGCCGTCGGGCTGGATGGAGTCCCATCGCTCCCACATGGTGGTGGAGCCCTTGTCGATCTGGTAGCCCCAGCTGGGGAAGGAGCGCTGCTGGAGCAGGCGGTAGGCGACATCGGTGTGCCCGGTGTCGGTGAGGACGGGCAGCAGCCTGGGTGTACCGAGGAAGCCTGTCGACAGGTGCCAGTCCTTGGCCTCGATCAGTGCGACGAGCCGGTCGGCCGCCGCCGTGCGCAGGGTTTCCGGCAGCAGGTCCATCGACAGGGAGAGGACGTACGCCGTCTGGGTGTCGCCCTTCACCCGCCCCTCCGCGGTGACGTACGCGGCCTGGAACGCCGTGCGTATACGTGTGAAGAGGTCGAGGAACGGCGCTGGGTCCTCGCCCAGTTCCGTCGCCGTCCGGGCCGCGAGGTCGGCACTGTGCGCGAAGTACGCGGTGGCGATGACGTCCTTCGGTGTCTCGTCGGAGACGTTCAGCCAGTCGCCGTAGCCCCCGGCCGGCCGCAGCAGGCCGTCGCTGTTCTTCTCCAGGTACGTGAGCCAGGCCCGGATGGACGGCCAGGCGTCCTTGAGGACCTGTCGGTCCCCGTACGCCTGGTACAGCGACCAGGGGACCGTGACGCCCGCGTCGCCCCAGCCGGCCGCGCCGTTCCCGACGTTGCCGACGATGGGGGCCACGTCCGTGAAGGCGCCCTCGTCGGTCTGGGCGTCGCGCAGGTCCACGAGCCACTTGGTGAGGAAGCGGGCCGACTCCATCGTGTACGCGGCCGTCGGCGCGAAGACGTTGATGTCACCCGTCCACCCCAGGCGCTCGTCGCGTGCGGGCGTGTCCGTGGGGATGGAGAGGAAGTTGCCGCGCTGGCCCCAGGTGATGTTGCTGTGCAGTTTGTTGAGCATGGGGACGTCGGTCTCGAACTCGAAGGTGAACGGGGCGGACGTGTGCATGACGCGACCGGTCAGCGCGCTGGCCGGGGGAGCGCCGGGGAGACCGGTCACCTCGACGTAGCGGAATCCGTGGAAGGTGAAGCGCGGTTCGTACGTCTCGGAGCCGCCGCCCTTGAGGACGTAGGTGTCGGTTGCCGCGGCGCTGCGGAGATTCGCGGTGTAGACGGTGCCGTCGGGATTGAGGACCTCGGCATGCCTCAGACGTACCGTCGTGCCCGCGTCGCCCGACAGGCTCAGCCGCACCGAGCCGACCATGTTCTGGCCCAGGTCGAAGACGAAGACGCCCGGCGAGGGCTCGGTCACCTTCCTGGCGGGAAGCTCCTTCGCGACCCGTACCGGGCCGTCCACCTGCGCGACGACCAGGCGGGGCGCGTCTCGTCCGCGCCGCTGACCTCGGACCAGGAGCGGTCGTCGAAGCCGGGCGAGGTCCAGCCGACGGTCTCCCTGCGCGCGTCGTACGTCTCTCCACCCAGGAGGTCGGCGGAGAGGATGGGCCCGGAGGCGGCCCGCCAGTCCGCGCCGGACGTGATGCGCCTGCTCGTGCCGTCCGTGAACTCGATCTCCAACTGGGCCAGCAAGGCTGGGCGTTCGCCGTACTGATGGGGCCCGAACATGCCGACACTGCCCGCGTACCATCCCGGCGCCACGTACGCGCCGATGGCATTGGCGCCGGGCCGCAGGAGCGCGGTGACGTCGTACGTCTGGTACTGGACGCGCTCGCGGTAGTCCGTCCAGCCGGGAGCGAGCTGATCGCGTCCCACCCGGCGGCCGTTGAGATGGGCCTCGTACAGGCCGAGAGCCGTCGCGTAGAGGCGCGCCCGTGCGACCTTCTTGCGCGGCAGCTCGAACCCGTGCCGCAACTGGTTGGCCGCGAACAAGGCCGGAACGACCTTGCCCCACGGTCCGGCTCCCCACGCGGCGGCCTCCTTCGCCGCTGGCCAGCCGCTGTCGTCGAAGTCGGGCCCGCGCCAGCCGTCGGCGGGCTCCTTGTCCGTCGACTTCCAGGAGGCGTCGGTGACGACGCTCTGTTCACCGGAAGCCGTGCGCAGGGCGAGCACGGCGATCAGGCCGGCGGCC
Source organism: Streptomyces sp. AW19M42 (assembly GCA_000470535.1). Lineage (GTDB taxonomy): Bacteria > Actinomycetota > Actinomycetes > Streptomycetales > Streptomycetaceae > Streptomyces. The sequence continues at coordinate 36,359 of CBRG010000088.1, forward strand.
CCTTCGCTCGCGTTGGCCGCCGATACCGCGAGGACGTTCGTTCCGGTACGCAGCTGCGCGAGGACGTCGATCACCGCCGGGCGGCGCCAGCCCTCGTTGTCGGTCGCCAGGTCCGTGCGCGCGACTTCGGTGCCGTTCACGGAGACCGCGTACACGTTGTCCGCGCTGATGGCGAGGGTCGCCGCGGTGATCCCGTCCGCGAGATCGACGGTGTGACGGAACCAACGGGTGCCTTCCGGCGCGCTGTTGGCCGGATCCCCCTCGGGGAACCAGATCCAGGAGCTGTTCTCCAACGAGGGTGCGTCGGTGAGGGCCGGGGGAGCGGACACCCATGCGGCGGACCACTCGGCGGGGTCCATGAGGCCGGTCTCCCACCACGAAGGCGCGCTCCAGCCGGACTCGCCACCGGCCGTGTCCCACACCCGCACGGACCAGAAGTAACGCGTGCGCGGCTTGAGCCCGGGCCCCGCGTAGGGGACGAGGACGGACTCGCCGGACATCACCTTTCCACTGTCCCAGATGTCCGGGTGCGACAGGCCGGACGCGCTGGACGCGACCCGGACCTGATAGGCGCTCTGCCGGACGTCCGGCTCGTCCGAGGCGACCGGCCAGCCGAGCCGTGGGCGTTGCGCGTCGAGGCCCAGGGGGTGCGACACGTACTCGACGGTTGGCGTGGTGACGCGTGGTGCACCACGCCGCGCGGGTGCCCCGGAAGACGCCGTTGCCGGAGCTGCCACGGCTGGTGCGACTCCGGCTGCTACGGCTCCCACCGTGGCAGCGGCGCTCGTCAGGATGTTCCTCCTGCTGATCAATGCGGCCCCTCACACAGAAGTGATGAATCGATTCATAGTGTGGATGTAGCTGAACGTAGGGGTGTGCACGGTGTGGGTCAATGAGTGTGCGGGGAGTTTCTTGGCGGAGTCCTGCCCGGGTGCGCGTCCTTCATGTGCGCAGCCGTACAGGTGAGTTTATCGATTGAACGGTTTCAATCGATTGGAAGGCCGGAGCCGGAGCAGCCGGCGCCCGGCTCAGCGGCCGAGCTGGCCAGGTGTGCGACGCAGCCGCTCCGAGAGCTTCCGTCGCGGCGGCCGGGCGGTGAAGTCGCCGCCGCGGGACTGTCCGGCCACCAGTACGCGCAGGGCGGTGGGAACGTCGGCCTCCGACGCCGGGCGGATCCTGATGTCGCCACTGCTGCGTTCCAGGCCGTCGGCGTCGACCACGATCCCGGGCCTGGTCACCAGGATCAGATTCCCCCCGATCCGCAGGTCGACATCGATGTGAAGGGTGCTGTGGGTGATCAGTGCGTCGGTGAAGTCGAGCTTCGCTTCGCAGAACATCAGGCGGATCTCCATACGGCGCGGTACCAGCCAGCGTCCGGTGCGTGAGACATCACCGAACCGCTGGTCGATCCGGACCAGCTCCTTGGCCTGCGGTGGCATTCCCTCCGAGGGCAGGTCGGCGGTCAGCCGGGCCAGGTCGCCGGCCGTGCGGGCGGACAGTGCCGCGTCCAGGCGCTCGTCCAGCTCGGCGGCGGTGAGCCGGCCGTCGCCCGCGGCCACCTGGAGGATCTCCACGACCTGGTCCCGGTCCCGGTCCGACGCCCGCATGTCGGGCCCTGTGCTGGATCCGGAGGAGTCGCCGGCCGGCCTGAGTTCACCCGTCATACCGGCATTCTGGTGCACCGCCCGGAGCGCCGCAACGTTGACGATCACACTCCTCGTCAGCGGAGCGCCGCCGCCCGCCCGATCCGACAGCCGGGCGATCGCGGCCGTCGGTCCGGGCGGGTACGTATGGATCAGGACACCCGCTACACGGGAAGGGCCCAGACCTGGTTCTGCTGGTTGGGGCGGGAGTTGGCACAGGTGTCGACGAGCAGGGGGTTGCCGTCGGTGGTTCGTGAGGCATATGCGTCCAGGCAGCGACCGGGTGCCCCGGCGTTCTCCAGGTAGCCGTTTCGCTTGTACGTCCACCTCTGGGTGGCGCTCCCGTCGCACGGGCTGAGCACGGCCCAGTAGCCGGTGTACGTGCTGTCGCTCCGGTGCTCCGCGTCGAGGCAGTTGCCCAGGGTGCGGACGGTGCCGTCGGCCGGCAGGGTCCAGTGCTGGTTGGCACCGGCGTTGCAGCTGTACAGGACGACGGGGTTTCCCGCTGCCGTACCCGCGCCGCTGTCGTCGACGCACTTCCCGCCGATGCCGGTGATCTGGCCGGTCGGCTGCTGGCCGGTGCAGCCCGCGCCGGGAGCCACGCGGAAGATGGCCGTGCCGTGCGAGGGCACGGTGGCGCCGATGGCGGACGTGGTCGTGGTGGCCCCGGTCCAGAGGTCCTTGACCGACGCGGAACAGCCACCGCCGCCCAGGAAGCCGATCTCGGCCGGTGTCGTGCTCACCCGTACGGCGGTGGAGCCGCGGTTCAGGAGGGACACGGCACGGTCACCGTTGGCCAGCGGCCGGGCCAGCACATCGACGGTGCCGTCGCGCGAGACGATTCCGGCCTGCCGTCCGAGGGGGTCCTGGTCGATGGCGATGATGTCCGCGTTGCCCACCGTGGCGAGGGATTCGGGGCTGAGCGAGGTGACGTCCGTGCTGAGGATCAGCGGCGAGGCCATCATCGACCAGAGAGCGAACTGGGACCGGGACTCCTCGTCGGTGAGTGCCTCACCGGGGATGAGGAAGTCGGGGTCGTTCCAGCTGCCGGGCGCGGCATAGCGCGAGAGCGGTGAGTTGTAGGTGTACTGCGCCATGACTCCGGCACCGTTGGTGTCCTTGTCCCAGGCGGATCCGCCCATGTTGTGCATCTTGACGTCGTAGCCCCCGCGCCAGAGCTGCCCGCTCTTCGAGGCTCCGTCGATCACGTCGTACCAGTCGGACAGATCGGAGGCGCCGATGTAGAAGTACGCGGGGGACGACTCGGAGAACACCATGTCGCGCCCCGAGGCGTTGGCCTTCATCGCGGCGGCGTAGTCGTCGTACGCCGAGATGTACCCCGTGGCGCTGCTCGCGGAGGACGGCATGTTGCAGCCGTCGAGCTTGATGAAGTCCACGCCCCAGGAGGCGAAGAGGTCCGCGTCCTGCTGGAAGTGGCCCCAGCTGCCAGGGAAGCCGCCGCAGGTCGTCGTGCCGATATCGCCGTAGATGCCGAACTTGAGTCCCATCCGGTGCAGTTGGGTGCCGAGGTCCGCCATGCCGCCCGGGAACCTGCTCGTGTCGGCGACGAGACCGCCGTCGGTGGCACGCGTCATGGTGCTCCAGCAGTCGTCGATGGTGACGGTGTCGTAGCCCTTCGCGGCGAGACCCGTATCCACGAGTGCCTGGGCCTGATCGAGGATCAGCCGGCGGCTCGGACCCTGGTCCCCGCTGTTCGGCGCGTTTGTTCCGCAGCCGTAGCGCGCCCAGTTGTTGAACCCCATGGGGGGTGTGAGGGCGAGCGCGGAGCCGTTCGGGCTGGTGGCCGTGGGGGAAGCCTCGGCCGTCGGTGCGGTCACGGTGCCTGCCAGCGCGACAGCGGCGACGGTGGCGGTCAGGATCGTCTTCCACGTATGGGGTCGTCGGGGTCTCTTCATGATGACGCCGGTACTCCTGTCACTCGGCTTGAGCATGACAAAGGTAGGAGCTATTTAGTGCAGTGCATGAATCGGGGTGTGTCAATAGATGTTCATAGATCCGAGATAGCGATCAACTTCAATCACCGACCGAGCGGTGATCGAACCTCAATCATGGTTCTCTGCCTGAGATATGTGTGATCCGAACACTTTCGGCTGACATTCGGCCGGGCTTCCGCGTGCTCTACGGCCTAGTGGCGCTTCGGTTGCTGTGCGCAGATTGATTGCATCGAGATCCCATGTATGGCTTCGCCGCCGGACCGGAGGCGGGTGCCCCGGAGGGCATGCGTCGGCGGGTGCCGATGCGAGGACCGTTGACAAAAGTGTGACCTGCTAGAAACCTGTCACCTCAACGCCGCAAAAAATCGACCAGATCACTCAAAATACTAGGCAATGAGCGTGAGTTTTCCGGCAGGTGGCTCGCTCTCCTTCCTGCCGGCGTACCTGATCGTCCCTCCACCGGTGCACCGGCAGCCCACGCCCCGGCCTGACC
>CBRG010000089.1 GCA_000470535.1 Streptomyces sp. AW19M42
GAGCTGGCGGGCGGCGAGCGCGTGCGGATCGGCCGGTGAGCCGAGCCGGCCGAGCTGGTGGCGGGCGTGCTCCGGGTACGGGACGGCGAGCGGCTCAAGTCCGGCGCCGGCACCGGAGACCCGTGCCGCGTAGGCGCGGGACAGATCGCGGAAGAGCGGGCGCAGGGACCAGCCGTCCCCGGCGATGTGATGGACCAGCACCAGGAGCGCGTGCTCGTCCGGCTGCTCCCGGGCGGTGAACAGGGTCGCACAGAACGGGATTTCGGCCCCGAGATCGAAGCGGCGGCGGGCCTCCCGCTCGATCTCCCGGTCCAGCGATTCTCTGGTGGTGCGCAGTTGACGCAAGGGGGGCCGCGCGGCCGCCCCGTCCAGGACTCGTCGTACGGGCGCGCCGTCGGCCTCCTCGAAGACGGTACGGAGCACTTCGTGCCGTTCCGCGACCTGCGCCAGGGCGTCACCCAGCGCCGCCGCGTCGACCGGGCCCCGCAGCCGTACCAGCATCGGCAGGTTGTACGCGACGCCGGCCCCGGTCCGGTCCAGGAACCACAGCCGGTGCTGCGCGTGCGAGACCGGGAGCCCACCGGGGGCGGCACCGCCGGCCGGAGCCTCGGGCGGCACCGGGGGAGCGGTGTCGACGAAGGGGGCGAGCAACGCCGGGGTGGGTGCCTCGAACAGTCCTCGGATGTCGATCTCGGCGCCGAGCACGGTGCGGATCCGGCCCAGCAGCCGGGCGGCCAGCAGGGAGTGGCCGCCGAGGGCGAAGAAGTCGTCGTCCGGGCCGACCGCCTCCGCGCGCAGCACCTGGGCGAAGAGTTCGCACAGCGCGGCCACGGTTCCGTCCGTCGCCGGCCGGACGGCGACGGCCACCACGGCTCCGGGCTCCGGCAGTGCGGCCCGGTCCAGCTTTCCGCTGGGCGTCAGCGGCAGCTCGTCCAGCACCACGAACGCCGCCGGCACCAGGTACTCGGCCAGCATCTCGCGGGCGTACGCGCGCAACTCCGCTTCCCGGAAGCCCTGCCGGGCGCCACCGCTCGGCACGACGTACGCGGTCAGCTGCCGGTCACCGGCCGGGTGCTCATGGGCGACGACCGCCGCCCGGTCGACGCCGGGGTGCCGGGCCAGCACGCTCTCCACCTCGCCCGGCTCCACCCGGAAGCCCCGGATCTTCACCTGGCTGTCGGCGCGTCCCAGGTATTCGAGGACTCCGTCGGCACGTCGCCGGCCGAGGTCTCCGGTGCGGTAGACGCGCTCGCCGGACGGAGCCGCCACGAAGCGCTCTGCGGTCAGCGCGGGCCGGCCCCGGTACTCACGGGCGAGGCCCGCGCCGGCCGCGTAGATCTCACCGGCCGCCCCGTCCGGTACCTGCCGCAGGTCCTCGTCGAGGACGTACAGCCGCTTTCCCGCGAGCGGGCGGCCGATCGGCACCGGGCCGTCGCCCAGCCCGGCGCGGGTCACCGGGTGGACGGTCAGGAAGACCATGCACTCGACGGGGCCGTAGCCGTTGCTCAGCAGCAGTTCCGGACTGCGCTCCAGGGCGCGGGCCGCGTGCGGCGCGGACAGCGCCTCGCCGCCCACCACGAGCTCCCGCAGCCCCTCCAGCAGGTGCGGGTACTCGTCCACGACGACGTTGAAGAGGGACGCCGAGAGGTACATCGAGGTGATGCCGTGCTCCGCGACGAGCCGCGCCATCAGGAGGGGTTCGGGCCGTCCGGCGGGATGCAGGACACAGCTCCCGCCGTTCATGAGCGGCCCCCACAGCTCCAGGGCGAACGCGTCCCAGGACAGCGGCGCGCACTGGAGCCAGACCGCGCCGGGGCCGAAGGAGGCGAAGTCCTGCCCGGTGAGCGTGGCGGTGAGCGCGTGGTGCGACGCGGCGATGCCCTTGGGCCGCCCGGTCGATCCCGAGGTGAACATCACGCACGCGATGTCGTCCGGCCGGACCCGGACCGTGCCGCGCGGCAGCGGCCGCGCCCCGGGTACGTCCTCGATGTCCACCCGCGCCGCGCCGAGCCCGTCGGGCGCGGCGCCCCGGGCCGAGACGACCACGGCCGCACGGGCGTCCTCGGCCATCACGCGCAACCGTTCGGCGGGGAAGCCCGGGTCGAGCAGCACATAGCCGGCCCCGGTCTTGAGGATGCCGAGCACCGCCACGACGAGCGAGGCGGAGCGCTCCAGGTACACCCCGACCGTATCGCCGGACCGGACGCCTCTCGTGGTGAGAAGACCGGCCAGCCGGGCCGCCCGTGCGTCGAGTTCGGCGTACCCGATCCGCTCGTCACCGTGGATCAGCGCGGTCGCGCCGGGGGTCAGGGCAGCCTGTTCCTCGACCAGCTCATGCACGCACCTCATCGCGTTCACCTCCCTGGTGGTCGCTCTGCCCGACGGGGTCCCGCGGGGCGTCGAGATCGGGCAGCAGGGTGTCGATGTCCCTGATCGAACGGCTGGCGAGTCCCCACAGGGCGACCCCGGTCCCGGCGATGCCGGCCAGGAACAACATGGCCGCCATGCCGCTGCCCGGAGAGTCACCGACGAGCGGGCCGAGCACGGTGAAGAGGCCGGACCCCTGGGCGGCCTGCGGTTCGAATACGTGGTCGGCCAGCGGCCCGGAGACCGCCATGGCCAGCGGGACGGAGATCTGCGACAGGAACATCACCGCGCCGAAGACCCGGCCCTGCCATTCGTGGGGGACCTTGGTCTGCACGATCGTCTGCATCGAGGCGTTGACCACGTTCATGAGCAGGGCGCCGACCAGGATGGTCAGGCACCAGCCGGTCACCCCGCCCGCCAGGCCCATCGCCACCAGTCCGGAGAGGCACATGCCGACGACGCCGAGCATCATGCCCCGGCCCCGGTTCGCGGGGCCGCCCCAGGCCGCCATGAGCAGGGCGCCGGCCACTCCGCCGACACCCACAGAGGTGTTGACCGCGGCGAGCGCGCCGTTCCCGGCCCGGAGCAGCACCATCGGCGAGATGAGCGCGAAACCGAAGACCATGACCAGGTTGACGACACAGAAGTTGATGATCAGGTCCCGCAGGCTGGGCACCCGGAACAGATACCGGAGCCCCTCGACGGAGTCGGCGGTGATCCGCCGCCGAGGCGCGTCGGGCGTGTTCGTCACCCGGTCACCTGCGAAGCGCACGATCCGGACGCCGATGAGGGCGAACGTGTAGCTCGCCACGTCGACCAGGAGCGTCGGGCCGATCCCGAAGAGCGCGAGCATCAGACCGCCCAGCGCCGGGCCGCCGATTCCGGCGGCACTCTTCGCCCCGGCCAAAAGGCCGTTGGTGCGGTCCAGTTGGTCCTTGCGGACCAGCAGGGGAACGGCCGAGGACAGCGCCGGGAACTGGAAGGCGGCACAGACTCCGAGCAGCACGGAGGCCGGATACACCTGCCAGGCCTGGAACGCGCCGACGTAGTGGAGCAGGGCCAGCGAGCCCACGACGAGGAGCCCGCCGGCGTCGGCTATCTGGAGCGCGGCGCGCTTGGATATCCGGTCGACGATTGCGCCCGCAATGGGACTGAAAATGGCCTGCGGCAGCATGGCGCAGAGCGAAAGAATGGTGACGGCGGTCGCCCGCTCACCGGACGACCACACCTCGACGATGAAGGCGAACCGGACCGCCGCGCTGCCTGCCAGGGAAACCGCCTGACCGGACCAGACGAGGAGAAAGGGGCCCATTCCCGAGAAACGACCTGGAATGTCCGTTGATATCCGGGCGCCCATCAGAATTCTGGCCCGTTGTGCACCGGCGTCCGGCGCAATGTGCCGCCGCCGTCGAATGGTTTGGTTGCCACGCCTCAATCTCCCGGATGTCGCATCCCCTGCGGATCACCACGGATCCCTGTCTGATCGGAACGGGGGTCATCATGCGGCCATCGATTACCGCTGCGTTCCCTTGGCGAACGAGGGAACGGGAAGGGAGCGGGATCGAAACGGGAGGGAACCGGGAGCCGGGACGGCAAGGGTGGCCGGGAAGTTGTCTGCAGTAAGGAGTACTCAGGTGAAGGACCCCAGGGATCGCTCCCCCGACGGGGCGGAGCTGCGCCAGGCCTTCCAGGACCTGTCCACCGTGGAACGGTGGGCCGAGCACGTCGCGTCCGGTGTCAATTCCCACCCGTACGCCACGCCGGAGTCCTTGGAGGGCCCCCAGCTCAGCGTCGAGACCAGAACCGAGGACGGCATGCACACGGTGTCGGGGATCGTGGCGTGGCCGTCCGGGGACGACGGCGGAGTGGCCGTCCTGGACGAGACGGAGCGTGCGGTGCTCCGCTCCCTCGTGAGATCGCTGCTCGACCTGGCCGGCCATGAGTCGGGAACCGCCCGAACCCGTGTGGTGCTCACGCCCCTCGGCCCCCGGGTCGCCGCCTGTCAGCTGGAGCCGGACAGGTCCTAGGGCGATTCCCGCTCCGTTCCTGCGGCAGTTCCGGCGGCGGTATCGCGGCAGGAACGGACCGGGAACGCCTGTCAGCAACATCAGTGGTGTCGGGAAGCGGAACACCGCAAAAACCCACAAACACCACTTAGGGGCGGGACCATGGGACACAAGCTTGCTGGGCTCTTCGGGATCATCGCGGCGACGCTGGCCTTCGGTATCGGCGTGACGGCCGAGGCGGGACAGGCGCACAGCCCCCGGAGTACTCAGCAGGTCGTGGCCGACGACAAGGGCCCCACGGTGATCGGCACCCACACGCTCGCCGACGACAAGGGCCCCACCGTCATCGTCGCCACCCCGAACGACGACAAGGGCCCCACCGTCATCACCGACACGACCAACGACGACAAGGGCCCGACGTCCCCCGCCATGTGATCCCGCATCTCGACAAGCGCGCCCCGCACCGGAGTCACGGTGCGGGGCGCGGTGCTGTCCGTGCGTCGCTCGTCAGCGGCGGCGGTGTTCCGCCGGCACGCCCAGCGCGCCGAAGAGCTTCTCGGCCTCGGCCCGGTACTGGACCCCGTCCGGCGTGTCACCGAGGGCCTCGGCCATGCCCACGAGGGCGTAGGCCTCCTCGATGCGATAGCTGAGGGACGAGGAGAGGTCATGGGCATGGGTGTGCAGCGCGAGCGCCGCCGCCGCGTCGCCCTGGCGCCGACGCAGCCGGCCGACCATGTTCTCGACCTTCGCCCGGCGCAGGGGAGAGGAGTTCGTACGCATCATGGCCAGGGCCCGCTCCGCCTGGTCCGGATCGCGGGGAGGCCGGCCCAGCAGGTCGTCCACATCGGCGGACAGCGCCAGGGTCAGGGCGAGGTTCACCTCGTTGCCGGCGTTCCCGTACAGCGCGCGGGCCTCCGCCAGGCAGCGGTCGGCCTCCTCGTAGGCACCCAGACCGACATGGGCGAAGGCGAGATCGGTGATGGCTCCGGGCAGACCCTCGTGCTGCCCCAGCTGCCGGCTCAGTTCGGCCGACCGCTGGGCCGCGTCCCGCGCCTCCTCGTACCGCCCCCACTGTTCGTAGAGCGTGCTCAGGATGGTCAGGCTCTCCGCCTCGGCGCGCGGCATGTCCAGGTCCCGCTCGTGCGCGATCGCCGTCTCCATGTGGCCCAGGGCCTCGGAGAAGTCACCGAGCAGGCTGTTGAACTGGCCGAGGATGCTCTCGCTGTGGGCCTGGGTGTGCAGATCACCGAGCCGGATCGCCACGTCCCGGCTCTCCCTGGCGGCTTCGAGCCCCTCGGTGAGACGGCCCAGTTTCCAGCAGGCGACGCCGAGGTTCGAGAGGCTCACGCCCAGCAGTGCCAGATCCTGCAGCCGTCCGGCGGCGGCGACCGCGACCCGGCTCAGTTCACCGAACTCCTCCAGGAGCCCGAGGTCGTTGAGCTGGAAGACGAGATTGCGGGACAGGCACACCACATACCGGTCGTAGCCCTTGCGCTCCGCGAGCGTCACGGCCGCGAGGAGCGCCGTCTGCTCGCGCAGTAACCACGTGCGGGCCCGCTCCGCCGTGCCGAGGTCGGGCAGTTCGGCCGTCGAGGGCGGGATACCCGTGCTGCGCCGGCGCCGCCCGGAGTAGAGGAGGTCGCACGCCTCATCGGTGGCGGTGAGGTAGTAGCCCAGCAGCCGCTCCACCGCGTCCGAGCTCTCGGCGGACACGGCGGACTCGACGAGCAGGCTCTGCGCGAAGCTGCGGACCAGGTCGTGGAAGGTGTAGAGGCCGATCTCCGGCTGCTGTACGAGATGGACGTCGAGCAGCATCTCCAGCAGATCCTCGGCGTCCCGCGCGCCCGCCCCGAGCAGCGCACCGGCTGCGTGGATGTCCATGTCGCTGCCCGGGTGCAGGGCCAGCGTCGAGAACGCGTTCCGGCACTCCTCGTCCAGGGCCTGGTAGGACAGGCGCAGGGTGGCGGAGACGCTCCGGGCGCCGGAGCTGAGCTCGTCGAGTCTTCGGGTCTCGTCGCGCAGCCGCTCGGCCAGGTACTGAAGGGTCCAGCGCGGGCGGTTGCGTAACCGGGCGGTGGCGATCCGCAGGGCGAGGGGCAGGTGGCCGCAGAGCCGGGCGAGTTCGGCGGCGGCCTCGGGCTCGGCGGCGACGCGCTGGGCGCCGAGGGTCTCGGCCACCAGCATCGCGCTGTCCTGGGGTGGCATCACACCGATGGAGATCCACCGCGCGCCGTCCAGATCGACCAGCCGGGCCCGGCTGGTGACCAAGATCAGGCTGCCGGAGGAGGCGGGCAGCAGCGGGCGGACGGTGGCGGCGTCCGCCGCGTTGTCGAAGAGGATCAGCAGCCGCTTGCCGATCAGGGTGGCCCGCCACAGGGCGGTGCGGGCGGGTACGTCGTCGGGTATCAGGTTGCCCGGCACGCCGAGGGCCCGCAGCAGGGTGTCGAGAGCCATGCCCGCGGTCACCGGCTGGTCGCCGGGCGTGTACCCGCGCAGGTCTATGTGGAGCTGGCCGTCCGGGTACTGGGATGTGAGCCGGTGCGCCGCCCGTACCGCGAGCGAGGTCTTGCCGCAGCCGCCCATGCCGTCGATGGCCACGATCTGCGGGCCCTGTCCGCCGCCGTCCTCCGCGGCACGCTGGATCTCGGCCAGTTCCCGGTCCCGCCCGGTGAAGTCGGAGAGGTCGTACGGGAGGGTGCTGGGCGGTTCGGCGGGCAGTGCCACCGGTGCGACCGGGGCGACTGGGGCGGCCGCCGGCCCGGGGCCGGCCAGCTCGGGGCTCTCCCGAAGGATTCCCTCGTACAGCCTGGTCAGGTTGGGGCCGGGATCGATGCCCAGTTCCTCGACGAGGAGCACGCGTACCCTGCCGTACTCCTCAAGGGCCTCCGCCTGCCGCCCGGACCGGTACAGGGCGATCATCAACTGCCCGCGCAGGGACTCGCGTAACGGGTGCTGCTGGACCAGTTCGCGGAGTTCCACGACGAGTTCGGCAGCCTCACCGAGGCCCAGGTGGAGTTCGAAGAGCTGTTCCGCGGCGGTCAGCCGGCGCTCCTCGATGGAGGTCGACGCGGCCTCGATGACCGGGCCGCCGCCGCCGGACAGAACAGGCCCCCGCCACAGGGCGAGAGCGCCGCGCAAAATCTCCGCGGCTTCGGCCGCGCGACCCACGGAAGCCGTCTGCTTCGCTTTCCGTATCAGTAGGCCAAATTCGGCCAAGTCGATTTCGCATTGCTCGTCCGCGACGCGATAGCCGGGCCCATCGGTGAGCAGGACGTCGGCGCCGCCGGGTATCCGCCTGCGGAGATCCGCGACCGCCTTGCGTACTTGGTGCGGTGCCGTCGGCGGCGGTTCTTCGTCCCAGGCCGCCTCGACCAGACGCGAAACCGGAAGTACTTTTCCGGGCTCCAGAAGCAGTGTGGCCAGAACTCGCTCCTGGATGACTCCCCCCAGCCGGAGCCGCGTCCCGTTCGACCACCCCTCGATCGGGCCAAGAATGTTGAAGCGCAGCCGAACCTCTTCCGCTGTTGACACGCATCCTCCCCGTCAGCTCTGCCCACCCGCAGCTCTACCCAGGCGCGAAAGTGATGGTAGCCCCTGCGAGAAGGAAGGCGCGGTACTGCACCGGGAAGACTTCGGGAATGGCTCGATGGACGCTGTTCATCGACGGCAGACCTTCGCTGTCACGGAGAGTACGGAGCGTGAGCGGGGCCGGAAAGATCCGGTCCGGGGAGCGCGTTCCGGACAGTCCTTGAGGCGGGGCAACCGGCCATTGCCTTTCTGATCGTGTGGAGACCGAGGAGACAATGATGAATTCCCAGCCTGCACACGGGCTTGACGTACTTCTGCAGAATGCGCGAAGACGAGCGGGGCTCACTCAGGAACAGCTCGCCGGGCTTTCCACCGTGAGCGTCCGGGCCATTCGGGACCTGGAGCTGGGGAGGGTTCAGCACCCGCGCAGGGAAACACTGAAGCTTCTCGCCAATGCCATGAGGCTGAGTGACACCCGACGCGTCGAGCTCGAACTCGCGGTCGACGCAAAGGCGGTGGGCCGCGTCTTCCAGGACAGTTACGGGGCGGACCTCGCCTCACCGCCCCCCGCGCTGCGCCCGCTGGTCGGGCGCCGACCCGAACTGGAGGCGCTGACAGCCCGGTTGAGCACCGATCACGAGCGGCTGCTGACGCTGGTGGGCCTGCCGGGAGTGGGAAAGTCCCGGCTCGCCCAGGAAGCGGCGTCCGTCATTCATACCCGGGACCGGGTTCCTGTGCTGTGGGTGAGTCTGGACGACCCGGCCGAGACCGCGGAAATGGGCCCCTGCAGCCCGCAGTCGACCGTGGCCGGCTGGGTGCGCGCACTCGTCCATGACGGCGGGGAATTCGAGGAGCTGGCCACGCTCATCGGATCCAAGGAAACCCTGATCGTGCTGGATGGTCACGATGCGTCACCGAACGTCACCCCTCGGCTGCTGAATCTGCTGCGCGCCTGCGAGCGCCTGAAAATACTCATCACCTCCGACCGGCCGGTGCAGCTGCCCGGCGGTCGGCTGCTGCCACTGGCGCCGCTCGCGGTGCCGTCCGCCGCGGAGCTGGCCGGCGAGGTGTCCGGTGACACGCTCGTCACGGACCGGCACGCCGTCGAGCTCACGCTCTCCCATGTCAGCTACACGCGACCCGACTTCCTCCCCACGGACACCGTCGTCACCACCGTGGCCCACATCTGCCGGGCGCTGGACGGCATGCCGCAGGCACTGGAGGGCGCGGCGTCGTGGCTGCTCCTCTACTCGCCCCAGCAGCTCCTGGACATCGCCCGCACCACTCCGCTGGTACTGCTCGACGGCGTCACCCCGCCCGATCCCGCCGCCGGCCCCACCCTGAGCGAACGGCTCACCGCCGCCGTGACCGGGCTCGCCCCGCAGGCAGCCGCTCTGCTGCGCACACTGGCGACCCTGGAGGACCCGTGGACGGTGGACGGCGCCGCCCGCGCCTGCGGAACCCCGCTGGCCGGGACCGCCCGTGACGTACATGCCCTGCTGGTCCGCGGCCTGATCCGCAGACTGCCCGCCACGGCGGGCGACCCGGTCGGCTTCACGGTGCTCAACCTGGTCCGTGCGGTGCTCGCGGCGGAGGACCGGGAGCCGGCGCCCGCCGCTCTCGTCTCCGCGTCAGCCAAATGAGCCGGGCAGCCCCGCCCACCGTGATCCAGCATTCCGGCCCCCCTTCCCACCTCGCTCCCGCTCCCGCTCACCCCGCTCCCGCTCACCCCGCTCCCGCTCACCCCGCTCCCGCTCACCCCGCTCCCGCTCACCCCGCTCCCGCCCTCATGAAAGGCACCTCAGCCATGCGCAACCTGATCTCGCTCGCCGACCTCACGCCCGCCGAGCTGGACCACCTGGTCCGGCGCGCCGTCTCGTTCGGCCGCGACGGCATCGTGCCGAAGCCGCTGGCCGGACGCCAGATCGGCCTCTACTTCCGCAAGTCCTCCACCCGGACCCGTACGTCCTTCTGGAGCGGGGCGACCCGGCTCGGCGCCGACGTGATCACCTTCGGCCCGAACGAACTCCAGCTCACCACCGGCGAGACGGTCGAGGACACCGCCCGGGTGCTCGGGCAGTACCTCGACGCCCTCGTCGTACGCACCAACGGGGACGTGGGCGAGATCCGGCGGCTCGGCAGCAGCGAGGACCTGGCTGTCGTCAACGCCCTGAGTCTGGACGAGCACCCGACCCAGGCGATCGCCGACCTCGCCACGCTCACCGAACGGTTCGGCTCGCTCGACGGCCTGCACCTGCTCGTCGTCGGTGAGGGCAACAGTTCAGGCGCCGCTCTGGCCCTCGCCGCCGCGCTCACCCCCGGACTGCGCCTCACGCTGCTGTGCCCGCGGGGATACGAGGTGCCCAAGGAGACCCTGGACCTGGCGGCCGAACTCAGCGGCGGCAAGGCCCTGGTGACCCAGATCGTGACGCCGGAGGAGGTGCGGGGCCCGGTGGACGCGGTGTACACGAGCCGCTGGCAGACCATGGGCGTGACGAAGGAGAACCCCGACTGGCTCAGCGACTTCGACGGCTTCCAGATCAACGGCGGCTTCCTGGAGCGCTTCGGCGGTCCGGAGACCGTCTTCCTGCACGACCTGCCCGCGGTCCGGGGCGAGGAGGTCACCGACGAGGTGCTCGACGGCCCGGTGAGCCTGGCCTGGCGCCAGGCCCACCACAAGATGACCGCCGCCGCGGCGGTCCTGGAGTGGTGCGTCACCGGTTCCCAGGGCTGACCGTCCTTTTCGCACTCCCGTACCGAAAGGGCGGGTGCGAGACGCATACAGCGTCTCGCACCCGCCCTTTCGGTACGGGAGTGGCGACGGGGTCAGCCACCCATCGCCGCGACGACCGAACGCGGCCGCATATCGGTCCAGTTCGCCTCGATGTATTCGCCGCACTCCTCCTTGCTGCCCTCGTCCCTCACCAGTTCCCAGCCCGCCGGCTGCTGGATCCGGGCCGGCCACAGCGAATACTGCCCCTCTTCGTTGGCCAGCACCACATAACGGCCCTGAGAGTCCTCGAACGGGTTGGTTGCCATGATTTTTCACCTCGGTTGGACGAAGGTATTCATTCGGTCATCGGGTCTGACTGATTGCTTTATCGCCTGTATCAAAGGCTAGGAGCCGCCGACCGGTTCACCGGGCAGAAGCCCAGGCAGATCGGCGGCACCACGCGGCGCGGGATCAGGCGAGCACCCGGGCCGTCTGATGCGCGTAGGTCAGGGCGACCCCGGTGGCCACGGTCGCCGCACGCACCGCGCCGAGCGCCTCGCGCACCAGCTCCGACCGCTCCGCAGGCATCGCCTCGAACCCGGTCTGACCGGCACGCACGATGTTCACCGCGGCTTCGAGCACGGCGACCTGCGCCTCACCGAGCGCCTCCCGCCGGTCGACCCTCTCCCGAACCTGTGCCAGGACGTCCGCGAGCACGTCCGCCGCCCGGACGCTGTGGCCGGTCTCTGCCATGTCATGACTCCTCGGTCGTTCGCCGGCGGTGTACACAGGGCCGGGCGCTGAATTCTGCGGGCGCAGTCCGGCCAGTCTCACGCCCCGCCGACCGCCCGGCACAGAGCTGTCGGCCAACTGCTCCCGTCCTGCCGCCCAGTTGCCGCCGGTCACGCCGGATTCGGCTCCGCGACGAATCTACGTTGGTGGTCGAAAGGAAGTTCAGGTCACGTCTGAGCCTCTTTCTCCCCCTGTCATCCAATGATGTGGACGAAGCGAACAATGAAGCCTGCGGAATGGGCGGCTCGTCATCGATCCGGGCCGCTGGATGTTGTTGTCACCGGACTGCCATCCGATGCGCACACCTGGAATCTCATCTACATCCAATTGCTGCTCGAAGACCTCGGGCACAAGGTCGTCAATCTGGGTTCCTGCGTGCCCGAGGACGAGATCGTCGAGTCCTGCTGCAAGTTCCAGCCCGACCTGCTGGTCGTCAGCAGCGTCAACGGACACGGCTTCAACGACGCCCAGCCGCTGATCGGGGCCATCAGGTCGCGCTGGGAGCTGACCGGCCTGCCCGCCGTCATCGGCGGCAAGCTCGGTGTCGCGGGCGGCGGGGAGAAGGAAGCCGATGTCCTCAGGAGGGCAGGGTTCGACGAGGTCTTCCAGGACGGCGTCGACCTCACCGCCTTCGAGTCCTACGTCGGCTCACTGCCCAGGGAGGTGGAACGATGACCCCGCAGACCCTCGCAGCCCCGGACAGCCGCACCACCGTGCACCGGCGCCCGCTCTCCTTCGGCCGCTTCGTGGCCGAAGCCCAGAACCGCGGCACTCTCGTCGTACAGCCGCGCATGGGCTTCTCCGATCCCGCCCTGATGCGGGCCGGACTGCTGGCCACCAAGGGCGCCGCCGACGCGGTCGTCGGCACCATGACGATCGACAGCTACACCCGGGTGAGCGACGAGGCGTCCGCGGTCCGCGCCCTGAACAGCGGCGTCCCGCTCAACGGGTTCCCCATCACCTCCTACAGCCCCCACACCTCGCGCTGGGTCCTGGACGGTGTCCGGGACGCCGGCTTCCCGGTCCAGATCCGGCACGGCTCGGCACGCCCCCAGCGCATCGTCACCGCACTGGCCAGGCTCGGACTGGACGCGACGGAGGGCGGCCCGGTCTCCTACTGCCTGCCCTACGGCCGCACCCCACTCCTGGACTCCGTACGCAACTGGCAGGAGAGCTGCGAGTTCCTCGCCGGACTGCGCGCCACCGGGGCGGAACCGCACCTGGAGACCTTCGGTGGCTGCATGCTCGGCCAGCTCTGCCCGCCCGGACTCCTCGTCGCGATCAGCGCGCTGGAGGCGCTCTTCTTCCACCGCGCCGGGCTGCGCAGCATCTCGCTCAGCTACGCCCAGCAGACCAACGCCGCGCAGGACCGCGACGCGGTGCACGCGCTGCGCCGGCTGGCCGGTGAGTTCCTGCCGGACACCGACTGGCACATCGTCCTCTACACCTACATGGGTCTCTACCCGCAGACCCGGCGCGGTTCCCTGGACCTCCTGGAGCGCTCGGCCGAACTGGCCGTGGAGACCGGAGCGGCCCGGCTGATCGTGAAGACGGCGGCCGAAGCACACCGCATCCCGACGGTGGCGGAGAACGTCGAGGCACTGCGGGTCGCCGCACGCGCCGCGTCCCGGCACCGGGCGGCGGTCGAGGCCGGGCCCGGAACCCTGCCGGGCCCGCCCACCGACACGGCAGCCGACAACGCCGTCTACGCAGAGGCGCGCGCCCTGGTGGACGCCGTGCTGGACCTCGACGACGACCTGGGCCAGGCACTGCTGAAGGCCTTCGCCCGCGGATACCTCGACGTCCCCTACTGCCTGCACCCCGACAACGCGGGCCGCTCCCGGAGCCGCATCGACGGCGCCGGCCGCCTCACCTGGTCCGAGATCGGGGCGATGCCCCTGGGGCCCGTCCGCGACCGGGGCCGGCGGCTCACCGCCGCCGGGCTGTTCGACGCCCTGTCCTTCGTCCAGCGCCGGCACGACCGCACCCTTACCTCGTCCCTGTCCCGCACCCCGCTTCCCTCTGCGGCCCGTCGACCGGCGGCCCATCGGCAGCACACCCAGGAGGTAGCACCATGACCAGCACGAGTGCCGAGCCCCGCGGCCGCGTCGCGCCCACGTTCCCGGTCTCTCCCGACCAGCACCTGATGGCCGAACCGACCCGGGCCACGTTGCGGGTGCAGAGCCGCATGCTCGCGGCCACCCGCGCCTTCCTGACCAGTCAGGGGTTCCAGGAACTGCTGCCGCCGGTCATCGGACCGGTCACCGACCCCGGCATCCGGGGCTCCAAGCAGGTGGACATCGATTTCTACGGCCACAAGTACAAGCTGATGACCAGCGCGATCCTCTACAAGCAGGCCTCCCTGATGGCCTTCGAGAAGATCTTCTACATCGCGCCCAACGTGCGCCTGGAACCGCTGGAGACGGCCGTCACCCACCGCCACCTCGCGGAGTTCCACCAGATAGACGTGGAGATCCGCGACGCCGGCCGCGAGGACGCGATGGCGCTGGCCGAGCGGCTCGTCGCGCACGTCGTCGACGAGGTCGTCCGCGAGATGCCAGGCGACCTGGAACTCCTGGGCCGGGACCGGGACGCGTTCCGTGAAGTGGTCCGGGGGGCGTTCGCCCGCACCACGCACCAGGAGGCCACCGCGGACCTGGTGGCGCTCGGCCACCCGCAGGACCCGGGCGCCGAGATCGACTGGGAGGGGGAGGAGATCCTCTCCGCGAAGACCAGCCGCCCGTTCTTCGTCGTCGACTACCCCAAGGGCTCGCGCGGCTTCTACGATCAGGAGGACGCCGAACGTCCCGGCATCCTGCGCAACTTCGACCTGATCGCCCCCGAGGGCTACGGCGAGCTGGCCAGCGGCAGTGAGCGCGAACACGACTACGCGGCCCTGGTCACCCGGATGCGCGAGACCGGCGAGAACCCCGCGAAGTACGGCTGGTACCTCGACCTGGCCCGACGCGGCATCCCCGCCAGCTCCGGCTTCGGCATCGGCCTGGAGCGCTTCACCCGGTACGTCACCGGCCGCACCGCCGTCTGGGAGGCCAGCGCCTACCCGAAGCTCCCCGGAGTGGTGTCGGCATGAGTGCTCTGAGCGCCGAAGGGTTTCCCGAGGAACAGGTGCGGCACCGGGCCAGGGCCGGCGCGGCGGCGGCCTTCCCCGCCCTGGAGTCGTACGGCAGCAGCCTGCTGGGCGCGATCCCGGCCGGACACGACCCGCAGGACCTGCTGGAGCGGGCCAGGATCGTCCCCCCGGTGTTCATGCCGGAGCGGCTGAAGAAGCTCATAGACCTGGCCCGCGAGCCGCTGTACACCGATGTCGAACTCGGCACGTCCGTCGGCGGGTTCACCTCCCGGCTGCCGTTGTACGTCTCCGCGTTCGGCTCGACCCAGGTCGCCAGTCACGATCTGGGCGAGGCCGCCGGACGACAGGCCGGACAGCTCGGCATCCCGATGGTCATCGGAGAGAACGTGGTACCGGTCAACGGCTATCGCGCCGCCTCCGACTCCGCGTCCTCCCCGCTGCTCGGCCGGATCGCCGCCTACACCGCCGCCTCCGACGGGGAGCACGGCGGAGTGGTGGTCCAGCAGTCCACAGAGGACGCGGACGCCGAGGTGTGGAACCTCGTCTACAGCGACCCGGTCTCCGAACCGCTGCTCGCCACCGGCCGGCTCGCCTTCGAACTGAAGGTCGGCCAGGGCGCGAAGCCGGGGCTCGGCGGACTCACCGTCCTGAGCCGCGAGGCCGGCGGCAGGGTCGCGGAACAGTACGCCATGGACGCGGTGTTCGGCCCCGACAGCGACTCCGTCCTGCGGATCAGCAGCCCCGGCACCTTCACCGAGGAGATCCTGCGCCAGCAGATCCGGCTGATGCGCAACAACTTCCCCCGCGTGAAGGTGTGGGTGAAACTGCACCCCGGGCGTGACATCGCCCTCGCGGCCGCCACCGCCTGGGCGGCCGGCGCCGACTCCGTCACGGTGGACGGCGCGGAGGGCGGCACCGCCTGGGCGCCGACCGGCTTCCTCGGCCAGGTGGGACTCCCGCTCGGTGAGTGCCTCACCCGCATCGGGCCCACCGAGCACTGCCTGCTCGCCAGCGGGCGGATCTGGGAAGGCGGCAGAGCCGCCAAGGCCCTCGCGCTCGGCGCCCGCGCCGTCGGCCTCGGCCGGGCCGCGCTCCTCGCCGTCGACGAGGACGCCGACGCAGGCCTGATCCGGCTGGCCGAGAGCATCGCACTGGAGCTCCGGCTGCTGATCAGCTCCGTCGGCAAGTACCACGCGAACGCGCTGGAAGCGGACGACATCCTGCTCCCCGCCGACGCGGCGATGGCGTCCCGCGCCGGCTGACCCCCGGCCCCGCCCCCCGACTTCGCACCAATCCGCACGTCATCCACCGTGGCTCCGTCGGTCTCCCGGCACGCCGCGAGACCACGAGATCCGAGCTACCAAGAAGGTGTCGAGATGCCCCAGCCGCAAGCAGACCCAGCCCTCTCCCTCGGCGTCGGCGTCCCCGCGCACGTCGCCACGTACAACGACACGGCAGAGGACCTTCCCGAGGGTGCGCTGCACACGCTCTTCGCCGCGCAGGCCGCCCGCACCCCCGAGGCCGTCGCTCTCGTCCGCGAGGACCGCAGCCTCACCTACCGGGAGCTGGACGGCGCGGCCAACGCACTCGCGCACCGGCTCGTCACCGACGGCCTGCGGCCCGGCGACGCCGTCGCCCTTCTCTTCGACCGCTCGTTCGCCTACGTCATCACGGTCCTCGCCGTGCTCAAGAGCGGCTGTGTGTACGTCCCCCTCGACCCCCGTCAGCCCGCCGAGCGCCTCAGCTGGATCCTCGCGAACACCGGCGCCGCCCTCCTGGTGACCGACCGTGCCGCCGGGGAGACGGACTTCGCCGCCGACCTGCCCACCCTGCGGCTCGACGACCCGAGCGCCACGGCCGACACCACGCCCACGGCGCCCGACCTCACGGTCCACCCCGACCAGCCGCTGTACATCATGTTCACCTCCGGCTCCAGCGGCATCCCCAAGGGCGTCGTCAACACCCACCGTAACGTCGTCGAACTGGCCCTGGATCCCGGCTTCGGCGCCCGGGCCCACGAGCGTGTCCTCGCCTACTCGCCGCTGCCCTTCGACTCCTCCACCTACGAACTCTGGGTCCCGCTGCTCCGCGGCGGACTGGCCGTCGTACTGTCCGCCCCGAAGATCGACATCGGCGAACTCGCCGACGCCATCGCCCGCCACGACGTGACCGCCGCCTACTTCACGACCGCCCTCTTCGACGCCATGGCCGGCGAGGCGATCGACGCACTCAAGCAGCTGCGCGAGATCTGGACCGGCGGCGACGTCCTGTCCGGGGTCGCACTCCAACGCGCCCTCGACCACTGCCCGGACACCACGTTCGTCCACGTCTACGGCCCCACAGAGGCAACGGTCTTCTGCAGCTACCAGGCCTTCACCCCCGAGACCCGCACCCTCGACCGGCTGCACCTCGGCATCCCGATGGCGAACACCGCCATGTACGTCCTGGACGCCGCACTGCGCCACACCGCCCCCGGCGAAACCGGGGAACTCTACGTCGCGGGACCGCACCTCGCCCAGGGCTACGGCCGGCTCCCGGCCATGACCGCCGAACGGTTCACCGCCGACCCGTACGGACCGGCCGGCAGCCGCATGTACCGCACCGGCGACCTGGCCGCCTGGAACGAGCACGGCGAGATCCTCTTCCTGGGCCGCGCCGACCAGCAGGTCAAACTCCGCGGCAACCGCATCGAACTCGGCGAGATCGAGACCGTGCTGGTCCGCCACCCCTCCGTCGCCCAGGCCGCGGTCATCGTCCGCGAGGACCGGCCCGGTGACAAACGCCTGGTGGCCTACGCCGTACCGGCACAAGCCGGAGTCCTGGACGGGGCCGAACTGCTCCGCCACGTGGGCGAACAGCTCGTCGAGTACATGGTGCCCTCGGCCGTCGTGCCGCTGGGAGCCCTGCCGCTGACCCCGAACGGCAAGCTGGACCGGCGCGCACTGCCCGCCCCCCGAGCGGGCGCGGCAAGCAATGGGCGGGCCGCCCGCAACCCCGTCGAGGAGGTCCTCTGCGGGCTGTTCGCCCACTCCCTCGGCCTCCCGTCGATCGGCATCGACGACGACTTCTTCGCCGCCGGCGGTCACTCCCTGCTCGCCACCCGGCTGGTGAGCCGGGTACGCGGCGTCCTCGACGTCGAGCTGACGCTGCGGCAGTTCTTCGAGTACCCGACCGTGGCGCTGCTCGCCGAGTACGTCGCCACCGGCGGCGACGAGCCCGCCCGCCCGGCCCTGACAGCGCAGGCGCGGCCCGAGCTACTGCCGCTCTCGGCGGCCCAGCAGCGGCTCTGGTTCCTCGACCAGCTGGAGGGACCGTCGGCCACGTACAACATCCCGCTCGCCGTCCGGGTACGTGGCGAACTCGACGTAGCGGCCCTGAAGGCCGCGTTCACCGATGTCGCGGGACGGCACGAGAGCCTGCGAACCGTCTTCGGCCAGGCCGAGGGCCGGACCTACCAGCGGATCCTGCCCGCCGACAGCGTCCACGTCGAGCTGCCCCTCACCTCCGCCACCGAGGAGACCGTCGCCGCGCTGCTCACCGCCGAGTCGGAGCGCATCTTCGACCTGGCGGCCGATCTGCCGTTCCGCGCCCGCCTGTTCGGCCTCGGCCACCAGGAGTACGTACTCCTGGTGGTCATGCACCACATCGTCTCCGACGGCTGGTCCTACCAGCCGCTCATGCGCGACCTGAGCACCGCGTACGCGACCCGCGCCCGTGGCGAGCGCCCCGCCTGGGACCCGCTGCCCGCCCAGTACGCGGACTACGCCCTCTGGCACCGCGGCATCCTCGGTGACCCGGCGGACCGCGAAAGCGTCTCCGCCTGCCAACTCCACTACTGGAAGAAGGCGTTGGCCGACCTTCCGGAGGAGGTCACCCTGCCCGCCGTCCGGCAGCGGCCGGCCGTCGCCTCCTACCGGGGTGCCACACACACCGTGCACTGCTCCGAGGCCGTGCACACCACGCTCGCGGAGCTGGCGAGCGAATCGGGCGCCTCGGTCTTCATGGTGGCGCAGGCGGCGGTGTCGACCCTGCTGTCGCGGTCCGGTGCCGGGCACGACATCCCGCTCGGCTCACCGATCGCCGGCCGTACGGACCAGGCCCTCGACGATCTCGTCGGGTTCTTCGTGAACACCCTGGTCCTGCGGACCGATACCGGCGGTGACCCGAGTTTCCGGGAGCTGCTGACCCGGGTGCGGGAGACCGACCTCGCGGCCTGGGCCCACCAGGACCTGCCGTTCGACCGGCTGGTGGAGGCTCTCAACCCGGACCGCTCTGCCGCCCGGCACCCGCTGTTCCAGGTGATGCTGACGCTGACGGACGCGGCCACGCCGACACTCGTCGCCCGGGACCTGGACACCGAGTCGGAGTTCACCTGGCTGCGTTCCGCCAAGTTCGACCTGACGTTC
>CBRG010000090.1 GCA_000470535.1 Streptomyces sp. AW19M42
GGGTGCCCTGGGCGATCGGCTCGGCCGAGGGCGGCCACGACGCCGTGCACCCCGATCTCGGCACCCTCGGCGACTTCGACCACTTCGTGGAGACGGCCCGTAACCTGCGCATGGAGATCGCGCTGGATTTCGCCCTCCAGTGTTCTCCGGACCACCCGTGGGTCACGGAACACCCCGAGTGGTTCCAGCACCGCGTGGACGGCTCCATCGCCTACGCGGAGAACCCTCCGAAGAAATACCAGGACATCTATCCGATCGCCTTCGACAAGGATCTCCGCGGAATTGTCACGGAGACGGTGCGCATCCTGCGCTTCTGGATGGATCACGGAGTACGGATCTTCCGCGTCGACAATCCGCACACCAAACCGGTGATCTTCTGGGAGAAGGTGATCGCCGACATCAACGGAACCGATCCCGATGTGATCTTCCTGGCCGAGGCATTCACCCGTCCCGCGATGATGCACGCGCTCGCCACCATCGGATTCCAGCAGTCGTACACCTACTTCACCTGGCGGAACAGCCGGCAGGAAATCACCGAGTACGTGACGGAGCTTTCCGGTGGGACGGCCTCCTTCATGAGGCCCAACTTCTTCGTGAACACCCCCGACATCCTCCCCGGATACCTCCAGGACGGCGGCAGGCCCGCCTTCGAGGCACGGGCGGTGCTCGCGGCGACACTCTCCCCGGCCTGGGGGGTGTACGCGGGGTACGAGCTCTGTGAGAACGCCCCGATCCGCAGCGGCAGTGAGGAGTACCTCCACTCGGAGAAGTACGAGATCCGGCCTAGGGACTGGGAAGCCGCCGAGCGCGAGGGCCGGTCGCTGGCCCCGCTCATCACCACGCTCAACCGGATCAGGCGCCGCCACCCGGCGCTGCAGCAACTGCGTGACGTGCACTTCCACTCGTCCGACAACGACGCCCTGATCGTGTACAGCAAGCGCTCCGGTTCGAACACCGTTCTGATGGTCGTCAACCTCGACCCGCACCACACCCAGGAGGCGACCGTCTCGTTGGACATGCCGCAACTCGGCCTCGACCGGCACGAGAGCGTGCCGGTGCGCGACGAGCTCACCGGCACTTCCTATCACTGGGGCAGGACCTTCTATGTGCGCCTAGAGCCGGGCGTCACGCCCGCGCACATCGCCGTCCTGCGACCGTCCCCGCCGACCGGAGGGTCACCCACACCATGATCGTCAACGAGCCCGTCCACGACACGTTCGAGGACACCCCGGCCAAGGACCGCGATCCCGACTGGTTCAAGCGCGCCGTCTTCTACGAGGTACTCGTCCGTTCCTTCCAGGACTCCAACGGCGACGGCATCGGAGATCTGAAGGGCATCACGTCCAAACTGGACTACCTCCAGTGGCTGGGCGTCGACTGCCTCTGGCTGCCGCCGTTCTTCAAGTCGCCACTGCGCGACGGCGGTTACGACGTCTCCGACTACACCGCCGTGCTCCCGGAGTTCGGTGACCTCGCCGACTTCGTCGAGTTCGTCGACGCCGCGCACCAGCGCGGGATGCGCGTGATCATCGACTTCGTCATGAATCACACCAGCGACCAGCACGACTGGTTCCAGCAGTCCCGTACCGACCCCGACGGTCCGTACGGCGACTACTACGTCTGGGCCGACGACGACAAACAGTTCCAGGACGCCCGGATCATCTTCGTCGACACCGAGACGTCCAACTGGACCTTCGACCCGGTGCGCAAGCAGTACTACTGGCACCGGTTCTTCTCGCACCAGCCCGACCTCAACTACGAGAACCCGGCCGTGCAGGAGGAGATCATCTCCGCGCTGCGCTTCTGGCTGGACCTCGGCATCGACGGCTTCCGGGTCGACGCCGTGCCATACCTCTACCAGCGCGAGGGCACCAACTGCGAGAACCTCCCGGAGACCCACGGCTTCCTCAAGCGGGTCCGCAAGGAGATCGACGCCAACTACCCGGACACCGTGCTGCTCGCGGAGGCCAACCAGTGGCCGGAGGACGTCGTCGACTACTTCGGCGACTACCGGGCGGGCGGCGACGAGTGCCACATGGCGTTCCACTTCCCCGTGATGCCGCGGATCTTCATGGCCGTACGCCGCGAGAGCCGCTACCCGGTCTCCGAAATCCTGGCCAAGACACCGGCGATCCCGTCCGGCTGCCAGTGGGGCATCTTCCTGCGCAACCACGACGAGCTGACGCTCGAAATGGTCACGGACGAAGAGCGCGACTACATGTACGCGGAGTACGCCAAGGATCCGCGGATGCGGGCCAACATCGGTATCAGGCGGCGCCTGGCACCCCTGTTGGACAACGACCGCAACCAGATCGAGCTGTTCACCGCCCTGCTGATGTCGCTGCCCGGCTCCCCGATCCTCTACTACGGGGACGAGATCGGGATGGGCGACAACATCTGGCTGGGCGACCGGGACGCCGTACGCACCCCGATGCAGTGGACACCCGACCGGAACGCGGGATTCTCCTCCAGCGACCCGGGCCGGCTCTTCCTGCCCACGATCATGGACCCGGTCTACGGCTACCAGGTCACCAACGTCGAGGCGGCGATGGCGTCGCCGTCCTCGCTGCTGCACTGGACGCGCCGGATGATCGAGATCCGCAAGCAGAACCCGGCGTTCGGCCTCGGCTCGTACACCGAACTGCCCTCGTCCAACCCCGCGGTGCTCGCCTTCACCCGTGAGCACGGGGACGACCTCGTGCTGTGCGTGCACAACTTCTCGCGGTTCGCTCAGCCGACGGAGCTCGATCTGCGGTCCTTCAACGGGCGTCATCCGGTCGAGCTGATCGGCGGGGTGCGCTTCCCCGCCGTCGGCCAGTGGCCCTACCTGCTGACTCTCGCCGGGCACGGCTTCTACTGGTTCCGCCTCCGCAAGGACGCGCCGCCGAGCTGACCGGCAGCCCGGCGCGCAGGCTCTGGTGCGGGGCGGTTTCCGCCGCTCCGCACGGGGCACTCTCCACCCATATCGAACGCTTCAGGACCCTTCCTGGATCCTCCTGGCGTTTCGTTCCCTCCGAGTCGAGTCCGTACGGACCATCCTGACCCGACACGTCCCGCACAGCCGGACAGCCAAAGCCGCAATCCGGGACACTCTTCGCATCCTGTGGTGTGCCCGGGGAAAGGACGCGATGCCATGTCGGAGGCTGCATCCGCTCAGGTCACCCTGGCGAACAGCACAGCCCTGCTCCCGTCTCTCGGACCGCTGCTCCACGAATGGCTGCCCCGGCAGCGCTGGTTCGCGGGCAAGGGACGGCCGATCACGGCCTTCTCGCTCGTGTCGGCGACCGAGATACTGCCGGTCGAGAAGTCCGGCGCCCCCGCCGGCCCCGGCCCCGGCCCCGGGCTCCTGCACCTGCTGGTCCGGGTCCATCAGCCCACCATGCCCGCCCAGCCGCCCATCGACAGCTACCAGTTGCTGCTCGGCGTACGGCCCACGCTGCCGACCCGGCTGGCGCCCGCCCTCATCGGCCATGTGACGGACGGTCCGCTGGCCGGTCTGACCGTCTACGACGGACTGCACGACCCGCGCCTCGCCGCCCTGCTGCTGGAGCGGCTGCGCACCCCCGGCGCGCTCGGCGCGCTCCGGTTCGGCCGGGGCACCGCCCCGGTCCCGGCCGGTCTCGCGCCCCGGGTGCTGGACACCGAGCAGTCCAACTCCTCGCTCGTCTACGGCAACGCCTACATCCTCAAGATCTTCCGCCGGGTCTTCCCGGGCACCAACCCCGATCTGGAGCTTCCCCTCGCGCTCGCCCGCGAGGGGTGCGGGCGCGTTCCGGCCCCCGTCGCCTGGTTCGAGTCGGCCGTTCCCGAGCCCCTCACGCTCGGGGTGCTCCAGCCGTTCCTGAGCGGCGCGCAGGACGGCTGGCAGCTCGCCCTGCGCGCCCTCGCGGCGGGCGACGACTTCGTCCCCGAGGCCCACGCGCTGGGCCGTGCCACCGCGGAGGTGCACACCGCGCTCGCCTCCGCGCTGCCCACTCCCGCGCTGCGCCGCGGCGAGAGCGAGGAGCAGGCCGCCGGTATGGTGCGGCGGCTGGAGGCGGCCGCCCACGCGGTGCCGGAGCTGGTGCCGTACGTCCCGGGGCTGCGCGCCGCGTTCGACGCCGTCACGGCGCTGGGCCACCGGGGACGGAGCTGGGCAGCCCAGCGGGTGCACGGCGATCTCCATCTCGGCCAGACCCTGCGCGGGACCGACGGCTTCTGGTCGCTGATCGACTTCGAGGGCGAACCGGCCCGGCCGCTCCCCGAGCGCCGCGGCGCGCAGCCACCGGCGCGCGACATCGCCGGGATGCTCCGGTCCTTCGACTACGCGGCCCGCTCGCACCGGCCCTGGAACGCCGACTGGGCGGCGCACTGCCGCTCCGCCTACTGCGACGGCTACGCCGCCGCCTCCGGTGTCGATCCGCGCGCCGAACCCGAACTGCTGCGGGCCCACGAGACCGACAAGGCGGTGTACGAGGTGCTGTACGAGGCACGGCACCGGCCCGACTGGCTGCCGGTCCCGATGGCGGCGATCCACCGCCTGGCCGCCGCCACCGGCTGACACACCCGCCGCGCGGACCGGCCCGCACCCGGTCCCCCGGCGCCCGACCTCTCCCGCCCCACCCGCCCACACCCCCGAGGAGGCTGTCCCTGTGACCGCCCGCAAGCCGTCCCGCAAAGCGCCCGATCCCGCCCCCGCTACGAGCACCCCGGAGGCCACCCTCGCACCGCTGGAGGCGAGCGCCCCGCCCCCGGAGCCGGTCACCACTCCGATGCCGACGCCGACGCCGGACCCCGCTCCCACCTCCGACCCCGCCTCCGCCTCCGCTCCCGCTCCCGCTCCCGCCAAGCGGGCGAAGCGGGCGGCGGCCCCGCCTCGGCCCCGCCGGGCCGGGGGCGGTCAGGGGGTCCGCCCGGCCCGCCCCCTGGACGACGGGGACCGGGCCCGGCTGCTGGCGGGTGAGCACCACGCCCCGCACGAGCTGCTCGGCGCGCACCAGATCCGCGGCGGGGTCACCTTCCGGGTGCTGCGGCCCTTCGCACGGTCTGTCACCGTGCTGGCGAAGGGGCTCAGGGCCCAGCTGCACGACGACGGCGACGGGTTCTTCTCCGGACTCCTGCCGATGCCCGCGGTCCCCGAGTACCAGCTCCTGGTCGGCTACGCGGACAACGAGGTAGAGACCCACGACCCGTACCGCTTCCTGCCCGCGCTCGGCGATCTCGATCTGCACCTGATCGGTGAGGGGCGGCACGAGGAGCTGTGGACCGCGCTGGGCGCCCGGACGGTGGAGCACCAGGGCGTCGCCGGTACCCGGTTCACCGTCTGGGCCCCCAACGCCCGCGGAGTCCGCGTCGCGGGTGACTTCAACTACTGGGACGGCACCGGATTCCCGATGCGTTCGCTCGGCTCGACCGGGGTGTGGGAGCTGTTCCTGCCCGCGATCGGGGAGGGCGCGCTCTACAAGTTCGACATCTGCCGCCCGGACGGCACACACACGCTTCGCGCCGACCCGATGGCCCGCCATGCCGAGGTCCCGCCCGCCAACGCCTCGGTCGTGACGGCCGCGCACCACGTCTGGCAGGACCAGGAGTGGATGGCCCGTCGCGGGGACGTCCCGGTGCACGAGGCGCCGCTGTCCGTCTACGAGGTGCACCTGCCGTCCTGGCGCCCCGGCCTCACCTACCGCCAGCTCGCGGAGCAGCTCCCCGCGTACGTGCGCGATCTGGGGTTCACGCACGTGGAGCTGATGCCGGTCTCCGAGCACCCCTTCGGCGGCTCCTGGGGCTATCAGGTGACCGGTTTCTACGCCCCGACCTCCCGGATGGGCACGCCGGACGACTTCCGCTTCCTGGTCGACGCGCTGCACCGGGCCGGGATCGGCGTCATCGTCGACTGGGTGCCCGCACACTTCCCGCGCGACGAGTGGGCGCTCGCGGAGTTCGACGGCCGGCCGCTGTACGAGCACTCGGACCCGCAGCGGGCCGCGCATCCGGACTGGGGCACGCTCGAATTCGACTACGGTCGCACCGAGGTTCGCAACTTCCTTGTCTCCAACGCCACTTACTGGTGCGAGGAGTTCCACATCGACGGGCTGCGGGTGGACGCCGTCGCCTCCATGCTCTACCTCGACTACTCGCGCGAGGAGGGCGAGTGGTCTCCGAACGAGCACGGCGGCCGGGAGAACCTCGACGCCGTCGCCTTCCTCCAGGAGATGAACGCCACGGTCTACCGGCGCAGCCCGGGCGTCGTCACCATCGCCGAGGAGTCCACCGCCTGGGACGGTGTCACCCGCGCCACGCACCATGTCGGTCCGGGCGGTTTCGGCGGGCTCGGCTTCGGGCTGAAGTGGAACATGGGCTGGATGCACGACTCGCTGGAGTACGTGTCGAAGGAGCCGGTGCACCGCAAGTACCACCACAACGAGATGACCTTCTCGATGGTGTACGCGTACAGCGAGAACTACGTGCTGCCGATCTCGCACGACGAGGTCGTGCACGGCAAGAGGTCCCTGGTCAGCAAGATGCCCGGCGACTGGTGGCAGCAGCGCGCCAACCACCGCGCCTACCTCGGCTTCATGTGGGCCCACCCCGGGAAGAAGCTCCTCTTCATGGGCCAGGAGTTTGCCCAGGGGGCCGAGTGGTCGGAGGGCCACGGCCCTGACTGGTGGCTGCTCGATCCGTCGTACGCGGCGGAGAGCGACCACCGGGGCGTGCGGACCCTGGTCAGCGATCTGAACAGGGTGTACGGCTCGACGCCCTCGCTCTGGCAGCGCGACACGGTCCCGGAGGGGTTCGCCTGGGTGGAGGGGAACGCCGCGCAGGACAACGTGTTCGCGTTCGTCCGGTACGACGAGGACGGGTCACCGCTGATCGCCGTCTCGCACTTCTCCCCGGTGGTGCGGCACGACTACCGCATCGGGGTGCCGGACGGGCCGGCGGCCTGGGTGGAGGTCCTGAACACGGACGCGGCCCGGTACGGGGGCGGCGACGTGGGCAACGAGGAACCGCTGAAGCCGGAGGCCGTCCCGTTCCACGGCAGGGAGACGAGTGTGACGCTGACGCTCCCTCCGCTCGCGACCGTGTGGCTGCGGCCCGCCTGACGGGGCGCGGAGCGCACGGTGCACCGGGCCGGCGGCGGCCCCGGGTCGGTTCCCGGGGCCGCCGCCGGCTTCCTCACGTGTCGGTCCCGCGTCAGTACACCGTGTCCCGCTGGTCCGGTACGACGCTGCCGTCGCCTCGCCGCACGGGGCCGAAGGAGCCGTCGGGCTGGGTGTAGGCGGCGGTCGCGCAGGGGTAGGCCGTGGTCCTGCGGGGCAGCGGCTCGATGAACATGGGGTTCACGACCCAGCGGCCGTCGGCGTTGTCGTAGGCACGGCACATCACCTCGTTCTTGTTGCGGTTGAGCACGAGGTGCGCGCCCGTGGCATCACCGACGAACGTCACGTCGGTGTCGGCGTCGCCGCCGCCGAGCGTGATCCGCCGGTCCGGGGCCTGCCGGTTCCAGGCGGCCCGGCCCTTGATCCCGTAGATCTCCTGGTTGATCCAGCAGCGCTTGCCGTCGATGTACGGAATGGCCTCGCCCTCGGTGACGCCCACCCCGCCGCAGCCCTCGTTCCTGGTCGTGATGCGGCCCTTGCGGTCGAGTACGGAGCGGATGGCGACGGTGTGCGCGCGGTCGATTCCGATGCCGCGCGACCAGACCTCGGTGACCGGCTCCGAACCCGCCGAGACGATCCAGACGTCGAATCCGGCCTTCTGGAGCGTACGGACGAGGTCGCGTTGCTGTTCGTAGTACCTGACGTAGGCCGGAAGGACGTGGGTGCCGACGGTGCGGGTCGCACCGACGGGCGCGGCGAGGGCCTCCGTGCGGGCGGCCGCCGTGTACGCGCGCAGTTCGGGGACGGTGTGTCCGGCGAACAGCTGGGGCACCCAGGCGTACTGCGGAACGGTACGCCGGTGGTTCCACTTCCCCGCGAAGGCGGCCTCGCCGCTCATCGTGCTGCCGTCCTCGCGGATCTGGAGGATCTCGTCGGCGCAGCGGGCGTTGGTGGAGGTGGGCAGCGGCGCTCCCACGGCGACCTCTGTGCCGCAGGCCTCGGTGAGGGCCTTGTCCGCGGTGTCGGTCAGCCACATGCTGGTGTCCTTCCAGCGGGCGGGCCGGAGGATCTTGTCGTGCCGCAGGGACCAGCTGATGGTGGCGTCGGTGACGTCGTTCTTGGTGATGGTGTTGTCCCAGTCGAACGCCGCGACCGGGCGTGGTCCGCCTCTGACGTGGCAGCTGCCGCGCTCGTCGATCACGCGCTGCAGACGGGCGCGGTTGTCGCCGTACCAGGGAAGTTCGTCGGAGAGTTGGGGGCAGCGGGCCGTCGGCGTCACGGACACGCGACCGGCCGGGGAGGCTGCCACGGGGCCGGCCGCGGCGGCGACCGCGAGTGCGGCGGTCACCGCCGAGGTCCACGCGAGAACAAGTCGGGTGCGCATGCGAGTGG
Organism: Streptomyces sp. AW19M42; assembly: GCA_000470535.1. Taxonomy (GTDB): domain Bacteria; phylum Actinomycetota; class Actinomycetes; order Streptomycetales; family Streptomycetaceae; genus Streptomyces. The sequence goes on from CBRG010000090.1 coordinate 8,469, forward strand.
ACCGTACATCAACGTTTCATCGATGTAGAGGGGGCACGCTCCACTCCGTGGAGGCGGGGCCGAAAGCCACTCACCCCTGCCCTTCACGGTGTCACCGCATCCGGCGGGAGGCCCGCGAGTCGGGTCCTCAGACCGCCGCCGGGAGCACCTCTTCGAGCTCCTGGAGCAGTCGCCGCTTCGGCCGGGCGCCGACCATCGACTTCACGGGCTCGCCCGAGCGGAACACCGTGAGGGTCGGCATCGACAGCACCGCGTACCGGGAGGTGATCCCGGGGTTCCGGTCGACGTCGATCTGGACGATCTTGATGCGCTCGCTCTCCTCTGCCGCGATCGACCCCAGCACCGGGGCGAGCTGCCGGCACGGTCCGCACCAGTCGGCGGTGAATTCGACCAGGACGGGGAGCGAGGCCCCCAGTACCTCCGCGTCGAACGTCCCGTCGGTGACCTCGGCCACGCCTTCCACCTGGATCATGTGTCGTCCTCCCAGTTCAGTTCGCATCGTGGTTCGGGGCCGCCGGGCAGTTCGGCGGACGCCTCCAGCTCGGCGCGGGCCAGCTGGGCGCCCACCTCCGTGCGGACCGACTGCACCTGGCCGATGAGCGCGTCCAGCTCACCGAGCTTGCGCCGGTAGACGGCCAGCGACGCCGGGCAGGAGTCACCGGCCCGATGACCGGCCCGCAGACAGTCGACGAAGGGCCGGGTCTCCTCCAGCTCGAACCCGAAGTCCTGAAGGGTCCGGATCTGCTGGAGCAGCCGCAGATCGCCCTCGTCGTAGGTGCGGTACCCGTTCTCCGCCCGCCGCGTGGGCAGCAGCCCGCGCGACTCGTAGTAGCGCAGAGTCCGCGTCGTCGTTCCGGCCCGCTCGGCCAGTTCCCCGATTCGCATGCCCCGACGGTAATCCTTGACGTCGGCGTCAAGGCAAGGGCGGAGGGGCGAGGACGACGGGAGGCGGCGCACGCCGGGCCGGTACGGAAGTCCGTACCGGCCCGGCGTGCGTGGGGGTGTTCAAGAGGTCCCGGCAACTGCGGGCCCTCTAAGCCTTCGCGAGCGAGGGCTGGTCCTCGCCGGCGTCCCGCGCCTTGGGGACGTGCGGCTCGGCGGGGCCCTCGTCCGCCATCATCGCCTCGTCGAACGGGAGCGCTCCGGAGAGGACCTGGTCCGCCCGCTCCCGGTCGATCTCCTTGGTCCAGGTGCCGACCAGGACCGTGGCGACCGCGTTGCCCGCGAAGTTCGTCAGGGCGCGGGCCTCACTCATGAAGCGGTCGATGCCGACGATCAGGCCGACGCCGTCGACCAGTTCGGGCCGGTGCGACTGGAGGCCGCCCGCGAGGGTGGCGAGCCCGGCGCCGGTGACGCCCGCGGCGCCCTTGGAGGCGATCACCATGAAGACCAGCAGCGAGATCTGCTCGCTGATGCTCAGCGGGTCGCCCGTCGCGTTGGCGATGAAGAGCGAGGACATCGTGAGGTAGATCGCGGTGCCGTCGAGGTTGAAGGAGTAGCCGGTCGGCACGGTGATGCCGACGACGGGCTTGCTGACCCCCATGTGCTCCATCTTCGCGATCAGCCGGGGCAGGGCCGACTCGGACGAGGAGGTGGAGAGGATGAGCAGGAACTCCCGGCCGAGGTACTTCAGCAGGGAGAAGATGTTGACCCCGGCCACCAGGCGCAGGATCGTGCCCAGGATCAGGAACACGAAGATCGCGCAGGTGATGTAGAAGCCGACCATGATGACCGCGAGGGACTTCAGCGCGTCCACTCCGGTCTCACCGACCACGGCCGCCATCGCGCCGAACGCGCCGACCGGGGCCAGCCACATGATCATGGCGAGGATACGGAAGACCAGGCGCTGGATGTGTCCGATACCGCGCAGGACGGGCTCACCGGCCGATCCCAGGGCCTGCAGCGCGAAGCCCGCGAGCAGGGCGATGAGCAGGGTCTGCAGGACCTCGCCCGAGGTGAAGGACGACACCATGGTGTCGGGGATGATGCCGAGCAGGAAGTCCGCGGTGGACTCGCTGTCCCCCGCCTGCGCCTCTCCCGCGGCGCGGGTCGCCTCGGTGATGTGGAGGCTGGAGCCGGGCTCCAGGATGTTGCCGACGACCAGGCCGATGGCCAGGGCGACGGTCGACATCACCAGGAAGTAGCCGAGGGCCAGACCGCCGACGGCGCCGACCTTGGCCGCTTTGCGTACCGAGCCGACCCCCAGCACGATCGTGCAGAAGATGATCGGCGAGATCATCATCTTGATGAGGTTGACGAAGCCGGTTCCGATCGGCTTGAGCTCAACGGCGGCATCCGGGGCGACAAGACCCACCAGGATGCCGAGCCCCACCGCCACGATCACGGCGAGATACAGATACTTCGTACGGTCCCGCTTGGCGGCGGCCACTGCCACGAGGGTCTCCTCGGCTCATCTTCTGTCCCTCCCCCGTCCCTGGGGGCCCCGGCGACTATTCCGTTCCCTGTGACGCCGGTCACTGTTACGTGCATTTCGTTCATAGGTTTTCAGCCAGGCAGACTGTGGGGATGCGTCTTCCCCGTGCCCGTCCACGCAGCCTGGCCGGTCAGCTCTTCGCCATGCAGGTGGTGCTGGTGGCGGCCGTCGTGGCGGGGTGCGCCTTCTTCGCGTACGCCTCGGGCAGCTCGCAGGCCCGCGAGACCGCGACCCGGCAGGCACGGGCGGTGGCCCTGTCAGTGGCCGATTCGCCGTCCGTACGGGAGGCCATCCGCACCCCGGACCCCTCGGCCGTGCTCCAGCCGTACGCGGAGCGGGTCCGCAAGGACACCGGGATCGCCTTCGTCACGATCATGGATCCGCACCGGGTCCGCTGGACGCACCCGGACACCGGCCAGATCGGTGCGACCTTCCTCGGGCACACCGCGCGGGCGCTGCGCGGGGAGACGTTCTCGGAGACGTACACCGGCACGCTCGGCCCCTCCATCCGGGTCGTCACGCCGGTCCGGGACGACGGCCGGATCGTCGGCCTGGTCAGTGCGGGCATCACCGTCGAACGGGTCTCCACGCAGGTGCGGGCGCAGTTGGGCGCGCTGGGGCTCGCGGCGGGTGCGGCGCTGGCACTCGGCGGCATCGGCACCTACGTGATCAACGCCCGGCTGCGCCGGCACACCCACGGGATGAACGCCGCCGAGCTGAGCCGGCTGCACGACTACCACGAGGCCACGCTGCACGCGGTGCGTGAGGGGCTGCTGATGCTCGACGGGCAGCGCAGGATCGCCCTGATCAACGACGCGGGCCGGGAGCTGCTGGGGCTGGCACCGGGCACGGTCGGGCGCCGGGTCACCGAACTCGATCTGCCGGCGCCGCTGACCGGGGCGCTGCTGGCCTCGGAGGAGCGGGTCGACGAGGTGCATCTGACGGCGGACCGGGTGATCGTGGTCAACACCCGTCCGGTGGTGGGCGGCGAGCGGCGCGGCACCGTCGTCACCCTGCGCGATCACACGGAACTCCAGGCGCTCTCCGGTGAGCTGGACTCGGAGCGGGGCTTCACGCAGGCGCTGCGCTCGCAGGCCCACGAGGCGGCGAACCGGCTGCACACGGTGGTCTCGCTGATCGAGCTGGACCGGTCCGAGGAGGCGGTCGGCTTCGCCACGGCGGAGCTGGAACTGGCGCAGGCCCTGACCGACCGCGTCGTCGGCGCGGTCGCCGAACCGGTGCTGGCGGCCCTGCTCCTGGGCAAGGCGGCGCAGGCGAACGAGCGGGGCGTGGAGCTGGTGCTGGCGGACGACAGCCTGATCGACGACGGGGTCCTGCCCGCTTCGCTGCCGCAGCGCGATCTGGTGACCGTCCTCGGCAACCTGATCGACAACGCGGTGGACGCGGCGTCGGAGGCGGTGGCCCGCCCGCCGGACGCAGTCCCCGCCCAGCGCACCCCGCCACCGCGGCGCCCCGCACGCGCCCGGGTCACCGTCACGGCACTCGCCGGGGACGGCGAACTCCTGCTGCGGGTCGCGGACAACGGGGCGGGCGTCGATCCGGCCGACGCCGCGGAGGTGTTCCGGCGCGGCTGGTCGACGCACGGCGCCGGCCGCGGGATCGGCCTGGCGCTCGTACAGCAGGCCGCGCACCGCAACGGCGGCGCGGTCACACTGGAGCGGGGGGCCGACGGCGGCGCGGAGTTCACCGTACGGCTGGCGCTGCCCGACGGCAGCGGCGCGAGGAGGGGCAGGACCACATGAACCCCGTGATCAGGGTGCTGGTCGTCGAGGACGATCCGGTCGCCGCCGACGCCCATCAACTGTACGTGGACCGGGTGCCGGGTTTCGCGGTGGCCTCGGTCGCGCACTCCCGCGCGGAGGCGGTGCGCGCGCTGGAGCGCACGGCGGTCGATCTGCTGCTCCTGGACCTCTACCTGCCGGACGGGCACGGTCTGCACCTGCTCCGTTCGCTGCGGGCCGCCGGGCACGGCGCCGACGTGATCGCCGTGACCTCCGCCCGCGATCTGGCCGTGGTCCGGGAGGGGGTGTCGCTCGGTGTCGTCCAGTACGTGCTGAAGCCGTTCACCTTCGCCACCCTGCGCGACCGGCTCGTCCGCTACGCGGAGTTCCGGGCGGCGGCCGGTGAGGCGAGCGGCCAGGACGAGGTCGACCGCGCGCTCGCCTCGCTGCGCGCCCCACAGCCCGCCCGGCTGCCGAAGGGCCTGAGCGGTCCGACGCTGGAGGCGGTGACCCGCGCGCTGCGCTCGGCCCCGGACGGGGTGACGGCCGCCGCCGCGGGCGTGGAGCTGGGGATCTCCCGCATCACCGCGCGCCGCTACCTGGAGCACCTGGTGACCGCGGGGCGTGCGGCGCGCAGTCCGCAGTACGGACAGATAGGGCGCCCGGAACTTCACTACCGGTGGGTGGCGGAGGCCCGCTGAACGGGGCGCGGGGCCGCCCCGGAGGCACCTTGCCGATGCTGGGGCCTGTCGTCGAACTGCCGTCGTCGCCCGAAGGGCGGCCGCGCGGCGTCAGGCCCTAGGAGATTCCTACGAGCCGTCGCATCGGTGGAAGACACCGTAGTCAGACCGCCTCCGACCTCCTACGGTAGGGCCGTGCACCCCACCCCGCCTTTCAACGCCCCCGCCGCGCGCAGACTGCGCGAGGCCCTGGGTATGGCTCCCGGTCATGTCGCCTACGGCCTCGGCGCCCAGTACGGACTCCAGATCACCGCCGAGACCGTAGCCGCCTGGGAGCGTGGACTCGCCCTGCCGAGCGAGTACGAACTCACGGCGCTCGCCGGTGTGTTGTGGTGCGCTCCCGGTGAACTTCTGACCGCCGCCCGGACCCTGCGCGAGCACCGGGTCGCCCGGCAGCTGTCGCCGGACGAGCTGGCGGGGCTGCTGGGGATGGCCACGTCCGCGTATCTGCGCATGGAGGAGTCCGGGCGGTGGCGGGGCAACGAGCGCCAGTCCGCGGCGCTCACCGAGGCGCTCGGGCTGGCGGCCGCCGACTTCGTGACGGCGACCGGGCGGGACGAGGAGCTGGCCGAACTGCTGCGCAGCGCCGTGACGACGCGCTGGCAGGCGTACGTGAAGCCGGTCGCCAAGGTGGCGCCGGTGGACCGGCGGCTGCTCCAGGGCGTCCTGGAACAGCTGCACTCCGAGTACCAGGCGCTGATGGTGTCCACGCTGAGCTGGAGCAGTACCGGCACCGAACGGGAGGGCGCGACGGGCGACGCGGGCCGGGCGTTCCTGGCGCAGATCGTCGCCCGGTTCTGGCAGACGGCGGAGAAATGACCAGCGTCCGCTCGGCCCCGCGCCGACCACGCCGCCGGGGCCCGGTCCGCCTCACCTGATCAGCGGTGCGGTCCGGGCCCCGGCCGGGCTCTTCATCCGCGAGGTCAGAAGACCGACTCGGCCTCGCACATCCGCTCCAGCGGAACGTGCTTCAGCTGGGTCACCGCGTCGGCGAGCGGCACCATCTCGACGTCGTTGCCGCGCAGGGCCGTCATCCGGCCGAAGTCGCCCCGGTGCGCGGCCTCCACCGCGTGCCAGCCGAAGCGGGTGGCGAGCACCCGGTCGTACGCGGTCGGCGTGCCGCCGCGCTGCACATGGCCGAGGATGACCGGCCGGGCCTCCTTGCCGAGCCGGGTCTCCAGCTCGACGGCGAGGCGGTTGCCGATGCCCTGGAAGCGCTCGTGGCCGAACTGGTCGATCGCGCCCTTGGCGTACGGCATCGAGCCCTCGGCGGGGTGCGCGCCCTCCGCGACACAGATGACGGCGAATTTCTTGCCGCGCGCGAACCGTTCCTCGACCATCTTGACCAGGTCCTCGACCTGGAACTTCCGCTCGGGCAGGCAGATGCCGTGCGCCCCGCCGGCCATTCCGGACTCCAGCGCGATCCAGCCCGCGTGGCGGCCCATCACCTCGACGACCATGACGCGCTGGTGGGACTCCGCGGTGGTCTTCAGCCGGTCTATGGCCTCGGTCGCGACGCCGACCGCGGTGTCGAAGCCGAAGGTGCGGTCGGTGGCCGAGATGTCGTTGTCGATGGTCTTCGGTACGCCGACGACGGGCATACCGGCGTCCGAGAGCATCCGGGCGGCCGTGAGGGTGCCCTCGCCGCCGATCGGGATCAGCGCGTCCATGCCGTAACGGCGGCTCAGCTCGGCGCAGTTCTCGGCCGCCTCGCGGAGCCGGTCGCGCTCCAGCCGGGCGGAGCCGAGGATGGTGCCGCCGCGGGCGAGGATGCCGCTGACCGCGTTGAGGTCGAGGGGACGGAAGTGACCGTCCAGGAGACCCTTGAAGCCGTCCTCGAATCCGATGACCTCGTCGCCGTGCCCCGCCACGGCACGGTGCACGACCGAGCGGATCACTGCGTTCAGGCCGGGGCAGTCTCCGCCTGCGGTGAGAACTCCGATGCGCATCGTGCTTTATCTCCTGCTCGCTAGGGCCTGTCCGGCGGATCAGGGCCAGGCCCTGGGGCCTGTCCGGCGGCGACTACAGAATCCCCCGTACCGTGAGCCACGGTGATTGTCCCATGCCAGGTACGCACCTCGCGCTCCCGGCTGCTCCGGGGCCGCGGAGAGGGACTTTCGCCCGGCGGGCGGCCCCTCGGCCCCCGCAGGTATCGTCAAACAGGCGATATCACCCATACCTGCCAGTCAAGGACGGGAGAGCACGCGTGACGCGCAGCGTGTACGTGACCGGGATCGACCGGGGAGACGGCCGCCAGGTCGTCGATCTGGGAGTCATGGAGCTCCTGACGCGTCAGGTGGACCGGGTCGGGGTGTTCCGCCCGCTGGTCCACGACGATCCCGACCGGCTGTTCGAGCTGCTGCGGGCCCGCTACCGGCTCTCCCAGGACCCGGCGACGGTCTACGGCCTCGACTACCACGAGGCATCCGCGATCCAGGCGGAGCAGGGTACCGACGAACTGGTCTCCCGGCTCGTCGACCGCTTCCACCGGGTCGCCCAGGAGTACGAGGTGGTCCTCGTACTCGGCACGGACTTCGCGGCCACCCAGCTCCCCGACGAGCTGGCCCTCAACGCCCGCCTCGCCAACGAGTTCGGCGCCTCGGTCATCGCGGTGGTGGGCGGCCAGGACCAGAACGCGGAGTCCGTGCGGGCCGAGACGCGCAACGCCTACCGCGCGTACGCCGGCCTGGGCTGCGACGTGGTCGCGATGGTGGTGAACCGGGTGGCTTCCGAGGACCGCGAGGTCATCGCGGAGCGGCTCGCGGCCACGCTACCCGTCCCCTGTTCCGTGCTGCCCGACGATCCGGCCCTCTCGGCGCCGACGGTCGCCCAGATCACGGCGGCGCTGGACGGGACGGTACTGCTGGGCGACGACGCGGGGCTGGCCAGGGACGCGCTGGGCTTCGTGTTCGGCGGCGCCATGCTGCCGAATCTGCTGAACGCGCTGACGCCGGGCTGCCTGGTGGTGACGCCCGGGGACCGCGCCGATCTGGTGGTCGGCTCGCTGGCCGCGCACAGCGCCGGGACCCCGCCCATCGCGGGCATCCTGCTGACGCTGAACGAGCGTCCCGGCGAGGAGATACTCACGCTGGCCTCACGGCTCGCACCGGGCACCCCGGTCGTCGCGGTGGCCGACGGCTCCTTCCCCACCGCCGAGAAGCTCTTCGCCCTGGAGGGCAAGCTGAACGCGGCGACGCCGCGCAAGGCCGAGACGGCGCTGGGACTCTTCGAGCGCCACGTCGACACCGAGGCGCTCCTCGACCGGATCTCGGTCGCCCGCAGCGGCCGGGTCACGCCGATGATGTTCGAGCACGAACTCCTGGAGCAGGCCCGCGCCGGCAGGCGCCGGGTGGTCCTGCCCGAGGGCACGGAGGAACGGGTGCTGCGCGCCGCCGACGTGCTGCTCCGGCGCGACGTCTGCGACCTCACCCTTCTCGGCGACCCCGGCGTCATCCGCAAGAAGGCCGCCGACCTCGGCATCGACCTGGCCGGCACCCAGCTCGTCGATCCGCAGACCTCCGAGCTGCGCCAGGGCTTCGCGGAGCGGTACGCGCAGCTGCGCGCCCACCGCGGGGTGACGGTCGAGCTCGCGCACGACGTCGTCTCCGACGTCAACTACTTCGGCACCCTGATGGTCCAGGAGGGACTCGCGGACGGCATGGTCTCCGGGGCGGTGCACTCCACGGCGGCGACGATCCGCCCCGCGTTCGAGATCATCAAGACGAAGCCAGGGGGCCCCTCCCAGGGCGCAGCCTCTGGGGGAGCCTCGATCGTCTCGTCGGTCTTCTTCATGTGCCTCGCCGACAAGGTCCTGGTGTACGGCGACTGCGCGGTCAACCCGGACCCGAACGCGGAGCAGCTCGCGGACATCGCCGTGCAGTCCGCGGTGACGGCTGCCCGCTTCGGTGTGGAGCCCCGGATCGCGATGCTCTCGTACTCGACGGGCACCTCGGGCACGGGCGCCGACGTCGACAAGGTCCGCGAGGCGACGGAGCGGGTGCGCGCGAGCCACCCGGAGCTGATGATCGAGGGCCCGATCCAGTACGACGCGGCGGTGGAGCCGAGCGTCGCCGCGACGAAGCTGCCGGGGTCAGAGGTGGCGGGCCAGGCCTCCGTCCTGATCTTCCCCGACCTGAACACCGGCAACAACACCTACAAGGCCGTGCAGCGCTCGGCGGGAGCGGTGGCCGTCGGCCCGGTCCTCCAGGGGCTGCGCAAGCCCGTCAACGACCTGTCCCGCGGCGCGCTGGTACAGGACATCGTGAACACCGTGGCGATCACGGCGATCCAGGCACAGGGCGAGGAGCGACCCGCATGACCACCACCGAAGGTGCCGCAGCAGTCGAGGGGGCGAGCCGGGTGCTCGTCCTCAACTCCGGCTCCTCCTCCGTGAAGTACCAGCTCCTGGACATGCGCGACCACTCCCGGCTGGCGTCCGGGCTGGTCGAGCGGATCGGTGAGGAGACCTCCCGGCTGGTGCACACCCCGCTGACCGGCGGCGGTGGCGAGAGCCGCGAGCGCCTGGGCCGGATCCCCGACCACGACGCGGCGCTCAGGGCGGCCGCGGAGGAGCTGGCCGCCGACGGGCTCGGCCTGGACTCCCCGGAGCTGGCGGCGATCGGCCACCGGGTGGTGCACGGCGGGCTGCGGTTCACCGAGCCGACCGTGATCACCGACGAGGTGCTGAAGGAGATCGAGCGCCTGGTCCCGGTGGCGCCGCTGCACAACCCGGCGAACATCACCGGCATCCGCACCGCGCAGGCGCTGCGCCCCGACCTGCCGCAGGTGGCGGTCTTCGACACCGCGTTCCACACCACGATGCCGGAGTACGCGGCCCGGTACGCGATCGACGTCGAGACGGCCGACGCGCACCGGATCCGGCGCTACGGATTCCACGGCACCTCGCACGCGTACGTCTCGCGCAAGACGGCCGAGCTGCTGGGCAGGACGCCGGAAGAGGTCAACGTCATCGTGCTGCACCTGGGCAACGGGGCGTCGGCCTCGGCGGTCGCGGGCGGCCGGTGCGTGGAGACGTCGATGGGACTGACCCCCTTGGAGGGGCTGGTGATGGGTACGCGATCGGGAGACATCGATCCGGCCGTCACCTTCCACCTCAAGCGGGTGGCGGGAATGTCGGCGGACGAGATCGATGTCCTGCTCAACAAGAAGAGCGGTCTGGTCGGTCTCTGCGGCGACAACGACATGCGGGAGATCCGGCGCCGGGTCGACGAGGGCGACGAGCGCGCCACGCTCGCCTTCGACATCTACGTGCACCGGCTGAAGAAGTACATCGGCGCCTATTCGGCGGTCCTCGGCCGGGTGGACGCCGTGGTGTTCACGGCGGGGGTCGGTGAGAACTCCGCTCCCGTACGGGAGGCTGCCATCGCCGGCCTGGAGGAGTTCGGCCTGGTGGTGGACGCGGATCTCAACGCCGTACGGTCCGGCGCGCCCCGGCTGATCTCGCCGGATTACGCCCGGGTCGCGGTCGCCGTGGTGCCGACGGACGAGGAGCTGGAGATCGCCGGCCAGACCTTCGCACTGATCGACAACTGAGCACCCCCGCGCCCTTTTGTATCTTCCACCAGCCGGAATATTCCGCAGCGAAACAAACCGATAGGATCCGCCTCATGCGCCGTTCCAAAATCGTCTGTACCCTCGGCCCCGCCGTCGACTCCCATGAGCAGCTCGTCGCTCTGATCGAGGCCGGCATGAGCGTGGCCCGATTCAACTTCAGTCACGGTTCCCACGCGGAACACCAGGGTCGTTACGACCGGGTCCGCAAGGCCGCCACCGAGACCGGCCGGGCGGTCGGCGTACTCGCCGACCTCCAGGGCCCGAAGATCCGCCTGGCGAAGTTCGCCGAGGGCCCTGTCGAACTGGTCCGCGGGGACGAGTTCGTCATCACCTCCGAGGACGTCCCCGGGGACAAGTCGATCTGCGGAACGACCTACAAGGGCCTGCCCGGAGACGTCACCAAGGGCGACCCGATCCTGATCAACGACGGCAACGTCGAGCTGAAGGTCGTCTCCGTTGACGGCCCCCGGGTCCACACCATCGTCATCGAGGGCGGGGTGATCTCCGACCACAAGGGGATCAACCTGCCGGGTGCGGCGGTCAACGTCCCGGCCCTGTCCGAGAAGGACATCGACGACCTCCGCTTCGCCCTGAAGATGGGCTGCGACCTGGTCGCGCTCTCCTTCGTGCGCGACGCCGGTGACGTCAAGGACGTCCACAAGATCATGGACGAGGAGGGCCGCCGGGTCCCCGTCATCGCCAAGGTCGAGAAGCCGCAGGCCGTCGAGAACATGGAGGGCGTCGTCGCGGCGTTCGACGGTGTGATGGTCGCCCGTGGCGACCTCGCCGTCGAGTACCCGCTGGAGAAGGTCCCGATGGTGCAGAAGCGCCTGGTGGAGCTCTGCCGCCGGAACGCCAAGCCGGTGATCGTCGCGACCCAGATGATGGAGTCGATGATCACCAACTCCCGTCCGACCCGCGCCGAGGCGTCCGACGTCGCGAACGCGATCCTGGACGGCGCGGACGCGGTCATGCTCTCCGCGGAGTCCTCGGTCGGCGCGTACCCGATCGAGACGGTCAAGACGATGTCGAAGATCGTCGTCGCCGCCGAGGAGGAGCTCCTCTCCAAGGGCCTCCAGCCGCTGGTGCCGGGCAAGAAGCCCCGCACCCAGGGCGGTTCGGTGGCCCGCGCGGCCTGCGAGATCGCGGACTTCCTGAACGGTGCGGCGCTGGTCGCCTTCACCCAGTCCGGCGACACCGCCCGCCGCCTCTCCCGCTACCGCGCGGCCCAGCCGATCCTGGCCTTCACCACGGACGAGGCCACCCGCAACCAGCTGGCCCTCAGCTGGGGCGTCGAGGCCCACGTGGTCCCGCAGGTGGACACCACGGACGCGATGGTGGACCTGGTGGACGCGGAGCTGCTGAAGCTGGACCGCTACAACGCCGGCGACACGATGGTCATCACGGCCGGCTCGCCCCCCGGCGTCCCGGGCACGACCAACATGGTGCGCGTGCACCACGTGGGCGGCCAGGGCCGCGACTGACCGCACGGCGGTCCCGTACGGACGACGCGAGGGCGGTG
>CBRG010000091.1 GCA_000470535.1 Streptomyces sp. AW19M42
CGAACGCCCCGACCTCGCCAACACCTACACCGCCCCCCGCACCACCACCGAGCACGTCATCACCACCATCTGGTCCGACATCCTCGGCATCCACACCATCGGCATCCACGACAACTTCTTCGCCCTCGGCGGGCAGTCCATCAGCGCCGTGCGTGTGGCGTCGCGGATCCGGGAGGCCGGGTTGGAGGTCACCCTCCAGCAGATCATGCGGCATCCGACGGTGGCCGGTCTGGCCGCCGTGCTGGACACCCCGGAGAAGGACGCCGAGACCGGGTCCGGCGGGCTGGTCGTCCAGCTGTCGGCCGAGGCCGACCCCTCTCTTCCCCGGGTGTTCTGTGTGCACCCCGGTGGTGGCAGCACGCATCCGTACCGCGCGCTCGCGCAGCGCCTGGCGGGAGCGTTCACCGTGTACGGCGTCCAGGCACCGGGGCTGAACGCGGCTGAGTCGCCCCTCTTCGGATTCGAAGCCATCGCGGACCGCTACTGGCGGGAGATCCGCCAGGTGCAGCCGGAAGGGCCGTGCACGATCCTCGGCTGGTCGACCGGCGCGGTGATCGCGCACGCGATGGGTGTGTCCGACCCGCAGGCGGTGGCCGCCCTGCTTCTGCTGGAGCCGGCGGTCACCGGGGACGACCAGCAGGACCGGTTCCGCCGGCACGCCGAGGTGTACCGCCGGGTGGACGGCCTGTGGCAGAGGGGTCAGGACGAGACCGGCACCCAACGTGCCTCCACAGAGAGGGAGATGAAGGGCCTGGCTCCGGAGATGAACATCGAGGAGTCGGCGATCACGCTCGGTGAATGGCTGCCCTACCCGGTCCTGGAAGCCGAGGTGCGCTCGCTCGCCGCCTACCGGCCCGGAGGGTCGGCGGCTCCTGCAACGCTGTTCGTCAGCGACACCGTGCGCGACGAGAGCGGCGACGAGGTGCCGCACGCTCGGTACGTCGCGCACTGGAGCGGGCTCTATCCGCTGGGCCTGGACATCCGCCCGATGCCGGGTCGCCATATGGAGATGGTGAAGGGTGAGGAGCAGCTGTCCGTGCTGGTCGCGGCGGTAGAGGAGGTCGCGGCGGTACGGGAGGCCGTGACGGACGGCACCGGCCGCGAGGCCCCACTGCTGCTGCCCGCCTGACAGCCGGCTGCCCCGCAGGAACGAAGCCGCCCCCCGCTCACGCGGGGGGCGGCTCTTTGCTGCCAGGAGCACTCGTGGTTCTCGACGACTTCCCGCACCTTCGCACGGGGGCGGGGCGGCACACCTCCGGATCTCTCACCCGTTCCAGGAGAACCACAACGGCACCGGGTGAGGCCCGCGGCCGTGGGCGGGCCTCACCCGGTGTCGCTGTCCGTGGCGGGCCCACCCGCCCGGTGTCACGCGCCGGAGTTCCGTCGCCGGGCAGGGCCTCGGGGGCGTCTCGTCGATCCGGGGTGACTTCCGTGTTCCGCCCGCCTCACGCATGCCCGCACACGCCGGAACGCCCCGGTCCCGGGCCCCTCCGACCAGCAGCGAAGGGATCCCGGGACCGGGGCGAAGCACACCGAGCGAGGCGGTCAGGTCACCACCGGGTCAACTCGGGGAAGAAGTGGGGTACCTCGGTGGCACGGCCGCTCTCCAGGGCGGTCCGGTAGATGTGGCAGCCGACGGCGAGGTCCAGGACGCCGAGGCCGAACGGAGAGAAGACGGTGGGCCGGTCGCGGTCGAGGGTGACCTCGCCGCGCAGCACGTCGGCGAGGGTGCCGTCGATGAAGTCACGGGTGCCGTACTCCGTCTCCGTGAGGTGGGGCGAGGTCTCGGCGGTGAGGCAGTGGTCGATGTCGTCGAGGACGTTGTGGCACTTGATCATGACCGTGGGGTGGATGTCGCGCAGGGACAGGTTCAGGATGAGCTGGCCCGACGGCAGGGTCTGTCCGTCCGTCAGCCAGGGCGCCGGCGCGGTGGTGGCGAGTATCACCAGGTCGGCGGCGGCCAGGGCCTCGTCGATGCCGGTGACGGCGCTGGCCCGCCAGCCGTGTGTGTCCGACGCGTATGTGGCGAACTTCTGCGCGTACGCGCCCACATGGTCGTGGACGAGGCACTCACGGACGTTGAGGCCACGGGCCGCGAGGAAGTCGGAGACCGTGCGGCCGATGATGCCGGCACCGACGAAGAGCACCGTGCGGGGCGCCTCGTCGGGGGCCAGCGTCTCCACGGCGAGCGCGGCGGAGGCAGCCGTGCGCGCGGCACTGATCTGGGACGCTTCCAGGCAGGCGAACGGGTAGCCGGTCTCCGCGTCGTTGAGGAGCAGCACGGCGGAGGCGCGGGGAAGGTTCCGTCGGACGTTCTCCGGGTAGCTGGCGATCCACTTCAGGCCGGAGACGGGTGCTTCGCCGCCGAGGTGGGCGGGGAGGGCGATGATGCGGGCGCCGGGGTTGTCGGGGAAGCGCAGGAAGTAGCTGTTGGGGTTCACGGTGGCGCCGCGGCTGTGCTGGAGGTACGTGTCCCGCACGATCTCCAGGATCTCGGACGGCGCGGAGGTGATGACGTCCTGGGCGACGGTGCCGTCGATCACATGAAAAGTCGACATCGGTGGGTGCCTTTCGCGGGTGGGAGGAGTGCGGGACGGTGGTCAGGCGAGGACACCGAGGTGTTGTCTCACCCAGGCGTCGTTGTAGACCGTGCCGAGGTAGCGCTCGCCCAGGTCGGGTGAGATCGCGGCGATGCGGGAGCCGGCCGGGAACGCGTCGGCGTACTGGCGGATCGCGGCCAGGACGGAGCCGGTGGAGCCGCCGACCAGGAGTCCGTGGGTGCGGGCGAGCAGCCGGCACTCGTGAACCGCGTCCTCCTCCGCGACGAGCACGACGTCGTCGGCGAGGCCGGGTTCGAGCAGCTCCGGGACGCGGCTGGCGCCGAGGCCGGGGATGCGGCGAGGTCCGGGCAGGGCGCCGAAGATGACGGAGCCGAGGGCATCGACGGCGACGATCCTGGTGTCCGGGGAGTACTCACGCAGGTAGCGGGAGCAGCCGACGAACGTGCCGGTGGAGCCCGCGCCGACGAACAGGTAGTCGATGTGCTGGAGCTCCTTGAGCAGGGTGTGCGCGGTCTGCTCGTAGTGGGCGCGGGGGTTGGCCGGGTTGGCGTACTGATTGAGCCACACCATGGACGGGTCGGCCTCGACGCGGCGTCGGATGTGGGCGATGCGGGACTGGAGGAAGCCGCCGTTCGCGTCGACGGTGTCCACGACGACGACCTCGGCGCCGAGGGCGCGCATGTGGTCGATGCTGGTGGCGTTGGTGTTGGGGTCGACCACACAGGTGAAGGCGTATCGCTTGGTGGCGCAGATGGAGCTGAGGGCGATACCGAGGTTTCCGGAGGACGACTCGATGACGCGGGCGCCGGGGGTGAGGACGCCGCGGTGCTCGGCGTCCTCGACCAGGCTCAGGGCGGTCTTGAGCTTGACCGAGCCGGCCGGGTTGAGACCCTCGATCTTGAGGAAGACGTCGGCGCCCGGTGCCATGTGGGCCAGGCGGACGAAGACGTCGTCGGTGACCAGCTCGTAGGTGTGCTCGTAGATCATGACTCGGGCCTCCACAGGTCCTCGGGGCCGGTCTCGTCCGCCGCGTATCTGCCGAGCGAACTGACGGCCATGCGCATCTCCAGGGCCATGGCGTCCACGAGGCGTTCGAGTCCGTGTTCCGGGTCCTCGTCGGCGGCGACCAGGGCGGCGCGGCCGAGGCCGACGGCGCGGGCGCCGAGGGCGAGCAGTTTGACGGCGCGGATGCCGTCCCAGACGCGTCCACTGGCGAGCAGGGTGTGGTCGGCGGGGTCTACGCGGCGCAGGCACTCGGCCAGCGGCAGTCCGACGTGGCCGAGGAAGCCGGTGGGGGCCCAGCCGGTGCCGCCTTCCGCTCCGTCGACGGTGACGGCGTGGGCGCCCGCCTCCCAGGCGATGGCTGCGGCACGGCCGACGTCCCGGCCGGGGAAGAGCTTCACCCAGCAGCGGGCGCGCGGGTAGTTGTTGCGCATGAGCTGGATCTGCCGGCGGAAGATCTCGTCGGTGAAGGTACCGGGGCTGGAGCAGCGCAGGACCGCTGCGGCGTCGGGGCCGAGGCGTTCGACCGCGTACTGCCCGTCGAGGTCGGCGGCGACCGCCTCGCTGATCATGGTGAGGCCGCCGAGGCCTGGCTTGGCGCCCTGGCCGACCTTCATCTCGAAGCCGAGGCGGCCCGAGCTGAGGAGGCCGGAGACGGCGGGGTCACTGTAGACGTGGTTCCAGACCTCGGAGTCGGCGTCCTCGGTGCTCTGCTGGACGCAGACGCCACCGACGCCCTCGGGCAGTTCCTCGCAGTAGGCGAGGATACGTTCCAGCAGGCCCTTGCGGTGGTCGTCGCCGCTGCTGCGGAAGCCGTTCATCGGGGCGACGTTCTCGCCGATGACCATGGGGATGCCGAGCCGTCCGGCCTGGCGGCTGAGGGCGAGGCTGGTGCCGGCGACACGGGTGGAGCCGAGGGCCGACACGTACACCGGCACGGGGGCCTCGAAACCGCCGAGGTCGGTGGTGAGGCGGACGTCGGAGTAGAGGGGTTCTCGTCCGAGGTCGATGAGTTCGGCGAGGCGTCCGGGCATGAAGACGGGTGGGACCAGGCGCAGGGCGTCGATCTCGTCGCCCTCTTCGCGGGTCGCGCCGAAGACGGAGGTGCCGTAGCTGTCGAGCGGTGGGAAGACGGCGGCGGCTCCGTCGCGGGCACGCGTGCGGATGGCGTCCTCGGGCAGGCCGGGGGCGGTCAGGTACGTCACGGGGACACGACCCCCGCGAGCTTCGGGAAGGCGGTGGCCTGCCAGACGGAGTCGAGGCCGGCCACCCAGCGGGTGAGGCGTTCCAGGCCGATGCCGAAGCCCGCGCTCCGGGGAATTCCGTGGCGGGCGACATCGAGGTACCAGGCGTACTTGGCAGGGTTCTCACCGGTCTCACGCATCCGGGTGACCAGGGCGGCGTACTCGTTCTCGCGCTCACTGCCGCTGCACAGTTCACCGCAGGACTCGGGTGCGATCAGGTCGAAGTTGAGGAGGGTGCCCGGGTCGTCCGGGCTCTCCTTGTCGTAGAAGCCCCGGGAGCCCTTCGGGTAGCCCACGACGAAGAACGGCGCTTCGGCCTGTCGGGATATGCGCTCCTCGGCCTCCCACTCGATCTCCGTACCGGCGGCCTGCGGATAACCGTCGCTGCGCAGCCGCTCGACGACCTCGCTGTGCGGCACCCGGGCGAACGGCCGGGCGACGAAGCGGCGCAGGGCGGCGGGATCGCGTCCCAGTACGGCGAGTTCGGCCTCGCACCGGTCGGCGACGGCGTTGACCGCGTGGCGGACGAGGCCCTCGGCGATGTCCATGGCGTCGTCGCGGGTGGCGCCCGCGTACTCGACGTCGATCTGCCGGAACTCGGCGAGATGACGGCGGGTCGTGCTGGTCTCCACGGGTTCCAGACGGACGTTGGGCGCGATGAGGAAGATGCGGTCGTACGCCAGCAGGGACGCCTGCTTGTAGAGGATGGCGCTGGTCATCAGCTTGTAGCGGTGGCCGTAGTAGTCCACGTCGACCTGCTTGGCGCCGCGCGAGCCGGGGTCGGTGACGGGGCCGATGATCGGATGGGCCATTTCCACCGCGTCGTCGGCACACAGATAGGCGCGGGCGCCCGCGACCAGGGCCTGCTGGATGCGCAGGGCCGCCCTGGTGCGCGGGTCGCGCAGGTGTTCCAGCGGCGAGGGCAGGGCGGGAGCGGCGGCGAACGCCAGGGGGCGGTCGATCTGGAGTGTCATGTCGGTCCTTGTCCGGTCGACGTACGGTTCACCGGCCCGAAAGGGGGCTGCGGAGAAAGAGGGTGGTGGGAGGTCAGCTCGCTCGGGCGAGTGAGCCGGTGGGGGCGTCGTAGCGGGTCTTGACGTGATGCAGCGCGTACATCAGCCCCGACGAGGTCAGGCGGCGGGAGCGGTGCACGACGGCGGTGCGGCCGAGCGGGAGCGATCCGGTACGGGACCACTCCAGCCGGCCCTGCTCGGTGATGACGCTGCTCGTGCGACCCGCGTTGTCGGGGTGCAGGCAGAAGGGGACGTCGAGGTAGCCGCGGGCGAAGGCCCGGATGAGGGCCTGCCCGAGGTCGTCGTGCAGGCCGAGGACCGCCTCCACGAGAGCACGAGCCTCCTCTTCGACGCCGGTGGACGGCGGTGGTGCGGTGGGCCGCGCGGAGTGCGCGGCGCTCGTGGCCGTCTCCAGCGCCGTGACGTTCTCCGCGATCGAGGGAATGCGCGCGGACTCGGCGGCCGTCTTGACGATGAGGCGTGCGGCTCCGGTCCGCACCGCGAGCCGGGCCGCGTCCGCGACAAGGGCCAGCGCGCCGGGTCTGGTCTCTGGATAGACACCCATGTAGGCGTAGACGACCACGTGCCAGGAGGTGTCCGGGAGGTGGTCGGCGGCCATGGCGCGCAGCGCGTGGACGGCTTCCTCGTCCTGCTCCGCGCTGGTCTGCTGGGCGTAGCTCAGGGAGATGCTGCGCAGGCCGTGCTGCCGGAAGAACATCCCTTCCAGTACGGAGAGGGCGACGAGCAGCGACGGTGGGCAGAGCTGGCCCAGCATGCAGCCGCCGAAGGTCTCCAGGTGCGGTTCGACGCCGGATGCCCGGAGCGAGGCAAGCGTGCGGCAGGCGTCGCGCCAGGCCTGCACGGAGGTGGCCAGCGGAGTGCGCCCGTAGGGCAGGCAGTAGGAGACGGGGCCGCCCTCGGTGGCGTCGAGCCCGGCGTCGATCAGTGCCTCGACTATGCGGCCGGGCTGCGCGGAGCCGTGCCTCACCTGGACGGGGAAGTCCTCGGCGCGGACGCCGTCGAGCAGCGCGGAGGTGGTGGCGACGGGCATGGTCACGAGCGGGTAGCCGTTGAGCGGGTGCCCCCGGGCAGCGGTTCGGGCAGCGGCCTCGTAGTCACCGACTCGGGTGAAGCTGTCGAGGGTGAGGGTGCCGACGGTGGTGGCTGCGGCGCCACGGGTGGCAAGCAGGCCTGCGCGCATCCTGGCGGGGTCGGCAAACCCCATGCGGGGCTGGACGACCAGGGCGCCGGAGCGCGCGGCTGCGTCCATGAAGCGGTGGAAGGCGCCACCGGGAAGGGGGTCAGCCGGCATTGGCGTAGTCCCTTCCGTGCCCGCGCCGCGACAGGGAGTCGAGCAGGGTGAGCAGCCGAGGTACGGCGCTCGGCCCGGTGAGGACGGCATCGAAGCCGGCCCCGGTGAGCGCGGTGTGGGCTTCGGGGGCGAGGACGCCCTCGGTGCCGAGCTTGCCGCCGATGACGAGGGGCACACGGGCCAGGGCGGGCTCGGCACGCACCGCGCGGGCCAGGGCGGGGGCCTCCTCAGCGCCGTGCCCGTTGACGGTGCTCACGACGATGAGTCCGGGGGAGCGTGTGGCGGACTCGGTGACCAGGGTGTCGACCGGGACGCAGGCTCCGAGGTTGGTGACCTCCCATCCCTGTTCCTCCAGGGTGAGTTGGAGGAACAGCAGGTTCCAGGTGTGCGAGTCCGAGGGGATGGTGCTCAGAACCGCGTGGGGCGGGCTCTCCGGGGCTTGGTGACGCACGTACACGACCGGCTTTCCTCTCGACACCGTAAGGGGCCGCGATCGTTGCGATCGGGCCGGTCATCCGGGACGTTCCCCGCCCTGATCGAGTCGCCGAAGGCACTGCCGCCTTGGAGGCGTCCGGCAGCGCTTCGGGGAGTCGGCTCCGGGCGTCCGGACTGCCGGCGGGTGACGTCGTCCATGGTGGCCAGCGCTTCCCCCTTTGCGTCACTGGGCACTTGTGACCAGCCGCCGGGACGTCATTTGTGCCCACTGGGGGCGCCCGTGCACGCGGCCTAACGTGCTCACCGCGGACGTCCTTCCGGCGCCGGTGGCCACGGTGCCGCCTCTGAAGCGCTCCGGCCGCTTGTACCGCACCGACTGCTTGTACCGCTCGTACCACTGACAACGTGCTGACGATGAGGAGTGAACGGTGGCTGATCACCAGGTGGAAGAGTGGCGTCACGCGCTGGCAGGCCTGGAGCCACTGGAGCTGCCGGCGGACCGGCGCCCGGCGGACGACGGGACTGGTCCCCAGGACCTGGTCCTCTTCGACGTGCCCGAGGCAACCGGCAAGGCGCTCTCCGCTCTGGCGCACGCACGGGGCGTGGAGCTTTCGACGGTCCTGCTGACGGTGTTCCAGGCCCTGCTCGCGCGGCACACCGGCCGGGGCGATGTACCGGTGGTGGTGCGGGGCGATGACGGACAGGCACGGGCCGTACGTGGTCCGGACGGCGACCCGCTGTTCGAGGACGCGTGGAAGCACGTCGCGACGGCCGTAGGAGCGCGCGGCGGGCTGCCGTACGCGGAGCTCGCTGAGGCAGCCCTCGGCGCGCTCGACGGTGCCCCGTGGTTCGCGTGGCGTACGGCGGGCGAGGCGACGGCCATCCTCATGCCCACGGCCCAGGTAACTCTGGAGCTCGCCGACGACGGCGGCGCGCTGCGCGGCGCGCTGGGTTACCGCACGGACCTTTTCGACCGGGCGACCGCGGAGCGTCTGGCAGACCACTTCGGGGCCCTCGCCCGGTCCGCCGCCGAGGCACCGGGGACGCGGCTGAGCGCGCTGGAGATGCTGACGGAGCCGGAGCGGACGCGGATCCTCACCGAGTGGAACGGCTCCAGGTCCGCGTTCCCGGACACGTCGACCGTCCACCGTATGGTCGAGGAGCGGGCCGCCCGGCAGCCGGACGGGGTCGCCCTGGAGCACGACGGCCAGCTGCTGACCTACCGCGCGATGGACGAGCGGGCGAACCGGCTCGCGCGCCATCTCCAGGAGCGGGGCGTCGGGCCGGGCACACTGGTCGCGGTCTGCCTGGACCACGGCACGGACCTGGTGTGTGCCCTGCTCGGAGTTCTCAAGTCCGGTGCCGCGTACGTGCCGTTGGACCCGTCGTATCCGGCCGAGCGGCTGCGGTACATGGTCGGCGACAGTGCGGCGCCCGTAGTGATCACACAGTCCGCCCACGCCGGCCTGTTCGCACCGGGTCCCGAACTGCTGCTCACCGACCTCAGTTGGCCCGATGGCGACGGCTCGGACCCGGCAGTCGGGGGGAGCCCCTCCGACCTGGCCTACGTCATCTACACCTCGGGCTCCACGGGCCGCCCCAAGGGCGTCCGTGTGGCGCACCTGGGCGTCGTCAACTACCTGCACTGGTGCGACCGCGTCTACCCGCCCGCGCCCGGTGCCGAGATCGGCTCGCTGCTGTGCTCGTCGGCGGCCTTCGACCTGACGGTCACCGCGCTGTTCCTGCCGCTGGTGCAGGGGCTGCGCCTGGTGATACCGAGCCCCGGACCGGGACAGACCGTGTTCGACGCGGCCGTGGATCTCGTGGCGACCGGTGCGCGGGTCAGCTTCCTCAAGGCGACACCCTCCCACCTGGAGCTACTGGCCGCCCGGCTGGAGCGGGACGGTGTGCGGCACGCCATCGCGACGGTGGTGGCGGGCGGCGAGGACCTGACACCGGCGCTGACGCACCGCATGCTGGCGAGCGGCGCGGACGACACGGCCGTCGTCAACGAGTACGGACCGACCGAGGCGACCGTCGGCAACGTGGTCAGCCGTACGGTTTCGGTGGATCCGGCGGCGGACCACGTACCGATGGGTCGCCCGATCGACAACACCGAGGTGTTCGTGGTCGGCGCACACGGGGAGGTTCAGCCGGTCGGCGTGCCGGGTGAGTTGCTGATCGGCGGCGTCAACGTGGCCCTCGGCTATCTGGGACGGCCCACCCTGACGGCCGAGCGGTTCGTGCCGCACCCGTTCTCCACGGATCCGGACGCCCGGGTCTACCGCACCGGCGACCTGGTGAAGTGGCTGCCGGACGGCCGGCTCGTCTACCTCGGCCGGATCGACGACCAGGTAAAGCTGCGCGGCCACCGGGTGGAACTGGGGGAGATCGAGAACGCCCTGCTCGCCCGGCCGGGCGTGGCAGCGGCGACCGTGGTGGTCCGCGAGGACGTCCCGGGCGACAAGCGCCTGGTGGCGTACCTGGTACCGGCGGGCGACGGCGTCCCCGCGGCGCCCGTGCTGCGCAGCGCCCTGTCGCGGGACCTTCCGGAGCACATGGTGCCCGCCCGGTACGTGACGCTGGAGCGGCTTCCCCTGACGCCGAACGGCAAGGTGAACCGGAAGGCGCTGCCGGCGCCGGAGAGCCGCCGTCCGGATCTGGCCGTCGCGTACACCGCGCCCCGGACAACGACACAGGCGGCAGTCGCCGGCATCTGGGCCGATCTGCTGGGCGTGGAGCCGGTGGGCATCGACGACGACTTCTTCGAACTGGGCGGGCACTCGCTGCTGGCCGCCCGGGTCGCTTCCCGGCTGCGCCGGGACGTGGGCGTGGGCGTGTCCTACCGCACCCTGTTCGAGGCGCCCACACCGGCGCTGCTGGCGGCCGCCCTCGACGCGCTCGGTCCCGGCACGGCGACCACGATGCCGCGCCAGGACCCGGCCGCGGGGCCGCTGCCGCTGTCGTTCGCACAGCAACGGCTCTGGTTCCTGGACCAGTTGCAGCCAGGGCGGGCGGAGTACGTCATCCCGGCCGGCATGCGGGTCACGGGGCGTTTCGCACCGGACGCGTTCGGAGCCGCGCTGACGGCGTTGGTCGGCCGGCACGAGATCCTGCGGACCCGTTTCGTGGCGGACGGAGGAGGCGTTCCGGTCCAGATCGTCGACGCGCCGGGGGAAGCGGCCCTGGATGTGCACGACGCGAGGCACCTCGGTGGCGAGGCCGCACTCGACATCCTTCGCGAGGCTGCGGAACTGCCGTTCGACCTGGCGTCGGGGCCGCTCCTGCGGGCGGTGGCGGTGCGTGTCGCCGAGGAGGAGTGGCTCCTGCTCATCGCGCTGCACCACATCGTCTCCGACGGCTGGTCGGAGGGCATCCTCGCACGGGAGCTGCGGGAGTTGTACGGGGCGGCGGTCACGGGCCGTGCAGCCGCTCTCGTACCGCTGGAGCTCCAGTACGCGGACTTCGCGACCTGGCAGCGTGCGGCCCTGGACGGCTCGGCGCTGGACGGACAGGCGGCGTACTGGGGCGAGCGACTCGCCGGACTCCAGCCGCTGGAACTGCCGACCGACCGTCGCCGCCCGGCCCAGCGGTCGGGCCGCGGTGACGCGGTCGCCTTCACCGTGCCCGCCGAGGTGGTCGATGCCGCCCGGCGGATGGCGGCGGGGCGCGGTGCCAGCCTGTTCATGTCCCTGCTCGCGGTGTTCCAGCTGCTCATGGCCGAGTACAGCGGGCAGGAGGACGTCGCGGTCGGCAGTCCGATCGCCGGCCGCAACCGGGCCGAGACCGAGGACCTGATCGGCTTCTTCGTCAACACGCTCGTGATGCGCACCGACCTGTCCGGCGACCCGAGCTTCGGTGATCTTCTCGACCGGGTGAAGGACACCGCCCTCGGCGCGTACGACCACCAGGATCTTCCCTTCGAGCGCCTGGTGGAGGAACTGGCGCCGCAGAGGGACCTGTCGCGCACCCCCCTGTTCCAGACCATGTTCGTGCTCCAGAACACGCCGGACGGTGACGCGTGGGGTATGCCCGGTCTTGAGGTCGAGCCGTTCGCGGTGCGGGCGGAGGAGGCCAAGTTCGACCTGACGCTTTTCCTGACCGAACGGCCCGACGGTTCGCTCGGCGGAAACCTCGTATTCGCGGTGGACCTGTTCGATCACGCGACGGCGACGCGGCTGGCCGGGCACTACACCACGCTCCTCGAAGCGGTCGTCGCGGACGGAGGACAGCGGCTGTCGGAGCTGGAGTTGCTGGTAGGCGCCGAGCGCGGGCGCGTGCTGGCCGAGTGGTCCGGAGCGGCCTCCCTCTCCCCGGACGCCGCCACGACGGCGCACCGGCTCGTCGAGGAGCGCGCCGCACAACTGCCCGGTACGACCGCGGTGCTGTCGGAGACCGGGGGGCTCACGTACCAGGACCTGAACGAGCGCGCCAACCGGCTCGCCCGGCACCTGCGGTCGCTCGGCGCCGGGCCGGACCGGGTGGTGGCCGTATGTCTGGAGCGTGGGCCCGACCAGGTCACCGCGCTGCTCGCGGCGCTGAAGTCGGGGGCCGCGTACCTGCCACTGGACCCGGAACTTCCGGCCGACCGGCTCGCCTTCATGATCGAGGACTCCGGAGCGGCCTATGTGGTGACCGACTCGGCGCGCACGGCCCGGTTGCCCCGCACACCCCACCGCTTCCTCACCGACCGGGACTGGCCGCGGATCCAGGAGCTGCCGGCGCACGACCCGGACCCCGCCGCCACCCCGCGGGATCTGGCCTACCTGATCTACACCAGCGGCTCCACCGGCCGCCCCAAGGGGGTGCAGATCGAGCACCGGAGCCTCGTCAACCTGATCCACTGGACGGTGGAGAGCTTCGGGGCGGCGCCGGGCCGCCGGATCGCGCACCTCGCCGGCATCGGCTTCGACGCGGCGGCGTGGGAGGTGTGGCCCGCGCTGGCCGCGGGTGCGACCGTGTGCGTACCCGACGACACAGTGCGGCGCACACCCGAGCTGCTCCAGCACTGGCTGGCCGTACGGCGGGTGCACAGCACGTTTCTGTCCACACCCATGCTGGAGGCGCTGGCCACGCTGGACTGGTCGGAGCCGACCTCGCTGGCCCACGTCCTGACCGGCGGTGACGCGCTGCGCCTGCCGGCCGGGCTGCGGCTGCCGTTCCGTGTCGTCAACAACTACGGGCCGACCGAATCGACAGTGGTCACGACATCGGCCGAGGTGGTGCCGGGGGCGGCCGTGCCGCCGATCGGCAGGCCGGTTCGCAACACGGTCGTCCACGTCGTCGACAGGTACGACCGGCCGGTGCCGATCGGAGTTCCGGGCGAACTCCTGGTCGGCGGTGCCGGGCTGGCTCGCGGCTACCAGGGGTTGCCGCAGCAGACGGCGGAGCGGTTCGTCACCGTGAACGTCGACGGCACCCCTCGGCGGGTCTACCGCACCGGGGACCGGGTGCGATGGCTGCCCGACGGCCAACTGGAGTTCCTGGGACGGCTCGACGACCAGGTGAAGCTGCGCGGACACCGCATCGAACCGGGCGAGATCGAGGCGGCGCTGCTGGCCGGGCCCGACGTCACGGCCGCGACCGTCGTCCTGCGCGAGGACATCCCGGCCGAGAAGCGCCTTGTGGCGTACGTCGTGCCGGGCGGGCAGGCGCCGACCACCGAGGAACTGCGTGCCCGGCTGCACCGCGAGCTGCCCGGCTACATGGTGCCGTCCGCCTTCGTCCTGCTGGACCGGCTGCCGCTCACCCCGAACGGCAAGGTGGACCGGCGCGCGCTGCCCGCTCCCCAGCCCCGTTCGCCCCAGGACCGCGTCGCGCCGCGCACACCGGCCGAGCGCGCGGTGGCGGCGGCCTGGTCGCAGGTGCTGGGTACGGACGTCGCCGGCATCGACGACAACTTCTTCGAACTGGGAGGTCACTCGCTGCTGGCCACGCAGGTGACCTCCCGGTTGCGGACCGCACTCGGCGTGGACGTGCCGGTACGGGCGCTGTTCGCGGCACCGACGGTCGCCGCGCTGGCAGCCGTCGTAGCGGAGCTCGGCTCGGACGACACGGAGCGGATCACGCCCGCTGACCGGACCGGCGGTCCGCTGCCACTGAGTTCCGCCCAGCAACGGCTTTGGTTCCTGGACCAGTTGGAACCAGGGCGCGTCGAGTACGTCGTACCGTTCGCCCTGCACGTCCGTGGTGCGCTGGATGCGACCGCGCTGGACACCGCTCTCACCGCGATGGTGGCGCGTCACGAGATCCTGCGCACCCGATTCGTCCCCGAGAACGGCGAGCCGGGGCAGGTCATCGACCCACCGGCACCGGTGGGAGCATCCGTCCACGACCTGCGCCACATCCTCGATCCGGAAGAACGGCGGGCGGCGGCACGGCGGTTCGCGGAGACTGAAGCGGGTCGCCCGTTCGATCTGGCGACGAGTCCGCTGCTGCGCGCCCACCTGGTGCGGCTCGCCGACAACGAGGCGTTCATCCTGCTGACCGTGCACCACATCGCCGCCGACGGATGGTCGGAGGGAGTCATGGCGCGCGAACTGCGCGAGGGGTACCGGGCGGCGATGTCGGGGGTGGCGCCGACCGGTCTGCCCACACTGCCTCTGCAGTACGCGGACTTCTCCGTGTGGCAACGGGAGCGGATGGCCGGTGAGGTGATGGAGGGGCAACTGGCCTACTGGCGGGACCGGCTCACCGGGCTGGAACCGCTGGAGCTGCCGAGCGACCGCCGACGCCCGGCGGGACCGCCGGCGGCCGGCGCCACGTTGGCGTTCGAGGTGCCGGGTGAGGTCGCCGCGCGACTGCGGGCGGCGGCGGCGACGAACGGCGCGAGCCTTTACATGGTGCTCCTGGCGGTGTTCCAGGTGCTGCTGGCGAAGTACAGCATGCAGGACGACGTCGCGGTCGGCAGCCCGATCGCCGGCCGCAACCGGGCCGAGACCGAGGATCTGATCGGCTTCTTCGTCAACACCCTCGTGATGCGCACCGACCTGTCCGGCGACCCCACCTTCACCGAGCTCGTCGACCGGGTGAAGGACACCGCACTCGGCGCGTACGACCACCAGGACCTTCCCTTCGAGCGGCTGGTGGAGGAACTGGCACCCGACCGCGACCCGTCGCGCAACCCGCTGTTCCAGACCCTGTTCGCGCTGCAGAACACGCCGGACGGCCACACCTGGAGCCTGCCGGGTCTGGAGGTGGAACCATTCGCCGTGACACTGCCGGACGCCAAGTTCGACCTGAGTCTGATCATGTCCGAAGGCCCGGCCGGCAGCCTGCTCGGGACCCTGGAGTACCGCACCGACCTCTTCTCACGTGACACCGTCGACCGGCTGGCCGGCCACCTGCGTACGTTGCTGGACTCGGTCGCCGGCACGCCGGGGGCTCGGCTGTCGGAGCTGTGCATGCTCACCCCGGCCGAGCGGCGGAAGACGCTCGTCGAATGGAACGGCACCGCCACCGCCTACCCGGACAAGGCCACCTTGCACGGCCTCTTCGAGGAGCGGGCCGCCCAGCAGCCGGACACCGTGGCCGTCGACTCACCGCAGGGCGACTTGACCTACGGCGAGCTGAACGCCCGCGCCAACCGGATCGCCCACCACCTGCGGACCCGGTACGGGGTGCGGCCGGACATGCCGGTGGCGGTGTGCCTGGGCCGTGGCGCAGACCTGGTGACGGCGGAGCTGGCGGTACTGAAGGCGGGGGCCGCTTACGTGCCGATGGACCCGGAGTACCCCGTCGAGCGGCTGGCGTACATGGTGCGCGACACGAGGACCCCGGTCGTCCTCACCCACACCGGGCAGGCGGACCGGATCCCGTCCGGCGTTCCCCTGCTGCTGCTCGACGAGTGCGACGCCGAAGGGGGTCCGCTGGACGGTGAGCCGGTCACCGATCCGGAGCCCGCCGCCGCCGCGCACAACCTGGCATACCTCATCTACACCAGCGGCTCGACCGGCCGGCCCAAGGGGGTCCAGGTTGAGCACCACAGCCTGGTGAACCTGGTCCACTGGACGGCGGGCGAGTACGGCCTCGACCCGGGGCAGCGGATCGCGCTGCTCGCAGGGATCGGATTCGACGCGGCGGCGTGGGAGCTGTGGCTCGGCCTGACCCGGGGTGCGACCTGCTGCGTCACCGACGAGAGGGTCAGGCTCACTCCGCATCTGCTGCGGGACTGGCTGGGCGAGCAGGCGGTCCACGCCGCGTTCCTGTCCACGCCGATGCTGGAGTCGTTGTCGGCGCTCGACTGGGGCACGGACAGCACCCTCGACTACGTACTGACCGGCGGTGACCGGCTGCGGATGCCGCCGCTCGCCCGGCTGCCGTTCCGCGTGGTCAACAACTACGGTCCGACGGAGACCACGGTGGTCGTCACCTCCACGGTGTGCGTCCCCGGTGACACGGTCCCGCCGATCGGGCGGCCGATCGCCAACACCCGGTGCTTCGTGGTGGACCAGCACGGCACTCCGCAGCCCGTCGGCGTCCCCGGTGAACTCCTCGTCGGTGGAGTGCAGGTGGCGCGCGGCTACCTGGGGCGCCCCGAGTTGACGAACGAGCGCTTCGTCCCGTTCGAGGCCGAGGAGGTGGGCGGCCGCGTGTACCGCACCGGCGACCTGGTCCGGTGGCAGCCGGACGGACAGCTGGAGTTCCTGCGCAGGGTCGACCACCAGGTCAAGATCCGCGGCAACCGCATCGAACTGGGCGAGATCGAGGCCAACTTGATCACCCATCCCGGTGTCAGTGAGGTCGCCGTGGTCGTTCGCGAGGACGTGCCGGGGGACAAGCGGCTGGTGGCCTACCTGGTGGCCGCCGGACCGGACGCCCCGAGCATCATGGAACTGCACGCGCACCTGGGGCGCCAGCTGCCCGACTACATGATCCCGGCGGGGTTCATGGTGCTGGAGCAGCTGCCGCTGACCGCGAACGGCAAGGTGGACCGGGCGGCGTTGCCGGCGCCGGACGGCATGCGGCCGGATCTCGGAACGTCGTACACGGCGCCGCGCAACACCGTCGAGCGTCACATCACGGCCGTCTGGACGGAGCTCCTGGGCATCGAACGCGTCGGCGTCCACGACAACTTCTTCCAGCTGGGCGGCCACTCACTGCTCGCCACCCAGGTCGCATCAAGGCTGCGGAAGGCTCTGCGGGTCGACATACCGGTACGGACCGTGTTCGACCACCCGACCCCCGAGGAACTGGCGCAGCACATCGCGGACCTGATGATGGCGGCGATCAGCGCACAGTTCGCGCCGGCCGGATGAGGGCTTACGCCCCTGCCGCGAGGACGACCGTGAGGTCTCACGGATGCGTGCGGGACGCGTCAGACCATGTCCTCGACCTGGATGCCACCCTGGGCGATCGCCAGAGCGCCGAGCTGGAAGCGGCTCTGCGCACCGAAACGATCGGTCAGCTTCTCGGAGAGCCGGCGAACCGTGCGCAGCGACACGTCCATCCTGCGGGCGGCGGCGGCATCGGTGAGACCCTGCGCCCAGAGTCTCAGGACGTGCTGCTCCTGGAGGGAGAGGCCGCCACGGGTGCGCGGGCGCGCCTCATCCAGCGGCAACGCCTCCTTCCAGAGACGGGTGAACAGGGCGGCGAACGCCTGGGTGACCGACTCGACGCCGCACACCATGGCGCCGACGACGGCCCGGGCACCGGCGACCGGAACCACGGCGTGGGTGCGGTCGCAGAGGATCATCCACGCGGGCAGCGACGGCAACGTACGGATCGAGCCGACGCTGCCTGTCCTCCCCCGGACGCGGCTCATCGCCTCGGAATCGTTGCGGACGCTCTCCAGGACGATGGTGCGGGCAACCGCTCCACGCCTGCGCAGGATCTCGTCGATGGACCGGGCGGACTCGGCGACGGGAACAGCGACCCGCTCCGTGGGGCCGACAGTCAGCCACTCCTGCTCGCACCCTTCGGCGAGTTCCGTGACACGCCGCCACACGGCGTCCGCACCGGCCAGCCACTCGACGCCCGGCATACCGTCACGGCCGGCGCGGGAGTGCTCGGAGAGCAACCGGGTCACTTCGAGCCGGCTGTCCTCCACCTGGAGGCGATGGCGGGCGAGTTCGTCCTGCTGCCGGGCGAGCATCGCCGCCAGGCCCACCTCCGGGTCGACAGGCCGCCAGCCGGTGGAGGTATCGCCGGGAACCACCAGCAGGAGGGAGGACAACCGCTCCAGCCGCTCCCGGACCGTCTCCTCGGACACCTTCATCTGCTCCGCCAACTCGGAGACGCCGGCGCCGGGTAGGTCGACCATCGTGAGATAGACGCTCCGTGCGAGGGGGTCGATACCCAGAGAGGTCCGCATGTCCTTCACTCCTGTTGTCTCGGCCGTACGGCACCTGTTGGTCACTGATCGAGTCGACGATGTTCCACACACCGGGGCTGCACGGTCCCGTGCCGCTGCCGGGATCGTCGGCCGGACATCAGTAGACGGGAGGCGGGGGCGGTGGCGGATGCGGGCCGACCACCCAAGTTGTGGCCGAAGCTCCCACGGCGTGCGGCGGAGCGGCCCCGTCGCGTCGCGGCAACGGCCCGTTACCGGCACGGGTTATCATCTCGCGCATGCCCGCCTCGCAGCCGACCGTCCTGGCCACCTCCGGAGGGCATCGCGCCGACCCCCGTGCGCGGGTGCTGTTCGACTCCCTGGTCCACCACGCGGTTGACCTGTCCGGGGTGGACGGGCGCCGTCCGCGCATCCTGTACTTGGGCACGGCGGTGGGGGACGCGGAGCACGTCACCGCACGGATGCACGAGGCGGCACGGGTGGCGGGGTTCGACCTGACGCCGCTGCACCTGTTCCCCATGCCGAACGTGGAGGACGTGGAGGGCACGCTCCTCGACCACGACGTCGTGTGGGTTATGGGCGGGTCGGTAGCGAATCTGCTGGCGGTGTGGCGGGTGCACGGGCTGGACGGGGCGCTGCGGCGCGCCTGGCAGTCGGGGGTGGTGCTGAGTGGGGTGAGCGCCGGATCCATCTGCTGGTTCACGGGCGGCGCGACCGACTCGTACGGGCCGGATCTGCGGCCGGTGGTGGACGCGCTCGGCTTCCTGCCGTACGGCAACGGTGTCCACTACGACTCCGACCTGGGCCGCCGTCCGCTGATCCACCGGATGGTCGCTGACGGCACCCTGCCGACGGCGCACTGCACCGACGACGGGGTGGGGCTCGTCTATCACGGCACCCGTCTCGTAGAGGCGGTCACGGAATCGGCGGGCAAGGGCGCCTACGTGGTGACGTGCGAGGGTGGCGGGGTGCGTGAGGAACGCCTTGAGCCACGCCTGCTGCCGCCGGCCCGGCACTGACTCCTTCCGCACGGACGGCCGCGCACCGGCGGGGACGTGCCGCCGGAACGAGGTGTCACGGCGGGCCGTGCGGCAGCACGGAGATATCGACGTATGCCGTGACCTGCGAGGTCGGCCTCCGGCGCCGGAAACGCGGGCCGAATGCGCACGGGTTCGCCGCCTCGGCCCCCACTCACCGGCGGGGGCCTTCGGAGAATATGGGGGACGCTCCCCCATGTGGGGGCCGTGCAGTATCTGCGACGTTCTTCCTGTGACCGAATCAGCCGCACCCACGACTCCCCGAAGCGCGCACCTGCCGCTCGCCTGGTGGGCCCCCGCGCTCTCCCTCAGCGAGCGCGTCGGCGCCCCAGGGCGTCCCGTGGCGACCGTCGCGACCGCCCCGTCCGGCCGCGCCCCTTGGGCCGTCGGGGACACGGCGGGCTTCGCGGCTCGGCTGACCCACCTGGGTCTCGACGAACTCGCCCTGGGAGCTCTCGCCGACGAGTCACCGCAACGCCTGGCGAACCGCGCAGGCACTCCACGCTGGGTGGGTTACGTCGAAGAGGCCCTGGACTGTGCCCACATCGCCGCACGGCCGGAGTCCGGCGGCGACGCAACCGGCCCCGAGGCCTTCGCACCGGTCGTGGCACCGCTGGTGGGTCCGGCCTCGGCCGCCCTCGACCGGCAGCTGGCACCGCTCCCCCCGGCAGAACGGGCCATGCTGCGCGCCTCGTTCGAGCAGTGGCTGCTGGGCCGGATGGCCCGGCAGGCGGCCCGCACACTCGTCCGTGAACTGAACGGCGCCCGGCGCGCCGGTCGGCTCCCCGGGGCCACGCCCCGCGATCGCTTCGCCTCCTTCCTCGCCGCCAGCGGGAGTGCGGACGGCCTGCGGGCCCTGTTCACCGCCTATCCGGTGCTGGCCAGGATGCTGGGCCGGACGGCCATGGACGCGGCCGACGCGGTCGCCGAACTTGGCCTGCGGCTGCACGCCGACCGGCAGGAACTGGTGGCCGTCCTTCTCGACGGACGCGACCCCGGCCCGCTCACCCGCATCGAACTGGGCCGTGGCGACGCCCACCGAGCCGGGCGCTCGGTGGCGGTGCTGGAGTTCGCGGACGGGTCACGCGCGGTGTACAAGCCCCGTCCGCTGGGGCAGCACGCCCTGCTTGACGACCTGGCCCACTGGCTCGCCGGCCGGGTCGACGGCCTGGAGCTGCGCACCCCGCGCACCGTGCGGCGGCAGGAACACGGCTGGCTGGAGTACATCGAGCACCGCTGGTGCGGCTCGGTGGCCGAGGCGGACGCCTTCTACCGGCGCCAGGGCGCACTGCTGGCCCTGCTGTACGCGGTGGACGGCGCCGACATGCACTACGAGAACCTCATCGCTGCCGGCGACCAGCCGGTGCTGGTGGACGCCGAGACCCTGCTGCACACCGGGCTGCCGCAGGCCTCCATGGCCGGGGCCGACCCGGCCGCCGACGCCCTTCAGGCTTCCGTCCACCGGACCTGCCTGCTGCCCCACCTGCTGATCGGGGAGCACGGCGCGCTGGACATCTCCGCGCTGGGCCGTGCCGAGGAAGGCACGTACCCGAGCGAGGGCCTGTGCTGGCAGGACAGCGGGCTGGACACCATGCGCGTCGTACGAGGTCCGGTGGTCAGTCCGGCCGCGCAGAACCAGCCGCTGCCCCACGGACGTCGCCTCCACGGCACCGACCACCGCGCCGCGCTGCTGGACGGCTTCCGCACCACGTACGACGCGATCCGGGCGCACGGTAGCGAGCTCAGCGCGCCAGGAGCCCTGTTGGCCCGGCATGCGGACAGTCCCGCGCGGCTGATCGTTCGATCCACACGGCTGTACTCGACCCTGCTCGAGGAGTCCACGCACCCGGCACTGCTCGGCGACGCGCTCGCCCGGGACGCCGCGTTCGCGGTGCTGTGGACCGAGTCGTCGCACGACCCGGCACGCGGGCAGCTGGTGGAGCACGAGACCGAGGACCTGTGGCGCGGGGACATCCCCCTCTTCGTCCACCGGCCCTCCGGCACGGGAGTGCGTGCGGCCGGTGGGACGTGGCTGCCTCACCTGCTGCCGGTGGCGAGCCTGAGCGCCGTCCGCACCAAGATCGCGCGGATGGACGAGGTCGACTGCCGGAACCAGGAATGGATCGTCGCGGCCGCGCTGGCCGCCCGGGAGGCCGGTTCCCCGCTGGTCAGGCCACGCTCCGAGCTGGTGGCGACGCCCCTGCCGGCGGTGGCGCCGGAGCCGTCACGACTACTCGCCGCGGCCTGCGGAATCGCCGACGAGATCGCCGCCCGCGCTGTGCGGGCCGGCCGGGCCAACTGGCTCGGCCTCGAATGCCTGCCGGGCGGGCACTGGTCGGTCCTGCCGATGGGTGCGGGGCTGGGCCAGGGCTACACCGGGGTCGCACTCTTCCTGGCCCAGGCCGGACTGCTCGCGGGCGCCGACCGCTACACCGCGCTCGCCCACCAGGCGGTACTGCCGTTGCCTGGCCTGCTGAAGATGCTCGCGGCCGACCCCGAACTGTGTGCCGCGGTCGGACCAGGAGCGTACGACGGGCTCGGCGGCATCCTGTACGGGCTGATCCGGCTGTCGTCCCTCCTCGACGCCGAACTCGCGGACTCGCTGCCCGACGCGCTCACCGCACTGGAACACGCCGTGGGCGCCTGCGTGGATCCCGGCTTCGCGGACGGTGCCGCCGGGGCCCTGGCGGCGGCGGTCGCCGCCCATGAAGCGACGGGCGCCCGTCAGGCCCTGGAACTGGCCGACGCGGTGGCGGACGTCCTGGCCCCCGCGGCCTCGCAGGGCGGTGGCTCCGCAGGATTCGCCGACGGGGCCGCGGGCATCGGCTGGGCGCTGTGGCGCCACGCGGACCACCGGGCGGACGGAAGGGGACGTCCGGAGGAAGCGGCCGGTCTACTTCGCGCGGCCACCGCCCGGCCCGAAGCCGCCGCGCACGGCCCCTCGTGGACCACCGGTCTGCCCGGGATCGCCGCTGCGGCCGCGCACCTGCCGGGGCGAAACGACCTCGCCGCCCGGCTATCCGCCCTCGGCGACGGCCCCAACCTGAGCGCGGGCCACGGCCTGTTCGGTGCCCTGGAAGCCCTTTCGGTCCTGGCCGGCCGGGGCGACACCCAAGCGTCCGCTGCCCTGACCCGCACCAGCGGCCGGGTACTCGCGACCGTCGAGGGCCAGCAGCACCGCTGCGCCACCCCCGACCAAGTGCCCTCTCCCGGCATGCTGACGGGCCTCGCCGGCATCGGCTACGGACTCCTCCGTCTGTGCTCCCCCACCCGTGTCCCGTCCGCGCTCCTGCTGGAGCACTCCTGTCCGGCCACTCCGCCCGCCTGCTGAGGGCGAAAGGCCACGGCCGGACCCGGCTCTTTTCCCGCTCCTGCACCCGCTCTCCCCGTCTCCGCTCTCCCCTCGCTCACCCGAGCACTTCCCCCGAAGGAGTTCTCCCATGAACCAGCAGAACCAGCTCTCCAGCCAGGCCGCTTCCGTCTCCGCCGAGGCCGGTGCCCCTACGCCTGCCGACGCCGAACAGGACGCCGCAGGCGGTATCACCCTCTCGGGCCGCAATCGTGCGTGCACCCGCGCCCGCGTCCTGGCAGGCATGGTTCTCACCAGCGGAATAGTCATCACGCTGAGTTCGATCGACACCTCGGTGTCCGCGCCCCAGTAGACGCTCCATTCCGCTCGGCGGGCCGGCAGGCCGAGCGAAATGGAGGGCCGGACGCCACACCACGGCTCCAGGTAATCTGATTATGCTTGGAGGTCATGCCTTCCCAAGCGTCTTCTCTCATCGGCCGGGATGCCCAACTGGGCCTACTCGAACGCGCCTTGTCCCACGCTCGGCAGGGACGCGGCGGTGTGGTCTTCCTGGTGGGCGAAGCCGGGGTGGGCAAGTCCCGGCTGGCGGCCGAGGTCGTGGGCAGCGCGCTCGAG
This sequence comes from Streptomyces sp. AW19M42, assembly GCA_000470535.1. Lineage (GTDB taxonomy): Bacteria > Actinomycetota > Actinomycetes > Streptomycetales > Streptomycetaceae > Streptomyces. The sequence continues at coordinate 22,821 of CBRG010000091.1, forward strand.
TTAGGGATGGGCGTGCTGCGCGGACGCAGCAGCACCACCGGTCCAGCGGTGCCCTTCCGGCCGCTGACCGAGGCGCTGATGTCTCTGTTCCGTACCGGTGAATCGCTGGACGAGCTGCCCCTGGGGCCGTACAGACCCGTGCTGGGACGGCTGATCCCGGACTGGAACACCGGTGCAGGCGACAGCAGTTCCATGGTGATCCTGGGCGAGGCCGTACTGCGTCTGCTCATGGCCACCGACCACGGTCGGGGTCGGATCGTGGTGCTGGAGGACCTGCACGATGCCGACCCCGAGACACTGGGCGTCCTGGAATACCTCGTGGACAATCTGGAGTACAGCTCGGTTCTGCTCCTCGCCACCATCCGCACGGACTTCAGCGATGTCCTGGACCTCGCGCAGTCGGCCCGCCGGCGTGGCACGGCCTCGGTCGTGGAGCTGTCGCCACTGACCCGCCCCCAGGTCTGCGAACTGGTGGCGGGTCAGTTGGGCACCACCGCGCAGGACGTGCCCGCGGCGGTGCTGGAGCGGTTGTGGGAGGGCGGCGCAGGCAGCCCCTACCTGGTCGAGGAGTTGCTCCAGTCGATGATCGGCGCGGGCACCCTGGTGCAGGGGCCGGACGGCTGGCGGACGGTCGGTGATCCGCGCGGCGACGTCTCCTCCGCTCTCGCCCGGGGAATCCTGCGCCGTATCGACCGGCTGGGTACGGAGGGCCTGACGATGCTGTCGGCGGCGGCCGTGCTGGGCAGAAGGTTCCCGCTCACCGTGCTCCAGCGGATGACGGGCATTGACGACCGGGCGCTGCTCAGCCATCTGCAGGCCGGTGTCGCGGCTCGCCTGGTGGTCCCTGACGAGCCCGCTCCCGACTGGTATTCCTTTCGTCATTCACCCACCGTGGAAGCCCTGTTCACTCAGCTGACGCCAACTCAGCGGGCGGACCTGGCACGCCAGGGCGCGGAGGCGGTGGAGAAGCTGCACCCGCAACTGCCCGGCGAGTGGTGCGCGCTCGCAGCCGGGCTGCGGTCCGCGGCCGGCGAGGACACCGCGGCCGGCAAGCTGTTCGCGGAGGCGGGGCGGCGGGCTCTGGCTTCGGGCGCGCTCGGTTCGGCGGTGACCCTGCTCAGCCGGGCCGAGACGCTGCTGGCGGAGTCCGGCGACCCGCAGGACCGGGCGGGTGCGCTGGAGTCGCTCCTGCCCGCACTGGCCGAATCCGGCGACTTCGACCGGGCCTTCGACCTGGTCGAGCATCTCCATGCCTTGGACAGCGCCGGTCTGGGTGCGTCACGTCTGGCGATCCTGCACACCCGGTTGGCCAAAGTGGCTCACACGGCTGGGCGTTGGAGCGACGGCAACCGGCAGATCGACCGCGCCCGCGAGGTGCTGGGAGCGAGTCCGGATGGTGCGGCGACGGCAGCCGTCGACGTCACCGCTGCCTATCTCGCGCTGGACACACCTGGCACGGACCGCACCCAGCAAGCGGAGAAGCTCGCCCGTTCGGCGGCCGATGCCGCCGAGCGCTACGCGCTGCCTGCGGTCGCCTGCCAGGCATGGGAGCTGCTGGCGACCGTGGCCCGCGAGCGGGACCCGGACGAGTCCCGGGCCATGCTCGAAAAGGCCCTGTCGACGGCCGAACGGCACCAGCTCCCACTGCGGCGGATGTATGCGGCGACCCGTATCGCGGGCAATGACTGGCTGGCGGAAGGCGACACCTCCGGACTGTTGTCCGCCCGTGAGGAGGCGCTGCGGCTGGGCTCGATCAGCATCGTGCACACCGTGGACGGCATTCTCGTCCTGGACGGGGTGATGCGGGGCGTGCGCGAGGCGACGCGGGAAGCCGCCATCGAGTGCCTCACGATCGTGCGCAGGCTCAAGCTCGCCCCCGCAGTCCGGTACCTCCTGATGTCATTGGCGTCGCTGGAGGCGCACCAGGGCGATCGACAGGCGATGGAGGCCGCCCTCGACTCGTTCGCGGAATGGGAGGGGGCGGGTTCGCAGGAGGAACCACTCACGTTGGGCATGGCACGCGCGTTCTGCGCCCTGTTGGAGGAGGACCGGGACCTGGCACGGGAGGAACTGGGGGCTGTGTCGGAGCTGGAGCGGCACAATCCCAGCACCTATTACCTCAGCGGCACGCACGGGGTGGGGCTGCTGCTGGACGTGCTGGCCGGTGACGCGGACCGAAGGCGGCAGGAGGCGGTCGCCGCCACGGCGGTCGGACGGATGCGGTGGAACCGCCAGTTCATCACCTTCGCCGATGCCGTCCTGCTCGGCCGGGAGGGGAAGAGCCAAGAGGCGGCCGAGCGCATCGGTGCGGCGCTGCGGGATGCCGGCGCGTACCCGACCGCCCTGCACCTGGGTCTGCGGCTGATCGCCGACGCGGCACACGAGGACGGCTGGGGCGAGCCGGTCGCCTGGCTCAGACGGGCCGAGCACCACTTCCACGCGCAGGGGGTGCCTGCCGTCACGAATGCCTGCCGGGCCGCCCTGAGACGACTTGGTGCCCCCGTGCACCAGCACCGAAGCGGCACGGACGGCATCCCCGAACAGTTGCGGGCCCTCGGCGTCACGGTGCGGGAGTACGAAGCGTTCCGGCTCCTCGCCGACCGGCTGAGCAACAAGGACATCGCCGACCGGCTGTTCATCTCGCCCCGCACGGTCGAGAAACACATCGCCAGCCTGATGAACAAGACGGGTGCCGCGAACCGCGCGGATCTGTGTGCGCAGTCGACCCAACTGCGGAAGTTATGACGGGGGCGCGGCCGGGGCCCGGTCACTCCGGGCGGTCTCGGCCTGCCCGACAAGGTGGATCCGCTTGCTGCGAGCAAATCGCTCCGTCGCGCCGTCCGGTCCAGCTTGAGCAACGCCTCTGATGGGCGTGACAGTTGAGACCCGACGCCCCGATGGCCGCCACCGTCATCGGCCACAGCCCCTGCGAGACGGCGCACTTCCTGCTCCGCTGGCAAGCCGCCATGGAGAAGGCCCGTGTCCAGTACGCCGAGACGTACCGCAGTAAAGCCAGCACGAGATCCCGGCGTGGCGCGGACAGTAAGGCCGCCTGGCCAGTTTCGAGGCGCGTTCCGTGCGGGTCGGAACGGCCTCTTGAGCCCGTGACCAGGCGATCCCACAGGCCGCCACGTCCACGTGGTTACCCGCGTGGTTCGGAAGAGATGCCCATCACGGAGCAGGGAGGGCGGAGGTGGCGATCTGGCCCAGAAGAGTGGCAAGTTGCCGGGGCATGGAGAGGAACGGCGAATGGCTGCTCGGCAGCCGGTGGACGGAACCAGCGCGCGTGGCGAGCTCGTGCTGCCGGGACGGTGCGAGTGCCTGGTCGCGGTCGCAGACGATGTAGCTGGAGGGCACGGTGCGCCATCCTGCCGTGGTCACCTTCTCCGCGAAGGACCGTACGCTCTGGGGGCGCAGCCGCGTCACGGCACGGGCGGCCTCGGCCTCGGGCACGTCGTCGAACAGTACCCGCCGGACGACCCCGTACGGCGGGGCCACGTCCGTGCCGTCGTCCGGTACGGGCTTTCCGAGGAACGTGAAGGTGCTCTCGCCCACGTCCAGTTGAAAACTGGCGAGGTACACCACGTGTGCCACGTTCGCGGCATCCGCGATGGCCTCCGTGGTGGGGACGCCGCCGTAGGAGTGGGCGATCACCACCACCGGGCCGTCGATGCGCCGCAGGCTGTCCCGGATGGCATCCGCGTCGTCCAGCATGCCCACGGGCCGGGCGCCGTCGGGCCGGCCGGCCGGGGGGTTGGCGCTGGGCAGGTCGATGGCGTGGGACCGCCAGCCGTCGGCGTCGAGCGCGGCGCGTACGAGGTCCCAGCACCAGGCTCCGTGCCACCCTCCGTGGACCAGCAGAAAGGTCGGTCGGCTGGTGTCGACGTTCATGTGCGGTACCTCCGTTGTCCGAGCTGTGGATGGCGCGAGACCGTGGCGCGGAGCGGGCGACCTCGCCCATGGGTTGCGGAACCGGTGGCCGCACTCAGGACTCCCGACAATACTGCGCGGCCCCTGCAGCATCGGCGGCCGGATAGCGCGTCCGGGG